>NZ_JBSWYV010000006.1:0-240592 GCF_056161285.1 Thalassospira sp. ABL2_045 | reverse complement strand
AAAAAGGGCAGATTGCAAAGTTGGTCGGTGTCGCCCCGATCAACAGAGATAGCGGTCTGTTCCAGGGCAAAAGAATGATTGGCGGCGGACGTATGGAAGTGCGCAATGCTCTTTACTACGCCGCATTACCGGCAATACGCTTCGACCCTCTGCTGCGCGACTTCTATAAGCGCCTGACTGAAAACGGAAAACCAGGAAAGGTTGCTGTCATTGCCGTCGTCAGAAAAATGGTCACGATCCTCAATGCGAGAATGCGTGACCACTATGCTTTAATACTTGACGGTTAATACCGCTGCTTTTTTGTATGCGTAACCTTTGTGAAGCCTAGCTGCGCGGCTTGAGGTTTTCCGGGTCGTAGATCGGTTTGTAGCCGATGCCGTAGACTTCAACCGGATAGATCTCGTCCATATAGGACACGGTCAGTTTGCGACCTTCCTGGCAGTAGTCCCATGGCAGGTAAGCAAGGGCGATGTTTTTGCCAACACTCGGACCAAAGGCGATGGAGGTGGTGTAGGAACGACGGCCCAACTCATCAATCAGGGTTTTGCCGGTTTCCGGGTCCATCACCGGCAGGCTCCCGACCGGGTAACGCGCAACACCGTTGGCATCGACGTTTTCGGTCATGATCAGCGTGCAGAGCATTGCCGGTTGGTGATCGCGTTCGCGGAACTCGACATGCTTGGCTTTACCGCGGAAATCGGCTTCCTTGACTTTCGGGCGGGCCAGATCAGCTTCCAGCAGGTTGTACTGGGTGTGCAGATCAGCGTTCTGCAGACGCAGCGATTTTTCCAGACGGCGCGAGTTGGCGTAGGTTTCAACACCAACGGCCAGAACACCGATTGCACGCAGCGCATCCCAAACGGCCAGGCCATCTTCGTAACGCATGTGAAGTTCCCAGCCCTGTTCGCCGACATAGGAAATGCGGAGAGCCGAAACGGTCTTGCCGGCAATCGTGATCGGGCGAATGGCCGCAAACGGGAAGTTTTCGACATTCAGCGCGTCGGGATCGGCGACAACCTTTTTAAGGTTCTCACGTGCGTTCGGGCCCCAGATGCCAATCGTGGTGTAGTCTTCGGTCACATCAGTGATCGTGACATCCCACCCCTTGTCCTGGGCCATGCGACGCATATAGGTCAGGTCACGCGGGCCGGCATCGGCACCGTTCACCAGACGGCAGCGGTCTTCCATGCGGAAGACGGTGAAGTCGGCACGTACCATGCCTTCGTCATCAAGCATGTGGGTATAAATGCCCTTGCCGATATTGGCATCCCCGCCGATTTTGGCCGCACAAAGCCATTCCATCAGCTCGACATGATCCGGACCGGAAATGTCGGTCATGTGGAAGTGCGACAGGTTGATGATGCCGCAATCATCACTCATGGCGAGCTGTTCGGCGTTCGAGACACGCCAGAAGTGGCGGGTGTCCCATTCATTTTCACGGACGGGCACGCGATCAGCGTATTTTTCCAGAAGGTGCTCGTTGGCAGCATAGCCATGCGCACGTTCCCAGCCGCCCAGTTCCATGAAGTAACCGCCCAGCTCGACTTCGCGCTCATAGAACGGGGAGCGACGAATACCGCGCGCGCTTGCAAACGGCTCACGCGGGTGAACTGGCGGGTTGTAAATCTTCTTCGCGGTTTCGTAGCAGCGCTGATAGATGTAATCGGCGTCAAGCTGGAACTCGTTATAACGCGAGAAATCGACAGCATGGTGATCAACGTGGGTACGGCCGTGGGTCATCCAGTCGGCAATCAGTTTACCCATGCCCGGCCCGTCTTTGATCCAGATACCAACGGCGTACCAAAGGCCACGCAATTTCTGGCTTTCACCCATCGACGGACCACCATCCGCAGCAGACTGCAGAAGGCCGTTGAACGAGTGGCTTTCGTTAAAGCCAAGCTCGGTCAGGATCGGGGTCAGTTCCATGGCGCGTTCAAGCGGCTCGATGACATCTTCGAGTTCGAGGTCGCGCTGGGACGGGGACAGGCGTGCCTGATCCTTTTCAAGGATGTCGCGCGGATGGACCAGACGCGGGTTTTCTTCGTAGTAGTAACCCCATTCGATCTGGCCGCCCTCGGTGCTTTTGGGGTCGCCGGTATCGCGCATATAGGCCGAGTTGCCCTGGTCACGCAGCAGCGGGTAACCGATTTCAACACCGGTGCCTTCGAATTCGTTATACGGCCCGAAGAAGGTCAGCGGATGGTCGACCGGCATTACGGGGAGGTCTTCGCCCGCCATTTCGGCGATCAGACGACCCCACAGACCCGCACAAACCACGACATAGTCGGCATGGATCGTCCCGCGTTCGGTGACGACGCCTTTGATGCGGCCATTTTCGGTGATGAGTTCAAGAGCTGAGGTGTTGGCAAAGATCTTGAGCTTGCCGGTTGCTTCGGCCTGATCGATCAGTTTGCCAGCAACGGTTTGCGAGCGCGGGATGACAAGGCCTGCATCCGGGTCCCACATCGCGCCCTGAATCTGGTCTTCTTCAAGAAGCGGAAATTTTTCCTTGGCCTCGGATGCCGAGATCATTTTGACGTTGGTGCCAAATGCCTTGCCGGAATCAACGCGGCGTTTGAGTTCGCCCATGCGTTCGTCATCACCGACACGTGCGACTTCCAGACCGCCGATGCGCGCGTAATGGCCCATCTTTTCGTAGAAATCCATGGAATACATGGTGGTCCAGGTGGTCAGCAGGTCGTGGCTGGTCGCATAGCAGAAGTCAGATGCATGCGCGGTCGAGCCGATATCGGTCGGGATGCCCGATTTGTCGATGCCGACAATATCGTCCCAGCCATTTTCGATCAGGTGATGTGCCACCGAGGAGCCAACAATACCGCCGAGACCGACGATGACGACTTTGGCCTTGCTTGGAAATGCGCTCATTTCTCTCAATCCTTCTTTCCGAGATGTTTGTCAGTGCTCGGCATGGCGAAAAACGCGTCAGGGACCGGTCAAAGCCGGCCCCGTTGCAGGAGTTTACTACAAAGTGAAGACAACCGTTCGGTGATCGTTAAGCATCACCCGGCCTTCAAGATGGTATTTGACCGCACGGGCGAGAACCCGTGATTCGATATCGCGGCCTGCCGCGACGAAATCTTCGGCCGACATCGCGTGGTTTACGCGTTCGGTTTCCTGTTCGATGATCGGGCCTTCATCAAGGTCGGGCGTGACATAGTGTGCTGTCGCCCCGATCAGTTTCACACCGCGTTCGTAAGCCTGATGATAAGGCTTTGCGCCCTTGAAGCTTGGCAGGAACGAGTGGTGAATGTTGATGATCATGCCGTAGAACTGGCTTGAAAGCTCGTTGGTCAGGACCTGCATGTAACGGGCAAGGACCACCAGTTCAGACTTGGTTTCCTTGATCAGGTCCGCAAGCTTGGCTTCCTGTTCGGCCTTGTTTTCCTTGTTCACCGGCCAGTGATAGAAGGGGATGCCTTCCTGATCGGCAACCTTGCGGGCATCTTCGTGGTTCGAAACGATGGCCGCAACTTCGGTATCCAGCCAACCCACCTTGATTTGATACAGAAGGTGCAGCATCGCATGGTCGAATTTCGAAACCATGATGATGATCCGCGGACGGCGTGCAACTTCATCAATCTTGAGCTTGAGATTAAAGCGATCAACAGCCGGGTTAAGCGACAGGGCAATGGATTCCTTGTCGATATCTGACGGCGTGATGACGGCAACACGCAGGAAGAATTTGTTGGTGTGGCGGTCCCAGAACTGGTTGGACTCGGCGATGTTCGCGCCGCGCGTGGCCAGAGCCGAGGTAACGGTCGCAACGATGCCCGGCTGGTCGTCACAGGCAATACGCAGGATATAAGAGGTATCGTTCACTGGTTTGGTTCCGTCTCGATTTCTCTGGTTAAGCGTTAAAGCTGGTTTTCCAGCTGCGGCAGAATGTCAAACAGATCACCGACAATGCCGTAATCCGCGACCTGGAAGATCGGCGCTTCTTCATCTGTATTGATGGCAACGATGATCTTGGAATCCTTCATGCCTGCCAGATGCTGGATCGCGCCGGAAATGCCACATGCGATATATAGGTCCGGTGCGACAACTTTACCCGTCTGACCCACCTGAAGATCGTTTGGTGCGTAGCCCGCATCAACAGCGGCGCGCGATGCACCAACAGCTGCACCAAGCTTGTCCGCCAGCGGTGTTATGACGGCTTTGAATTTTTCTTCTGATCCAAGCGCACGACCACCGGAAACAATAATTTTGGCGGAACCCAGTTCCGGACGATCATTTTCCGACAGAATGTTTTCAAGGAAGGAAGATTTCCCGGATTCCGCCGAACCGGCTTCAACCGACTTGATCTCGGCTGCGCTGTCACCAGCCTCAGCCGCGCCAAAGCTTGAAGTCCGGATGGTCAGGACTTTTTTGGCATCCGTGCTTTGGACAACTTCGATGGCGTTGCCAGCATAAATCGGACGTTTGAAGGTTTCCGCGTCGACAACTTCCATGACTTCCGAGACCTGCATGACGTCAAGCAGGGCGGCAACGCGCGGCAGGATGTTTTTGCCATTCGCCGTGGCCGCAGCAACGATGGTGTCATAGTCACCCGCAAGCGAGACGATCAGGTCTGCTGCGTTTTCAGCAAGATGGTTTGCCAGTGCGTCGCTTTCCGCAACCAGAACGCTGCGAACACCGGAAAGTTTGGATGCCTGTTCTGCAACCGCACCAACGCCATTGCCAGCAACCAGAACATCGATATCCCCACCGATCTGCGATGCAGCGCTCAGTGCTTTTGCAGTCTGTTCAGACAGAGCGGCGTTATCGTGTTCGGCAAAAAGAAGAATAGCCATGATTTCAATCTCCGCCTGGGTCAGATGACGCCAGCTTCATTCTTGAGTTTGTCGGTGAGTTCAGCAACATCGGCAACCTTGATGCCCGCCTGACGCGTTGCGGGTTCTTCAACCCGGATGACGCGCAGACGCGAAGCAACGGTTACGCCGAAGTCAGCGGCGGTTTTGGTATCAAGCGGCTTTTTCTTGGCCTTCATGATGTTGGGAAGCGACGCATAGCGCGGCTCGTTCAGGCGAAGGTCGGCCGTAACGATTGCCGGCAAGCTGACGCTGATCGCTTGAAGACCACCATCCACCTCGCGGGTAACTTTTGCATTATCGGCCGACAGTTCCAGTTTGGAAGCAAAGGTTGCCTGCGACCAGCCCAGCAGGGCGGACAGCATCTGACCTGTCTGGTTGGCGTCATCATCAATCGCCTGCTTGCCCAGAATGACAAGGCCGGGGTCCTCGGCCTCGACAACGCCTTTAAGGATTTTTGCGACATCAAGCGGTTCAACCGGGTCATCGACCGTGATCAGGATGGCGCGATCGGCACCCATGGCAAGGGCGGTGCGCAGGGTTTCCTGTGCCTGAGCCGGACCAATCGAGACAGCGACGATTTCGTCAGCCTGGCCAGCCTCTTTAAGGCGGATGGCTTCCTCGACAGCGATTTCGTCGAAGGGGTTCATCGACATTTTGACATTGGCAAGGTCAACACCGGAACCATCCGCCTTGACGCGGATTTTCACGTTGTAGTCGACGACCCGTTTAACAGGTACGAGAACCTTCATCATTTCCCTCTCTGACGAAATCCGGATCAGGTCTGTCTGGTCCGGGGTGGTCGCCGACAAAGCGACCCGAGTTGTGTTTCAAAGACTGGAAGCGTTACGTGATGTGACACTACCGGAGGCGACATTTAACTTGGTGCAATTCGGGATGCCGATTTCCGGGAACGGGACAATTGTTACACATTTTTGGCCAACGTTTCGGGGCGCGAATGTACTGTTTGCCGATTTTGGCGTCTTCATCGCAATCCGATTGTTGATTCTGCCGAGACCCTTTGTTTCTCTTGCTTCCCCGATATACCCCTCGGTATCATGAAAATTAATCTGGCGACTTTTTGCGCCAAAAAATAGAATGTTTGCGTCAAACTGAGATTACCGCTACGACAAACCCGACAACCTTGCCTGTATCGGAGGAACCGATGCTCAAGAAGCCTGATTCCCGTGCTCAAGCCGCACCACGCTTGAACGTCGGTTTTATCCTCGCAAAGCGCTTTACGCTGTGTGCCTTTGCGAATTTTGTTGATGTTTTGCGACTGGCCGCAGATGAAGGCGATCGAAGTCGTCCGATTCTTTGTAAATGGACGGTTCTGTCGGATACGATGGATCCGATCACATCGAGTAGCGGCATCGCAGTCCATCCCAAGGAACGGTTAGGGGACCCAAGGCGGTTCAACTATATCGTGGTTGTTGGCGGGTTGATGGATGACGCCGAAAAGCTAAGCCCTGCCTATCAGAAATTCCTGCATGAAGCGGCCGCAGCCGGGGTGCCGCTTGTGGGGGTTTGTACCGGTGTCTTCATGCTGCATGAAGCAGGGCTTCTGGATGGTTATCGCTGCTGTGTCAGCTGGTTCCATCATTCCGAAGTTGTTGAACAATTCGAAGGGCTTGATCCGGTCACCGAACAGATTTTCGTCGTTGACCGAGATCGGTTAACCTGTTCGGGCGGGGTGAGTTCGGCGCATCTAGCGGCCTATCTGGTCGATAAGCATGTTGGCCGTGCCCAGGCCAATAAAAGCCTGCATATCATGATCATTGATGATGCGCTTCAGGCTGAAAAACCGCAGCCGGGCATTCCGCTTGATCTGAAAACGCAAGATCAGATCGTCCAGCGTGCCCTTTTGATCATGCAGCAAAATATCGACATGCCGATTTCGGTTCAGGAAATCGCGCGCCGCATGGGCAACAGTAAACGCCAGATCGAACGGCATTTCAGACTAGCACTTGATACGTCGCCACAGGTGGCGTTCCTGAATATTCGTCTGGATCTGGCCCAACACCTGATCGAGAAGAGCGACAAGTCTGTTGCGCAGATTGCCGTTGATTGCGGGTTCTGCGATTCGTCTCATCTGAGCCGCATGTTCCGGCGCCGCTATGGTTGCACACCGCAGGCCCTGCGGCGTCCGATCCCCGATTCGCTTGCGACCAGTGCCATGATCGAAGAAACCCCGCAGATTGACGCACCGGCATAAGAAAACGCCACGCTCACAGTCAAACGTCAGCGGGGCGTTTTAAATTGGTTGTCGATCTCGGGTGCCCCTAGGGTCAGGACCTATTAATTTGGTTTGAATGGTCGCTCAGATTTGTGCGGATACGCGAAGCAAAACTGCTGGAAGATATTAATCTTTCAAGGTTTTGCGACAAAGTGGCCCGTGCAAATCTGAGCGATCCAAAGGACAGAGCTTATATTCGCGAACTCCTACGTCAAACCCCTTGTCCGGGATACCAACCCGCCCGGCGGGCTTTTCCTTGGGCTTCACAAATATAAGCTCTGCCATTCCAATCAAATTAATAGGTCCTGACCCTAGAGTTCGACCTCGACATCGGAAAGCGGGGTCGAGCAGCAAATCAGGATTTTGCCCTGATCGACTTCGCGCTGGCGGATACCGCCGCCATGCTGCATATCGACTTCACCCGAATTCAGTTTGGATTTGCAGGTTCCGCAAATGCCGCGCTGACAGGACGACATCGGCATCAGACCGGCTTCCTTGGCAGCTGACAGAATGGTCATACCCGGATTACATTCCACAACGTGGCCGGTCTTGACGAAGCTGACACGGAATTTCTGATCACTGATCTCTGGTGCGACGGACTCATGTTCTTCGAGGGTGCCCGCGGTTTCAGCGCCGAAATCGAAGCTTTCCTCGTAGTATTTGTCCATGTCGAAACCGGCTTCCTGGAGCATGGTGCGTACGCCCTCCATGAAGCGGCCCGGTCCACAGCAAAAGACCTTGCGGTCCTTAAAGTCCGGCGACATCAGCGACAGCATCGGCAGGCTCAACCGGCCAGTGAAGCCGGACCACTGATGGCTGGCAGAGGTCGTGTCAACGGTCAGTGAAACCTTGAGCGACGGATTCTGCGACATCAGAAGATCAAGCTCATCGCGGAAAATCAGATCCGACGGTGTGCGTGCCGCATGAACAAAATGCAGATCGGTCGGTTCCGACAGATCGCAGGCCGTCCGGGTCATCGACATCATCGGCGTGATGCCGCTACCAGCCGAAATGAACAGCAGTTTCTGATCAGCCGTTGCATCGGTGGTGAAGTCACCGGCCGGGCCGGTGACATTCACTTCCTTGCCTGGCAGCATGTTGTCATGCAGCCAGTTCGATCCCGCCCCGCCCGGAACACGTTTGACCGTGATTTCCAGACGGTAAGGCCGTGCGGCCGATGCCGAGATCGTATAGCTGCGCGTGACCATGCCTTCGACCGGCAGCTCGAAGGTCATGAATTGGCCGGGATAGAAACGAAACGCACGTGGCTCACGCCCGGAAAACACAAAGGTTTTCACGTCATGCGTTTCCTGACGAACTTGCCGGCAAACAAGGACATCGTCGTGTTCCGGGTCCCACAGGGGGACCCGGTTGACTTCGGTCACGATTTCTTCGACGGGCACGTCTTCGCCCTTCGCGTCCTCGTTTGGCTTCTTCTCACTCATTCTGCGGCAATCCCGGCTTTAGTCGTTGCGTAGTGATCTTCCAGGCGTTTGATGTACCAGTCACAGAACGCCTCAACGTGCGGTTCGGTGAACTGGGAATACGGACCCGGTTCGTAAGCAGGCTGTTCACTGCCAATCTGGGCAAGACGCACAAGATCTGCGTCCTGCTGGTTGGTCATGTTCCAGACGTGGGTGAGGTTATCAAGGGTATAATCCTCGTTCTCACGCGCGTCCTTGTGAACCAGCCAGGTGGTGCGGACCAGCGTTCTGTTCGGCGACAGCGGCAGAACGCAGAAAGTCACGATATGATCGGCCATGAAGTGGTGCCAGGAGTTCGGATGTGTCCAGAAGCTCAGGCCTCCAAGTTTGGCATCGGTAAAGTTGCCCAGAAGTTTCTTCGAGGCAGCCTTGGTATCAAGGGTGTGCGATTCGCCTTCACGCATCAGCGGCAGGCGCATGGTGCGGAAACCTGTGATGTTTGAAAGCTGGTCCTGCTCGGCAGACGGCAGGCCACATGCTTCCCAACGGGCATGGTCGTTGGCGATGGTTTCGGAATATTTGGCAACGTCTTCGGAGCGACGCTGGTCAAGTTCATCAGGCGAGAAACCAAAACCGAATTCCGACAGCGGTACGGTCAGCTGCGGGTGGTTACCTTCGCAGTGATAGCACTCTCGGTTGTTTTCCATGGTCAGCTTCCAGTTTCCTTCCTCGATCAGTTCAGAAACATGGGCAACCTTGCAGTTGGAAAGGTCGTGCGGCGCGATGTACGGCTCCATGACCTTGGCCATTTCTTCGATATCGGACGGGGCTTCCTTGGCCAGGCAGATAAAGATCAAACCCGCGACGGAGCGGACATGAACGGTTTTCAGGCCATGGCAGCTTTTATCAAAGCCCGAACCCATATGTTCAGCAAGGATAAGGTCGCCATCCTCGTTATAGGTCCAACCATGATAACGGCAGACGATGTTGCCAATTGTCGTTTGGCGTTCATCAATCAATTTGGCACCACGGTGACGGCAAACGTTATGGAATGAGCGGATCTCCATATCGTCGCCACGCAGGATCAGGATGGATGCGCTGCCGATCTCGACAGTGATGCAATCGCCCGGCTCGGGAAGTTCCGGTTCGACGCCAACAAAAATCCAGTTCTGCCCGAAGATGACATCAAGATCGAGATCCAGAATGTCTTGGGAATTGTAAAAGGGTGCTTCGAGACTTTTGAATTTCTCGCGGCGGGCAACAAGCTTTTGAATATCAGAAGAATGCATGGTCGGATACCTCGGCTTCTCTCAATGGTATCTGGATGGAATCCTGTGCAGGGCTTGCCGTGTGCATCAGGGCGTAAGCATATCACCGAAGGGGACGGTCGGTGTACAAACATTTGAAACCGGTTGTTTCCGGTTTCGGGCTTATTTCCTGGACGTCTTCGGTGGCTATCTGCGTTCGAGAGAGTTGGTATAGCCGAGGTAGCTGACAGTTTTGCTTCTTTACATCACGCGATGAAGCCGAACGCAGCAATCCAGTTCCAACAACGTGGTGGTTGTCAGCACGATTGGTATTCGCAACCAAAAGCGAATACGAACAATGGTTCACGTACGGCGTACGTGCCAGATTGCGGGCTGTCAGTTGCACCCAAAGTCTCCCTCTTCTCAGCCGGCAGGTAACCTGCTCTTTGGCACGCCCACGGCATAGAGTGAGCGATCAGAAAATCTATTTCGGAAAGTGGGTGCTAAGGGAGAAAACATAAGTCAATTGGGCAGTAGTTTTGCGACGCAATTATCATTGTCTGGCACGCTATCCCGGCTACGTGGCCTTTGCGGGGATAAATTCCAATATCCGGGGGTCGTTTTTCTGCCCTTTTTTGACGTTCCCGGGTCTCAGTGGCATCATCAGAACAATCTGCTGAGAAAATTGGGGATTCGGGTGATGAAAGTCGGAATTGTCGGGGCCGGAATGGTCGGAAGTTCGGCGGGCTATGCGCTGGCGGTTATGGGACTGGCAAGTTCCGTCGTGCTGGTGGATCGAAACCACGATCTCGCGGTTGCACAGGCCGAAGATATTGCCCATGCAGTTCCCTTCATGTCCTCCACCATTGTCGAGGCCGCAGACTATAGCGGTCTGGCCGGTGCTTCGGTGGTGATTCTGGCCGCCGGGGTCAGTCAGAAACTCGGTGAAACCCGGCTGGCATTGCTTGAACGAAATGCCGCCGTTTTCAAGGATGTCGTGGGCAATGTGCTTGCGGTTGCGCCTGATGCGATCCTTCTGATTGCGTCCAACCCGGTCGATATCATGACCCAGATTACCCAGCGGATATCAGGTCTTCCGGCAAGCCGGGTGATCGGGTCGGGTACCATTCTTGATACGGCACGCTTCCGAAGCCTTCTGGGGCGCCAACTTGGGATTTCGCCACAATCGGTGCATGCCTATGTGCTTGGCGAGCATGGAGATAGCGAAGTTCTCGCCTGGTCAAATGCCAAGGTGGGGTCGCTTTCGCTGGCCGATATTGCAGCCCAGGTCGGTTCACCGATCACTGAACATGTCCGGGCAACCATTGATGATGGGGTGCGCAATGCCGCCTACAAGATCATCAAGGGCAAGGGGGCGACCTATTACGGGATCGGGGCCGGACTGGCGCGAATCGTCAAGGCCATTGGCCATGATCAGCATGATGTTCTGACTGTATCTTGTGTGACGCCTGAAATCGTCGGTGTTAAGGACGTTGCCCTTTCTATCCCGCGCGTGGTCGGGGCACAGGGGATCGAAACCGATTTGATGCCAGACCTGATTGCATCCGAGCGTGACGGACTTGAAAAAAGTGCGAAGCTTCTCAAAGACAGTGTCGAATCGATCCGCCTATAGGGCGGGCGCGCCGGGTCAGGAGGTTCGTGCCGCCGACTGTCCTTTGCCGCGCATCGTGCGCAAGGTTGTGCCAAAGGCTTGCCCGTAGGCACGGCTTAGCGCCGCGTGGTTTCTAAAGCCGGTTTGAAGAGCGATATCGGCCAGTTTCAGGTCGGTCGACCGCGCCAGATCACGCGCCCGACCAAGACGCAGCATCTGATAATACTTTCCCGGTGCCATTTGCAGATTGTTCTGAAAAGCCCGGTCGAGGCTGCGCAATGAACATCCCGCATGTGTCGCGATGGTCTTAAGTGCAACAGGCGTTTCAATACAGGCAATCATTTTGGCAACAGCACGTCGTACATGATCGGCACCCGGACCATGCAAACGATCCGCGCCGCGTGGTACTGTGCTGCTGGGATCGCTTTGTGTCTGATGGCGGGCGTCATAGACAAACAGGTTGCTGACATCAAAGGCGACAGCGGCACCAAATTCCCGGGCGAGGATATGGAGCATCAATTCCATCACTGTTGCCGCCCCGCCTGACGTGATCATTTTGCCGTCTTCAACAAAGCGGTCGGTCGAAACACGCACATCGGGGAACTGTTCGCGGAACTGATCAAGTTCCTGCCAATGGATAGTTGCCGATTTCCCGTCCAGCATATCGCAAGTGGCCAGTAACCAGGCGGCGGTATCGACCCCAATCACCGTGCTTGCATGTTGCGCAGCATTTTGCAGTCGGGCGCGGTTTCGGGGCGATAAATGATGGCGCATGTCATAGCCCGATATCACCACCAGATAATCAATCCGCGTGGGATCCGCGATGGCATTGAGCGCGGCCTTGGGCGTGATGACAAGCTCGCTTGAACTTTTCGCGGGGGATCCATCAATTGTGCAGATATCCCAACTGATTTCCGGCCCGCCCGGCAGGCCTGCGGCCGCGCGTAACGGTTCCAATGCGCTGGCCAGAACCAGATTGGAAAAACCGTCAAACAGGACAAAGACAAATCGGTGACGGGCATTTGGCATGATCAGGAAAATAAATGACGGAATATGTAAAATCAATATCACCAATTACGATACCCTGATCCCAGCAAAATGATCCCAAAAGCCAGAGAGGCCAACATGCCGCTTTCGATGAACAAGGAAGTCTTCATTACCGCCGCCGTAACCGGGTCGGGCGGCACACAGGACAAATCGCCGCATGTGCCGCGCTCGCCAGAGCAGATCGCCAACAGCGCGATTGATGCCGCCAAGGCCGGTGCTGCGGTGGTGCATTGCCATGTGCGCGACCCTGAAACCGGTGCACCATCACGCGACGTTAAATATTACCGCGAACTGACCGAACGGGTGCGGGCCGCCGACACTGATGTTGTCCTGAACCTGACGGCGGGTATGGGCGGCGATATCGTCTTTGGCTCGACCGAGGCACCGCTGCCGGTCAATGAAGCCGCAACCGACATGATCGGGGCGCGTGATCGCATGGCTCACATCGCCGATTGCCTGCCGGAAATCTGTACTCTTGATTGCGGCACGATGAACTTTGCCGAGGCCGATTATGTCATGACCAATACGCCGGGCATGCTGCGCGCCATGGGCCAGATGATGACTGATCTTGGCGTCAAACCAGAGATCGAGGCATTCGATACCGGTCATCTGTGGTTTGCCAAGCAACTGGTATCTGAGGGCATTCTCAAAAGCCCGGCACTGGTGCAGCTTTGTATGGGCATCCCGTGGGGGGCGCCCAATGATCTCAATACCTTTATGGCGATGGTCAACAATGTGCCGTCAGACTGGGAATGGTCGGCCTTTTCCATCGGGCGTGATCAGATGCCTTATGTTGCGGCATCGGTACTGGCCGGGGGCAATGTGCGCGTTGGTCTGGAAGACAATATCTATCTGTCCAAGGGGGTGCTTGCCACCAACGCCCAGCTGGTTGAACGGGCAGTCGGCATTATCGAGGGCATGGGCGCCACGGTGATCGGCCCGGATGCGGTCCGCAAGAAGCTTGGCCTGACCAAGCGGGAGCCGCGCTGATGTCTGCGACCGCAATTAAAAAAGCCGCCATCATTGGCGGTGGTGTGATTGGCGGTGGCTGGGCCGCGAGATTCTTGCTCAACGGTTGGGATGTTGCAGTCTTCGATCCCGACCCACAGGCCGAACGCAAAATCAATGAGGTGCTGGCAAACGCACGTCGCAGCTTGCCGGCCCTTTATGACCGCGCCCTGCCGACTGAAGGCAAACTGACCTTCCATGACGATATGGCAACGGCGGTGACCGGAGCGCAGTGGATTCAGGAAAGCGTTCCTGAAAAGCTTGCGCTTAAACACAAGATCCTCTCACAGATTCAGGCCCATGCGCCCACTGATTGTCTGATCGGCTCATCGACATCGGGCTTTAAGCCAAGCGAGTTGCAGCAAGGTTCGATCAAGCCCGAACATATCGTTGTCGCCCATCCGTTCAACCCGGTTTACTTGCTGCCATTGATCGAAGTGGTGCCATCGGCAGCAACCGATGCCGAGGTGCTCGCGACCGGGTGTGAGGTACTGCGGTCCGTCGGGCTGAAGCCGCTTGTTGTGCGGAAGGAAATTGATGCGCATATTGCCGACCGCTTGCTTGAAGCGGTCTGGCGTGAAGGGCTGTGGCTTGTTCATGACGAGGTCGCCACGACCGAGGAAATTGATGATGCCATCCGGTTTGGTTTTGGTCTCCGCTGGGCCCAGATGGGGCTGTTTGAAACCTATCGTATTGCCGGTGGTGAAGCCGGGATGGAACATTTCATCGGGCAATTTGGCCCGGCCCTGAAATGGCCATGGACGAAGCTGATGGATGTTCCGGAACTGACCCCGGAACTGACAGCCCGTATTGCGCAGCAATCCGATGATCAATCCGGTCACATTAGCATCCGTGACCTTGAACGCCTGCGTGATGACAACCTTGTTGGCATGATGCGCGCGCTCAAGAAATCGGGCAGTGGTGCCGGGGGCACGATCAATGATCACGAGGCAGCTTTGCCCGACCCAGCACCGTTGGATGATCTTCCTGTGACCGGGGATCGTCGGATCCCGCAAAGCTGGACGGATTATAACGGGCACATGAACGAAGCCCATTATGTCGAAGTCAGCTCACAGGCAAGCGACCGCTTCATGGAGATGGTTGGTGCGGATGCCGACTATATCGCCAAGGGTGGCAGTTATTTCACGGTCGAAACCCATGTCTGCTATTTGCAGGAAATCAGTGCCGGGGATCATGTCCGTGTCACGACACAGCTGATTAATGGTGCGGGCAAGAAGCTGCACCTGTTCCATCGCCTGATCAATGATGCGGGTGCGGTTGCTGCAACTGTCGAGACATTCTTGCTGCATGTCGACCTTACCACCCGTCGCACCTCCGAGCCGACTGGCCTGGTGGCGACCAATCTGGCGGATATGGCCAAACGCCATTCAAGTCTGCCCAACCCCGATCAGCTTGGCCGCGCAATTGGCTAGGCCGGTGCCTTGAACTGAGTCGCTTGGAACCAGTTCACAATTGCGCTGTGAGTTGCCCCTGCAGTCTTTAACTGCGGGGGCTTCCGCGTTAGGCTGAGACATCAAGTCTCTGCCCACAAGGATCCGTTGATGGCCAATTCTGATCAGGTTTCCTCCGAAATGACCTATGACCCGATGCCAGAGGAAGAAGGCATTCGCGCCTTCATTGCCAAATGTGACGGGTTTTATCCGCCCGACGCAGTGGCGGCTTCAATTGATCAGCAGCGCAGCTGGTATGATGCGCTATGTACAGAATTTGCCTTCGCCCATCCGGCAGGCATGCAGGTCGAAGACGACGAGATTGCCGGTGTACCGGTGCGCCATTACCGCCCGGCTGATTGCGCCGCAAACCACAAGATCGTCTATATGCATGGCGGTGGCTTTGTCGTTGGATCGCGCGACAGCCATGATGCGATTTGCGCCGAAATCTCCCAGGCGGCAGAGGCTGAACTGATCGCCATTGATTATCGCCTGGCCCCCGAACATATTTGGCCAGCCCAGCACGAAGACTGCCACAAGGTAACTCAAAGCATCTTGGCATCAGGCAAGAAAATCGTGCTGGTCGGGGATAGTGCCGGGGGGATGCTGGCCGCCGGGATCGCCGTTCGCGCCCGCGAAGAGGGCTTTGGCAATCGCGTTCTGGGGCAGGCCCTGATTTATCCGGCTCTTGGCGGGGATTTGAATTGGCCAAGCTATGGGCAGATGGCCAGTGCGCCGGGTTTAAGCACCGATGATGTGATCTACTATCGTGATGTGCTCAAGGCGCCGATGGATGATCCGTTTGCCCATGCATTGTCGGTTGATGATCTGCGTGGGTTGCCGCCGACCTTTATTACCGCGGCCTATTTTGATCCGCTCCGCGATGATGGCCGTGAATATACTGCCCGCCTTGCCCGTGCAGGCATTTCCGTGCAGTACCGCGAAGAACCGCAAATGATCCATGGCTGGCTGCGTGCCCGGCATATGAGCCCGGGGGCGAAAACAGCCTTCCGGCATCTGTGCAAAGCCATTTCGGAGATGCTGGCGACCGCATAGAAGGCCGGTTACGCCACCTTGGGTCGCAAATGCGTACCCGAGCAAAAAGAAGCGACACAGGGCGGACAGTTTGCGCGTGCTGGAACCGCGCGGCGTTCGTTGTAACTGATAAGATATTGATCCCAAGAAAACTTTTAGTTTATAATCATTTTATGAAATCCATTTTTGCGCGCAATTAGACCGCTTGGGTGCATAACGGTTCGGGGGGACCTGCATGATCAATATTGCGAAACTGCCATCGTCGCTGCTTTTGGCGATGACCGTCTTTTATGTCTTCATGATCGGTGATGGGCGTCACGCATTTGCGGCAACTACGACAATCACATGCACGGGTTTGGCAGGGGTTGCATCGAACGCCTTCAATAGTCTTCAATACGATCACAGTGGCGGCACTTGCGCCATGCAAGGTAACTCGGTCGCCGTGCTTACTGGTCAGTTCGATATTACGTTCCGGAACCAGACGGGTGGCAACTCCGAGGAATTCATTATGGGGACGGGCGGCGGCTCCAGCAATACCGCGCATAGAGGATGTAGTCTTGGCACTTTTACCGCCGCTGCGGGTGTTGCTTGTGAAATTGACCGTGCTGTCAACGGTACCGAAACCGAGACAGTCACGATTGATGGCGAGAACGGGTCAACTATTCGGATGACAGTTTCTCTGACGGTTGCCGGTGGAGGCGCCAGCTACACCTACAACAGTGCCTCGGTGGCGATAACGACTGCGGACGCGTCCTCGTCGGAGGATACGTCTACGGCCCAACGCGCCGTTCAGGGATCGGTTACGCGGTCGCAATCTGTGGTGATTGGCCAGAATTTCGGGTCGCGCGTATCCAATGTGGCGGCTGGTCCGGGTGGTGCTCCTGGTTCCGGTGGTATAATTCCCAGCGGAACCGTCCCAGGCACACAGCCAGATGGCGTTACACCAACGCAGCAGTTCGGCATGGCCGGTCTCGATACAGACGATGAGCCGCCATTCCAAACGAATGGCACAACCCTGCGCGGGTTGGCGATGCTCGCATCCTTCGATACGTCACGGACTCTCGCTGCCGCCGATACCGCTGATTCCCCGATTGGCGGACCAGAACAACGCATTTTCTTATCGACTGAAAGTCCGATCACGATCTGGGGGTATGGGTCCTTTACCGATGTCGAAAACACACGCAACCGGACGGGCGAGGATAACCGTTACGATGGCAGCGTCTGGGGGTACAACTTGGGTGCGGACTACCGCTTTTCGTCGGCGTTCGTGGCTGGTATATCGGTTGGCTATGCCAAAACCGATATTACGACGACCTTTGAAACCGGCACCTACGAAGAAGACACTTGGAACCTGTCTCCCTATGTTATCTACACTCCGTCCGAAACGCTGACATTTTCTGCTATTGCGGGTTATGCTTTCGGGGATGTGGCCAGGAGCCGTAATACGAGCGTGACAGGCAATACCGACAGCCAAAGCTGGTATCTGCAGGTTGATATACGCCAAACGTTCCAGCCGATAGCAGAAAGCCCGTTTCAGGTCACGGGCGGGCTAGGTGCGTTGACGTCACGCAATACGCTTGATGCCTACACCGAAAGTGACGGCAGCCAGGTTGCGGAATCCTCGGTCAATACTGTGCAGTTGAAGCCAAATGTCGAACTGGCTTATCCGGCTCAAATAGGTGAAACGGCTCTGATACCCTTTGTGAAGGGAGCTTATGTCCATGATTTTACAGACCAGACCAATGGTGATGCCGGGGCTTTTGATCTTGGTGGCGGCCTACGCGTAGCAGCAGGCGGAAGCGGCCTGTCGAGTTCTATCGAAGGTTCACGACTGGTTGGTCGGGACGATTACAGCGAATACACGGTGAGTGCTTTCGTTGCTTATGGTTTTCAGGTCTCTGCGGCCGATGGCGGCTTTGCAGCAGTAGCGTCACCTTATGTCGGTACCAGCCTGTCAGACAGCGGGGCTCCGGAAATTTCTGCTGGGGCGACACTGATTGATCTTGATGACAGGTTTTCCAGTAAGCTCAGTGTGTCCGGCGATCCGGCGGCACAAAGAGCCAGTATGCTAGCCACTCTTGATCTGAAGTTCTGAACCTGGTGCGATGCGGTTTGCAGCAAGATAGCCTAAGCATAAGAAAGGGCCGGGAGACCGGCCCTTTTGTTTTTGGTGTGCTTACATGAAGTTTCGCGGGATTGTTTTTTCCCACTTCTTTTCGAACACCTGTTCGCTTCCCTCATAGCCGATCACCCAGGCCGAGACATACCAGTTGTCGCGATCACATTTGAGTTCCGCATGGCAATCGGTGCGTACAGACCAGTCATCGCGTTCAAGATCACAGGTCCAGGCGGCCTCACCGGTTACAGACGTCGGATCCAGCGGATTGATCGTCCAGGTTTCGCTGCGCACCTCACGTGTCGCAAGGCGCGAGTCCGGATGTTCAAACAGACCGGTATCTTCATAGATACGATACCGCGTTTCGTTCTGCGTCAGATTGCGCTGAACGCTGCGTTCCGTGCGGCTCGGTTTGTGTTCGATATATTTCGGCAGGGGATCGGGATTATCCGGTTCCTTGACTTCGATCTTCTCGTGCGCGCCCAGCAAGGGCAGATCAAATGCAATCGAAGACGGCGCGACCGTCAGGCCCGCATCGAAGGGCGGCGGCAGGATCATCGGCCAGTAGGATGTCGAAAGCGAAAGCCTAATGCGATGCCCGGCATTGAAACGATAACCACAGGCATCGAGCACCAGTGTAATGGTGACTTTCTTGCCGCGCGGCATCGGTTTGGGATCGGCATAGTTGGCATCGAGATCACGATGGGCAAGGTTGAGCACCCCGAACGATACGCGGGTTGCCGTGCCATCGGGATGCACATCAACAAGGCGTGCGCACAGGTTTGACCAGTCCGCGTCGCATTCCACGTCAAGCTTTACAACCGGACGGCCCAGAAGATCGATTTCGGCTTCCAGCGGGGCGGTTTCAAACACCAGCGACCCGGCATCATCAGAACGCTGATCAATCGCCATTTCGACGTCGGGTTTCAGGGTAAAGTACTCGCCCGACGCGGTGCCGGTATCAAGCGGCGACTTCAGGTAAATGTCCGCGGCCGGGGCATCGTAGCTTTCCGGCTCGAATCCCAGTTTGCCGTCATTGACATAAAGCGTCCGGGTGTCGGGTTTTGACCACGTGTCCTTGCCAATCCAGAAACCCGGGTCAAAGTCACGGCGCACGGCCGGTTTCGGGCCATCAAGGATATAGGCGCGCATCTGGGGCAGTTCATCGATGCCGTTCTCATCACTGCGCAGCCATTTGTTCCACCATTTGATGGCTTCGCCGGTGAAATCGGCACGCGGTTTGGGCCATGCGAAATGCGGGTATTTGTGCACCCAGGGGCCAATCAGCGCCTTGGCGCGATCGGGCATGCCTTCAATCGCGCGGATCGGGGTATTGCGATAGCCATCCGCCCAACCGGCCAGAACCATCGACGGGATTTTGACCGCATCGAAATCCTCGCCGATAGAGGCATGCTTCCAATAGTCATCGCGGGTCTGGTGTTGCAGCCATTCTTCAAGGAAGAACGGCTCTTCCTTCAGGCGGTGCAGCCACATTGCCCGCCAGTCATCCCCGACCAGTGCCGGATCTGGCGTGCGCGACAGATAGGCCAGCATGGTGCCCGCCCATGAGAGCTGCGCGCCGAGATGACAGCCATTTTTGTAATGGATGTCGTCATTATACCGGTCGACGGTGGATGCTATGGAAATCACCGCCTTAAGTGCCGGGGGATTAAGGGCTGCGACCTGCAGGCAGTTAAACCCGCCCCAGGAAATCCCCATCATGCCAACCGACCCGTTGCACCACGGTTGATCTGCAATCCAGGCAATCAGTTCGCAGGCATTGGCCAGTTCAAGTTCGGTATATTCGCCGTCAATCACACCGTCAGACTCACCCGATCCGCGAATATCAATCCGCACACCGGCAATGCCGGCTTTGGCAAATTCGGGATAGGTGGACTCATCGCGTGCACAGGTGCCGTCGCCCTTGCGATAGGGCAGGAATTCAAAAACGGCGGGTACCGGATCATTTTCGGCGTTGTCGGGCATCCACATGCGCGCGGCAAGGCGGGTGCCATCGGCAATGGTGATAAAGGTGTTTTCAATAGCGGTGAAATTTCGGTCGGACATATTGGGGCGTCGTCCTTTTGGTGGCGCGTTGTAGGGTGTGGGGCTTATTCAAAAAGGCGGCCCTGATTGAGGGCCGCCTTTTGATTGTTGCACGGTGTTTAGTGACCGGCACTTTCCATTTTGCGGGAGGCCAGAACTTTTTCCAGCCAACCCAGTTCCATTTCCGGCACCGATTTCAAAAGAAGGTCGGTGTAATCGTCAAATGGCGGGTTCAGTACTTCGGAACGTGGACCGAAATCGACCAGCTTGCCCTGCAGCATCACCGCAACAGAATCGGCAATTGCACGCACAATTGCGATGTCATGGGTGATGAACAGATAGGACACCTGACGTTCTTTCTGCAGGCGCAGCAAAAGATCAAGGATGCCTTCGGCAACCAGCGGATCAAGGGCCGAGGTCGGCTCGTCACACAGGATCAGTTCCGGCTGTGCCGCCAGGGCACGTGCGATGGCCACACGTTGTTTCTGGCCGCCGGAAAGCTCGGCCGGATAACGATCATAGAAAGCTTCACCCATCTCGATTTCATCAAGAAGTTTGATGACTTCCTTTTTGCGTTCCGCACCGCGCATGCCGAAATAGAACTGCAACGGGCGACCAATAATCTGCCCGACGGTCTGGCGCGGGTTCATCGCCGTATCCGCCATTTGATAGATCAGCTGGATGCGCCGCAAATGATCGCGTGAGCGGTCCTTTTGGGCGTTGGAGAGTTCCTCATCACCGAATTTGACGCTGCCCTTAAACGGCGGCAGAAGCCCGGTGATGACACGTGCGAGCGTGGATTTACCCGAACCGGATTCCCCGACAACTGCCAGTGTCTGACCGCGCGGCACATGCAGCGAAACGTCATGGAGAACCTGCACCCCGTTGCCATAGGCCGCCGAGATGTTTTCAACCTTCAGCAACGCGTCGGTCTGATCGCGGGCTTCGGTCTGCTTGGTCTGGCGGACATTGACCAGCGCCTTGGTATATTCCTGACGCGGGTTCTCAATAATCTGCTGGACCGGTCCGTATTCAACGGTATCGCCGTTGCGCAGCACCATGATGTCATCGGAAATCTGGGCAACCACGGCCAGATCGTGGGTGATGTAAAGGGCTGCTGTACCGGTTTTCTCAATCGCGTTCTTGATCGCGGCCAGAACGTCAATCTGGGTGGTTACGTCAAGGGCGGTGGTCGGTTCGTCAAAGACGATCAGTTCCGGTTTGGAACACAGCGCCATGGCGGTCATGGCACGTTGCAGCTGTCCACCCGATACCTGATGGGGGAAACGGCTTCCGAAATTCTTGGGGTCCGGAAGACCGAGAATTTCAAACAGGTAGTCGGCCCGCTTGCGGGCTTCCTCACGGGTCATCAGGCCATGTTCGACGGTGGCTTCTATCACCTGATCGCCCAGTTTGTGCGCCGGGTTAAAGGATGCCGCGGCCGACTGGGCGACATAACAGACACGCGCCCCACGGATGCTGCGGATACCCTTTTTATCAAGTGGCAGGATATCCTTGCCATCAAGCAGGACTTCGCCGCCGGTGATCCGCACACCACCCCGGCCATAGGCCAGGGCCGCAAGGCCAATGGTTGATTTGCCCGCACCGGATTCACCGATCAGGCCAAGCACCTTGCCCTTTTGCAGATCAAAGGAAACGCCGTGGACAATCTCGATATCCATCGGGGCTTCGCCCGGTGGGAAGATGGTCGCGCCAATGCGCAAATCGCGTACCGATAAAAGATCAGACATCGCCGCGGCCTCCTTTCAGGCTGGAAGTACGTTTCAGCAACCAGTCGACAACCATGTTGACACAGACGGCCAACGCGGCAATCGCGCCACCCGGAATAAGGGCGGCCTGAATGCCAAAGATGATGCCATCCTTGTTGTCTTTCACCATGCCACCCCAGTCGGCAGCAGGCGGTTGAATGCCAAGGCCAAGGAAGGACAAGGTCGACAGGAACAGGATCGAAAAGGCAAAACGCAGCCCGAATTCGGCCAGAAGCGGCGAAAGCGTGTTGGGCAGGATTTCGCGGAAGATGATCCACATCCGGCCTTCACCGCGCAGTTTCGCGGCCTCGACGAACTCCATCACCGCAACATCAAGCGCAACCGCACGCCCCAGTCGATAGACGCGCGTTGAATCGAGAATGGCCATCACGGCAATCAGGATGAAGATGTTCTGCGGCAGAACCGCCAGAACGACCAGTGCGAAAATCAGCGTCGGGATCGACATCATCAAATCGTTCAGACGCGACAATCCCTGATCAATCGGACCGCCGGAAACAGCGGCCGTGAAGCTCAGGAAAATGCCGATCGAAAACGACAGGATTGACGCCGCAAGCGACACGAACAAGGTCGTCTGCGCACCGTAAATCAGGCGCGAAAGAAGATCGCGGCCAAGGTTGTCTGTGCCCAGAAGATAAAGATCACTGGCCGGTTCCCAGACACCCGCAACAATTTCACGTTCCCCATAGGGCGCGATGAGCGGGGCAAAGACGGCACAGCCAAAAGCGAACAGAATGCCCAGAATTCCGATCCAGGCGGTCAGCGGGATTTCACGTAATCTCATCGCGGATGCCTCAGTCTCGGATTGGCGACAATGGCGACGATGTCCGCCACCATGTTGAGCAGGATATACACCGCCGCAAAGATCAGGCCGCAGGCCTGCACGACGGGCATGTCACGCACTGTCACGGCATCGACCATATACTGGCCCATGCCCGGATAGACGAAGACAACCTCGACCACGACAACCCCCACCACAAGATAGGCAAGGTTAAGGGCCACCACGTTGACAATCGGGGCAATGGCATTGGGGGCTGCGTGTTTGACAATCGCCTTGAAGGCACCAAGGCCCTTGAGTTCGGCCGTTTCCATATAGGCCGATGACATGACGCTGATGATGGCCGCACGGGTCATTCGCATCATGTGGGCCAGAACAACCATCACAAGGGTGGCGGTCGGCAAGGCAATCGCTGCCAGGCGTTCCGACCAGGCCATATTGTCATAGACCGTGGACGGGAATGTCGCGACACCCATCTGAACGGCAAAGAACACGATCAGGATATAACCGATAAAGAATTCCGGCAGCGAGATCGCAGCAAGCGACAGAACGTTAATCACGCGATCCGGAATACGGTTGCGATAGTGAACCGCCACCATGCCAAGGCCAACTGCAAGCGGAACAGAAATTGCTGCAGCAAAGAACGCCAAGAACAGCGAATTGCCAAGACGTTTGGTGATCTGTTCGCTCACCGGGGCACCGCTGGCCCAGCTGTTGCCAAAGTCACCCTGAACAACCCCGCCAAGCCATTCGAAATAGCGCGTGGTGATCGGGCGATCCAGACCAAGGTCTTCACGGATATTGGCAATTGCCTGCGGTGTCGCAGACTGCCCAAGATAGGTTTCGGCGAAATCGCCCGGAAGGGCTTCAACGCCGGCAAAAATCAGGACTGAAACAGCCCAAAGCAACAACACACTCAAGCCCAGTCGTTCGGCAATCAGTACCGATAACGGATGGGTTTCTTTCAGTCTGTGTCGCGCGGCTCGCACGCCGGCCAAAGGACTGGCCATGAACACATACTCCCCCTTAGTGGCCTGAACGGAAATTCAAGACGGGTGGGACGGCAAAGGGTGCTTTGCCTCCATCTGGAAATTTCGATCAGACCATGTCTTAAACAAACAGGCGAACAACAAGACGGGGACCACGGCCAAAAAGGCCGTGATCCCGCAGGTCTTCAATCATGGGGATGCAAGGCACCCCGACTGATTAGCTGTTGATCCACAGACGCGAAGCAACATAACCGTTCGACATGTCGTTGCCGATATCATCGACAAAGCCCGAGACGTTGGTCGTGGTTGCGTTCACAAAGTCGTTGAACATCGGCAGGATCAGACCACCGGTGTCACGGACCATCAGGGCCATGTCGTGGTACATTTCCTTACGCTTGCTCTGGTCGAGTTCAGCACGTGCTTCGAGAAGGATCTTGTCGAAGTCGGTGTTGAAGAAGCGGGTATCGTTCCAGTCGGCACTCGACAGGTAAGCGGTCGAATACATCTGATCCTGGGTCGGACGACCACCCCAGTAAGAGGTCGAGAACGGCTGAACGTTCCAGACGTTCGACCAGTAACCGTCACCCGGCTCACGTTTGATTTCGATGTCGATACCGGCTTTTTTCGCGGTTTCCTGATAGAGGACCGCAGCATCAACCGCACCCGGGAAGGCAACATCAGACGTCCGCAGCAGAACCGAACCGTCATGGCCGGACTTCTTGAAGTGGAAGGCTGCCTTGTCCGGATCATATGCACGCTGTTCGATGCTTTCCGGGAACAGAGCATAGGTTTCGTTGATCGGGAAGTCGTTACCGACCTTGCCGTAACCGCCAAGGATCTTTTCGACCATGGTTTCGCGGTCCATCGCATATTTCAGCGCCAGACGCAGGTCGTTATTGTCGAACGGTGCGGTGTTGCAATGCATGATGAACACATAGTGGCCACGGCCCGAAGTGGTCTGAATTTCGACATTCGGTGCACGCTTAAGAAGGCCAACGGTCTTCGGATCAACACGGTTGATGAAGTGAACCTGACCCGATGACAGGGCTGCCATACGTGCGGTTGCGTCGTTCATTACGATCATTTCGACCGAATCAACGAAGCCACGGTCGGTGCGCCAGTCATTTTCGTTTTTCACAAACGTCGCGCGCACGCCAGCTTCGAAATTGTCGATCTTGAACGGACCGGTACCGATACCGGCATTCGGATTGTCATAGCCACCACCCGGCTGGATCACGAGGTGATAATCGCTCAGCAGAAGCGGAAGATCGGCATTGCCTTCGGAAAGCGTCAGAACAAGGTCACCGCCCTTGTTTTCGATGCCCTTGATCGAACCCAGAACACCCAGTGCGCCGGACTCGGACTTTTCGTCGGTGTGGCGGTTCAGGGTTTTGACGACATCGTCGATGGTCAGTTCGGAGCCGTCATGGAACTCGACACCCTTACGGATTTTAAAGGTCCAGACAGATGCATCCGCATTCGGTTCCCACGATTCAGCAAGCGACGGAACGGCAAGGCCGCTGCTCGGATGCGATTCAACCAGGGTGTCACCCCAGTTACGGTTCATGGCAAAGGTAAATTGCGAAGACGATTTCGCCGGATCAATAACGTCGGTCGAAGAGCCACCCTGCAGGCCAAGTTTCAGGTGGCCGCCGCGCTGGGGTTCCTGTGCCAAGGCGGACTTGCCATAAAGGCTGGTGGCAGCTGCAAGGGTCAGGCCGGCGGCCATTGAACGGCCGATGAATTCACGGCGGTTCATTTCATGTGCTGTGACGCGTGACGCGAAATGCTTGATAGGGTCAGTCATCCCTGTTCCTTCTCTGATGCTTTTGATCTTGCTGAATTATTTAAATGCTGTGGCAGTTCCCACCCGCGATTTGGTTGTGCTTGGTTGTGCAGGGTCGGGTGTCGTTCAGACACAAACGGACATGCAGCGATAAGACGCGCTGGTTTGTCATGTCACCGCTTTTGCGCAGTTATTGAACTCCCCCGTTGGCCACAATAATTTTCCCTTTCGGGAATGTGCACGGCCATGGATGTTCGCCTTTTACAAGGCGTATCCAGCAAATATGTCCAGCCAGAACCTATGATGTCCTGAGCTGGAAGCACATGTTGTGTGGGACAGACAGTGCACAAATCGCGGACATCGTGACACGAGTATGAGGCCTCATCAAGCCAAGTGCGTGTTGCGCTGCATTTTTTCGCCATCCGGAGATAGATTTTTGCCGTGAAATGTTCTCTGGAAAATAGAATAGATATCCGATGGATTTTTCCAAGAAATGCCTTACCCGGTAAGGGGTTTACGGGCGAAAAAACGGGCCGTGAAAACGGGGCTGTTTCAATGCGAAAAAATTTTTAAAATTTTCAGGTTCGAACATCGAAAATCGGCACAAAGATGCCCCGGGTTTTGCATTTGAAATCGAAAAATATTCGGATCAACGATTCGCTGTTAAGTGCAGAATTACCGAGCCACCCAGCCAGATTTCACCTGCAAATATTGTCAAACTTATGCGGGCAATGTTGCAAGAAATACTGCAGCAATGTTTATGGACAATTTCGAAAGTCGCTTTTTGATTTTGAACACCGTCAATGTTACGCTTCGGCCGCTACCCTGATATTTCATGAAATCATGGACTTCAGGGGTGGTGCACATAACGGAGGAATGAATGTATCAGAAGATGCTCGTGCCTGTCGATTTGGCCCACGTTGATAAATTGGATAAAGCAATTAAAACGGCGGTCGATCTAGCCAAGCATTACAAGGCCGAGATAAGCCTTCTCGGTGTCGGTACCAATACACCGTCATCGGTTGCGCATACACCAAAGGAATTCGAACAGAAACTGCAGGCATTTGCCGAGGATCTGGCGTCCAAACATGGTGTAAGCACCAAGGCCGTTGCCCACATTTCGCATGATCCCGCAGTGGATCTTAGCAAGGAACTTGTCGCCAAGGCCGACGAACTGGGTGCCGACGTTATCGTCATGGCATCGCACGTCCCCGGTATTGCCGACCATATCTTTGCATCTCATGGCGGATATGTGGCGTCTCACTCGGATCTTTCCGTATTCCTCGTGCGTTAAGGAATTCGGACGAACTATTACGGCTCGGGGTAGCTGTATATTCATTTAACCTAGGGAGTTTCAAATGGGGTCTGAAGCTGACACGGGCATAGAAAGCCCGGACGGTGCAGCGAACCCGATTGATACAGAATATGAAATCGGGCAGGACAATATCCAGGCAGAGATCGGGCCATTTGGATTGGATGTCCATAACCCGGTCTTTCTGATTTCGGGTCTTGCAATTGTTGCTTTCGTCTTTCTTACCCTGGCCTTTCAGGAAAGTGTCGGGCCGATGTTCAACGACCTGCGTGGTTGGCTGACATCGTCGCTTGACTGGTTCTTCCTGTCTGCGGCCAACGTATTTGTCGTGTTGTGTCTGTTCCTGATTGTTTCACCGTTGGGCCGCGTGCGTCTTGGCGGTGCGGACGCAACACCGGATTATTCCTATTCCGGCTGGTTTGCCATGCTGTTTGCTGCAGGCATGGGTATTGGTCTGATGTTCTACGGTGTGTCAGAACCGATTTCGCATTTCACGTCCTCGATGGGCGGGATTTCGGTCGGCGATGATGGCATGCGTACCGACTGGGCGCCGTTGGGTGCTGCTGCCGGTGATACGGATGCTGCTTTTGACCTTGGCATGGCCGCGACGATCTTCCACTGGGGTCTTCATCCGTGGGCGATCTATGCCACGGTGGCGCTCGCACTGGCGCTGTTTTCGTTTAACAAGGGTCTTCCGCTGACTGTTCGTTCGATCTTCTATCCGATCTTTGGCGAGCGCGTTTGGGGCTGGACCGGTCATGTCATCGATATTCTGGCCGTGTTTGCGACCCTGTTTGGTCTCGCAACCTCGCTTGGTTTCGGTGCGGAACAGGCCAATGCCGGTCTTGATTACCTGTTTGGGATTTCGGTTTCCGATACCTCGAAGGTCTTCCTGATCATCGGGATTACCGGTGTAGCACTGATTTCGGTTCTGGCTGGTCTGGATGCCGGGGTGAAGCGCCTGTCGGAAATCAACATGATCCTGGCGGCCCTTCTGCTCGTGTTTGTTGTGGCGGTTGGCCCGACGATGGAAATCATCACCGGTTTCTTCTCAAGCCTGCTGTCCTATGCAGAGTATCTGCCGGCGCTTTCGAACCCGATCGGTCGTGAAGATGCCAACTTCAGCCAAGGCTGGACGTCCTTCTATTGGGCGTGGTGGATTTCCTGGTCACCGTTTGTTGGCATGTTCATCGCACGTGTGTCGCGCGGCCGTACGGTCCGTGAATTCATCACCTGCGTTCTGATCATTCCGTCGCTGGTTTGTGTTCTGTGGATGACTGCTTTTGGCGGTACCGCCGTTCACATGGTGACCGAAGGCGTTTCGGCAATTGCCGAAGCAGGTCTGCCGATCAAGCTGTTCACCATGCTTGATCAGCTGCCGATGCAGGCGATCACATCCTTCATCGGGATTGTTCTTGTGATCGTGTTCTTCGTGACCTCGTCGGACTCCGGCTCGCTTGTGATTGATACCATCACCGCAGGCGGCAAGGTCGATGCGCCGGTTCCGCAGCGTGTGTTCTGGTGCACCTTCGAAGGCCTGGTCGCAATTGCACTGTTGCTTGGCGGTGGCCTTGGGGCACTGCAGGCAATGGCCGTCTCGACGGGCTTCCCGTTTGCGATTGTGCTGTTGTTTGCCTGCTACTCGATCATTCAGGGTCTTCGCTCTGAACCCAAGGCGGTTGGCGCGAACTCCGAAGCGACCGACGGCAAAGACTAAGCTATCGACATACATGTATCGCAGCGATCTGTTAGCTGCGATACACCGTCAAACGAAAGGGGCACCATTTGGTGCCCCTTTTTGTTGTGTCAGACGTTGTGAAGTGTTGGTAAGGCTTACGGCGTGCCGGGCGCAAATTCGATCACTGCATTTCCGTCCGTGTCCTTTAGAACAAGGTGGCCATCCATCACATTCCAGCTGTCAACAAGAACGAAGGCGCCGCTCAGCGCATTTTCGATCTTCATGGCTTCTTCTGCGATACACATCTTGCGCGTCATGGCCAGCTGCGCGATGCCAAGTGACGATCCGGCTTGTGTGTAGCCCCCGGAATACTGATTGCACCCGGCATTGCCCGATACCATGCCGTCGTCTGAAAATGTTGCCGTCGCCAAGACCGGTGGTGTTGGTGACAAGGGGCCGCTTGGGTCTTTCACAGTCACCAGGTGCCATTCCTGATCCGTGACAGTCGACCAGTCAGTTGTCATGCCACCATTTGATGTCACACTGCAGGCCGCAAGCGACATCAAGGCGGTGACGGCCAACGGGGAGATGATCCTGTGTTTTACACGATGCATGTCTGAATGCCTGTGTTGCTTGCCCGGTCATGTGCGGCTTTGATGCCGATGGTTGCGGGCAATAGTATCATATTTTCAATGGGCTTTGCTTCAGACTGTTGCGGCGTTTGGATGAAAACGCCTTTGCGAATGGGGCTGGCTTGCGACTATGCTGTAAGGCCCACGGGCGCATGATCCTTGCGCCATTATTTCCGCTTACAAAATCTAAGGTCCGCCCCCGATGAAGATTTCGCTCGAAGATGCCCACACGCTTGTGCGTGATACCCTGATGCGTTGTAACGTAACCGCGGAAAACGCCACCTCGGTCGCAAAGGCACTGGTGGCGGCAGAAGCATCCGGACAAGGCGGGCACGGATTTCGTCGGGTGCCGGCCTATTCGGCACAGGCAAAGGTCGGCAAAGTCGATGGCACGGTCGGTCCAGTGTTTGAAAAGCCCGTGCCCGGCGTTTTGCGGATTGATGCGCAGCATGGTTTTGCCTATCCCGCACTTGATCTGATGATGGATCATTTGCCCGATATGGCGCGTAGCCAGGGGATTGCGATTGCGTCGATCCACAGATCACATCATGCGGGGGTCATGGGGCTGACCGTTGAGCGACTGGCAGAGCAGGGCCTGGCGGCGATGATGTTTGCCAATGCCCCGGCGGCGATGGCCGCGTGGGGTGGGCGTCGTCCGATGTTTGGCACCAACCCGATTGCCTTTGGGGGGCCGGTCGGGGATGCCGGTGATCCGATCATTATTGATCTTGCCCTTTCAAGAGTCGCGCGCGGCAAGATCATGGCGGCCAAGCAAAAGGGTGCGGAAATTCCTGATGACTGGGCACTTGATGTGGATGGGAATCCGACCACCGATGCTCAGAAGGCGCTTGATGGCACGATGATCCCCGCCGGTGGGGTAAAGGGCGCAGCCCTTGCAATGATGGTTGAGCTTCTGGCCGCTGGTCTGACCGGTGCGCAATTTGGCCATCAGTCTTCGTCGCTTTTCGATGACAAAGGTGCACCGCCTGCACTTGGCCAGCTGATCATTGCGATTGATCCCAAGGCAACTGGTGGTGTCGATGTGATGGATCATCTTGCCTATATCGCCAACGAGATCGCCGCCGAAGAAGGCGTTCGCCTGCCGGGGCGTCGCGGCAAGCAGGCGCGTGCAGCAGCCAAAACGGATGGGCTTGATATCGAAGACGACGTGCTCGACGTTATCAACCAGATAAAATAAAAGCCGTCCGGATTGTTGAAAAAATCGACCTTTCAGGTTTGGTTATCCGGTCTGTTACTGTGTGCTGAGTTCAAAAAATGACATTCATCACACAAATAGGTCGATAAAAATCAAATATGTTACAAATTTATTCTCTGTTTCATTTCTGAATATTTCTATGAATACTTGATGTATAGACAAGTTTGATTGTTGTCGGGGTGATATCCCCGCCGTAATCATCGAACTGTAACATCAGTGTCACCGTAGAGTCGCGGTTTGTGCGTAGCTTCTTGGTCCAGCGAAACACTTTCAGGCGACTCTTTGATGCTGGTTGTAGATATCTCTGGACTGAACAAAAGCTTTACCCGTGACAAGCGCGCGCTTAGCGACGTCAAGCTGCAGGTGCGCGAAGGCGAGATGGTCGCCCTGATCGGCGCATCGGGGTCAGGCAAGTCCACTTTGATCCGTCATATTGCCGGTTTGCTGCGCGGAGATCGCGACGGCGGCAAGATCGCTGTGTTTGGCGAAACCATTCAGGAAAATGGCAAGATTTCACGCGGTGCACGCAAGGTGCGCTCCGATATCGGTGTTGTTTTCCAGCAATTCAACCTGGTCAGCCGTCTTTCGGTTCTGACCAACGTGTTGATGGGGCTTCTTGGTCGTGTTCCGGCATGGCGCGGATCGCTTGGCCTGTTTACCAAGGCCGAAAAGATGCGGGCCATGGGTGCCCTTTCGCGTGTCGGTATTGATGCGCATGCCTCCAAAAAGGCACGTAATCTTTCGGGTGGTCAGCAGCAGCGCGCAGCGATTGCCCGCACCATCACCCAAGGGGCGCGGCTTATTCTGGCGGACGAGCCGATTGCATCGCTTGATCCGGCATCTTCGCGCAAGGTGATGAACACGCTTGATCGTGTGAACCGCGAAGACAATGTCACCGTGATCGTATCGCTTCATCAGGTTGATTACGCCAAGGACTACTGCAAACGCACCATCGCCATGCGCGATGGTGAAGTCGTTTTTGACGGACCTTCAAGCGAACTGACGCCGCAATTCCTGCAGGAATTGTACGGCGAACATTCTTCCGAACTTTTTGCAGATGGCGCGATGGAGGTTGCTGAACCTGCTGTGTCACACGTTGCAGAAAAGGACCTGGCTGTCGCAACAAGCTAGCCGGGCCAGTTGTCATGACTGCCTTATCTTCTCGAAACACGTCCAAATCTATTTTGACAGGGGACTTCTTATGAACGTTAAGACAATTGCATCCGCAGCATTTGCAGCCACGATGCTGGCTTCTTTTGTTGCCAAAGCCGATGTTGAGTACAAGCCGCTCGAACAGGATCCAGAAAAGCTGGTGTTCGGTTTCATCTCGACTGAGTCGAGCTCGAACCTCAAAGCCCAGTGGCAGCCGATGATTGATGACATGGAAGAAGCACTCGGTATGGAAATCGAGGCATTCTTCGCCCCCGATTATGCAGGCATCATCGAAGGCATGCGTTTTGGCAAGGTTCATGTGGGCTGGTTCGGTAACAAGTCCGCAATGGAAGCCGTTGACCGCGCCGGTGGCGAAGTCTTCGTTCAGACCTCCAAATCTGATGGTTCGAACGGTTACTATTCCCACATCATCACCCAGGCAGATAACGAAAAGCTGAACTCGCTTGAAGACCTTCTGAAATGTGATGGTTCGCTGAACTTCGGTATCGGTGATCCGAACTCGACCTCGGGCTTCCTGGTTCCGTCCTACTATGTGTTTGCACAGAACGGTGCTGATCCGAAAGATTGCTTCAAAACCGTCCGTAATGCGAACCACGAAACCAACCTGATGGCGACTGCCAATGCACAGGTTGATGCTGCTGCCAACAACTCCGAGCAGCTTGCACGTACGAACATGAACAAGCCGGAAATCACTGATAAGGTCAAAGTCATCTGGACCTCGCCGCTGATCCCGTCTGACCCGATGGTGTATCGCAAAGACATGTCGCGTGAACTGAAATCCGAGATCAAGGCTTTCTTCCTTGGTTACGGCCGCATGGGCGATACCGTTGCTGCGGAAAAAGTGCTGGCCGGTATTCAGGATGGTATGGGTAAATTCATGGAAAGCTCAAACGCGCAGCTTTACCCGATCCGTCAGCTTGCCCTTTTCAAAGACAAGCTGAAAATCCAGAACACCGAAGAGCTTTCTGACGAAGAGAAAGCAGAGCGTGTTGCTGAAATCGACAAGAAGCTTGCTGAGCTCGACATTCTGGTTGCTTATCAGTAATCGGACTTTCGACGGGGAGTGCACGGATCGGTGCGCTCCCCGTTTGCTTTTACTTCCGGGATTTAAACGATGAACAGCAGCATTTCTTCGACATCATCTGTCGCAATCGACCTTCCGCCGCGCGATCTTAAGCGGTCTGCTTCAAGCTTCCTGCTTTGGGCGTTCATTCTGGGTCTTCTGGCCTGGTCGTGGGAAGGGGCGGACATGCGTCCGATGGCGCTGTTTGAAAACAGCGGCAATATGGTCGACTTCGCCGAGGGCTTCTTCCCACCCGACTTCCTGATGTGGAAGATGTATGTCGAAGAAATGTGGATCACCATCCAGATTGCAATCTGGGGGACGGCGCTTTCCATCGTTTGTTCGATTCCGTTCGGTATTCTTTCTTCTGAAAACATCGTCCCCGTCTGGGTTTATCAGCCGGTGCGCCGTTTGATGGATTCCTTCCGTGCGATCAACGAAATGGTTTTTGCCATGCTGTTCGTTGTTGCCGTCGGGCTTGGTCCGTTTGCCGGTGTTCTGGCCCTTTGGATTCACACAACGGGTGTTCTGGCCAAACTGTTCTCCGAGGCGGTCGAGGCAATCGATCCCGAGCCGGTCGAAGGCATTCGGGCCACGGGGGCCAATGCTCTTCAGGAAGTCATCTTTGGCGTGATCCCGCAGGTCCTGCCGCTGTGGATTTCCTATTCGCTGTATCGCTTTGAATCGAACGTGCGTTCTGCAACGGTGCTGGGCATTGTTGGTGCGGGCGGTATCGGCATGGTGCTTTGGGAATATATCCGCGGGTTCTATTACGCCGAAACGGCTGCGGTCATGATCATCATCATCATTTCTGTCAGCCTGCTGGATATGGTGTCGCAGCGTCTGCGCAAACTGGTGACCTGATCCATGGGCTTCAAGATTACGCAGGCCAAACCGGCAATGAAGGCATTGTCGGAGCGGCCCACGATTGATGACAGTGCGATTGTTGTCGATTGCGACATGGGGGTCTGGACCGAAGTTGGTGCACGCACCTCCATGCGCGAGACCCGGATGGATGATTATTCCTATGTCGTGAATGATAGTGAAATCATCTATTCCGACATCGGCAAGTTCGTAAATATCGCCGCCCATACACGCATCAATCCGGGCCAGCATCCGATGGACCGGGCCTCGATGCATCATTTCCAGTATCGTTCCAGCGCCTATGAACTGGGCGAAGATGATCCGGCCTTCTTTGACTGGCGTCGTGAAAAGCGTGTGCGTCTTGAACATGATGTCTGGATCGGGCACGGGGCGATTGTGCAAGGCGGCGTGACGATTGGCATCGGCTCCGTGGTTGGATCGGGGGCGGTGGTGACCAAGGATGTCGCGCCCTATACGATTTTGACGGGCATTCCGGCAAGCCCACTGCGCCCAAGGTTTGAGGCGAATATTGTTGATGCCCTGTTGCGCATTCGCTGGTGGGACTGGTCGCACGAAATGCTGCGCGAAAGACTGCAGGACTTTCGGACACTTCCGGTACGTGATTTCTGCCAGAAATACGATACGGTCTAAGCGATCAGACTTTCTCAGTGATAAGATCCGCGCCGGAGGTTAATCTAGTTAATCTGGCGCCTCTTTTCCCCGACCTTCTTTTGTTTCCAGAGTTCATTCATGACCGAAAACTACCAACGTTATGGCATCTATTACGCGCCAGAACCGCAAAGCGCGTTGGGTCAGTTGGGCAATGCCTGGCTGGGGCGTGATCCGGAAAGCGGAGACAGTTTGGCGCGGCCGGCAGTTATGGGCTTGAGCTATGCTGACATTGTCGCGGCAACGACATCGCCAACCCGCTATGGTTTTCACGGTACGCTTAAGCCCCCCTTCGCCCTGCCGGACGGTAAAGATCACGATGCGCTTGAAGCGGCTCTTGCTCATCTTTGCAGCACAATCGCGCCGGTGGTTTGTGGGCCTTTGATGTTGAAATCAATCGGGCGTTTTCTGGCCCTTGTTCCGACTGAACCAGTTTCGCCTTTGGGGGATATTGCCGCAACGCTGGTGCGCGAACTTGATGGTTTTCGCCAACCCGAAGATGAACCGGCGATGAACAGGCGCCGTGCGGCGGGGCTGACGGATCGGCAGGAAGAAAATCTTGTACGCTGGGGTTATCCCTATGTCATGGAAGAATTCCGCTTCCACCTGACATTGACTAACAAGCTTTCTGACGAACAGATTGAACCGTTCAAAAACGCGCTGTCTGATCTGGTTGCACCGCTTTGCGCGGATCCGTTTGTGGTCAGAGAAGTCTGTCTTTTCGGTGACCCGGGCGGTCAAAAGCCATTCAGATTGCTCAGACGTTTTCCGCTCGCCGGATAAAAATGCTGCGCTTGTAGGGTGCAGCATTTTTGACGTGATGGCGGCTTGAGCTAGGCCCGGTTTGCCATTGCCTGTGGCAATTCAAGTGCGCGAATGAAGCGCAGGATACCGGTTTCGAGATCTGCGTCATTATCGACATGGACAACGTAATCGCCTTCCACCTCATAGGCGGATGCGCGTGCAAGGCGTCGTTCGATATCCAGCGCGTCTTCGCGTCCACGGGCTTCAAGGCGTTTGCGCAGGGCATCAGCGCTGGCCCGGATATTGACGACCCGGACATTTTCGCGGCCGACAAGCGTACAGGCGTCCTCGATCACGCTGCGCGACACGTTGACGATGACAGTTTTGCCGGATTCGATTTCTGCAAGTACATGACGCGGGATGCCATATCCCAATTCATGTGCCTTCCAGCTTAAAAGAAACGCGCCCTGACGGGCCATCTGCCCGAAGTCTTCGGGACGGACGGGAATGTGGATTTCGCCAACTGTGCCGGCCGGGCGGGTTATGCAGCGCCGCGGGAAACAGAATTGTTTGTCCTTGGCAAGTCTGTCACGGGCTGCATCAAGAAGGGTGTCCTTGCCAACGCCGCTGGGGCCGACGACAAGGACCAAAAGCCCGTATCCCGAGCTACCGCTGTGTGCCGGAGTTGCAGGGGCTGCGGGGGTGTCGGTCATGACACCCTGACCCCTTCGCGCCACACACCGCGCACAATCGGATGGTGCGGGGAATGATGTACTCGGATCAAATCGCCACGCTTGCCAACCGCGATCTCGCCGCGATCATCAAGTCCAACCTGGGTCGCCGGATTGAGGGATACTGTGCGAATGGCACGTGGCAGGTCATAGCCGTCAAACTCGTCAAACAGTTTCATCGCCCCGTGCAAAAGACTGTGCGGGACATAGTCGCTTGAAATGATGTCGAGATAACCCTGCGTTGCCAGGTCACCGGCGGCGACATTGCCGCTGTGCGATCCGCCGCGCACAAGGTTCGGTCCGCCCATCATCACACCAAGCCCGCCTTCATGTGATGCCTTGGCGGCTTCAAGCGTGGTGGGAAATTCCGCCACCGTCATTTTGTCTGCGACTGCCTCCGCCACATGGGCCTCGGTGGCGTCGTCATGACTGGCAAGGGCCAGGCCCTTGGCGTGGGCCTGCTCGACCACATGACGGCGATGCTTTTCGGAGTACAGCTCAGCATCGCGACGGCGGGTGGCGATGAATTTGCGCATCTCTTCGTCGCTGAGCCCGTATTTGCCCTGATAGTAGGTGTAATAGGCATCAAGGCTGACGAATTGGCGCTGCCCCGGTGTGTGGTCCATCACCGAAAGCATGCTGACTAGGGGCAAGTCGATCAGTTGACCCAGCGCCTCGACCATGCCCGGGAAGGATGTCTCGCAGCGCAGATGCAGTTTGTGGTCCGCACGCAGCAACGCGTTTTCCAACGCATGTTCAAGTGCGGTGACCGATTCAATCAGGCGCACGATGCGTTCGGAGCCCTCGTTAACATCACCGATGGACACCGCATCAAACACGGTGGTGATCCCCGCACTCGCGACCTGGTTATCATGGGCGACAACGGCGGCGGTGGCAGGCCAGCGGGTCTTGGGGCGTGGGGTCAGATGTTTGTCGAGGTTATCTGTATGCAGCTCGACCAAGCCCGGCATCAGATAATCGCCGTCCATGTCCTCTGCACCCGGAAGGTTCGAGGCGCGATCGGAAATATCGCTGATCTTGCCGTCCTTGACCTGTACGGCCCCATCAATGACTTCGTTTGCCAGAACCAGTTTGGCATTGGTGAAAATCTGTTCAGTCATTGGCCCCAACTTTAAAGGAAGTCACATCAAACGACCCGGTGCAGACGGCATCACGGGTTTCATGGTCGTGGAAAATACCGGCAATTGCCGCACCGCGGCTTTTGGCTTCTTCAATCAGCGCCAGAACTGTGGCGCGATTTTGGGCGTCAAGCGATGCGGTCGGCTCATCAAGCAGCATGATCGGATAATCAGCAATAAAGCCACGTGCAATGTTCACACGCTGTTGCTCCCCGCCTGAAAAGGTCAATGGTGAAAGCTGCCAAAGACGTTCGGGGATGCGAAGCCGGGTTAAAAGGTCACGCGCCTTTTCGGTCGCAGCCTTGCGATCCGTGCCAAGGGCGACAAGCGGTTCAGCCACGATATCAAGCGTCGGCACACGCGGGATCACGCGTAGGAACTGCGACACATAGCCAAGCGTGCGCTTGCGGATATCAAGGATCGAGTGTGGGCTGGTGGTGGTGATATCGAGCCAGTCGCCATCATGGAAGACCTTGATGGATCCCTGCGAGCAGGTGTAATTGGCATAAAGCATGCGCATGAAGGTACTTTTCCCGGAGCCGGATTCACCGGTCAGCGCGATACATTCCCCAGCCGAAAGCATGAATTCAACGCCCTCGAAGACCGGGATGGTCACGCTGCCTTGTGTGTGCAGGGTAAAGCTTTTGGCGACGTTTTGAGCATGAAGCATTTCAGACATTTTCTTCGCCCCGATCAGTTCTGCAGAATGGAAGAAACAAGCAGCTGGGTATAGGCATGCTGCGGATCATCAAGAACCTGGTCGGTCAGACCATGTTCAATCACCTTGCCCTGTTGCATCACCATCAGCCGGTGCGAAAGAAGACGTGCGACTGCCAGATCGTGGGTCACGATGATCACCGCAAGATTAAGATCGTGAACCAGCCCGCGCAGCAGATCGAGCAATCTGGCCTGAACAGAAACATCAAGCCCACCCGTGGGTTCGTCCATAAAGACGAGGCGCGGGCTGGTTACGAGGTTGCGGGCAATCTGCAAACGTTGCTGCATGCCGCCCGAAAAGGTTGATGGCAGGTCATCAAGGCGCTCGGATGCGATTTCGACTTTACCAAGCCAGCTGTCCGCATTGCTGCGAATGTTGCCATAATGACGATCCCCGATCGCCATCAGCCGTTCACCAATATTGGCCCCGGCACTGACATTCATACGTAATCCATCACGCGGGTTCTGATGCACAAAGGCCCAGTCGGTGCGCATCAGAAGACGGCGCTGTGCTTCGGACATCTGATAGACATCGCGCACACCATCAATGCGGGTTTGATATTCAACCAAACCTTTGGTCGGTTCCTGCTGGGCGGATATGCTGCGCAACAAAGTCGATTTACCGGATCCGGATTCCCCTACGATGCCAAGAACTTCGCCGGGACGGAGTTCAAAGCTGACATCCTTGCAGCCAACCCGGTCGCCATACATCATGGTCAGGTTGTCAACACGCAGAAGCGGTTCGTTCATCTGGGTCATTATTCTGCTGCCTTTCCACGGTCTGCGGTGCCAAGGGGTTGGTCATGATGTTGCGGGCCGCGATGGCCGGCGTCCTGTCGTTCCGCACAGTAATCTGTGTCCGAGCAGACAAACATCCGGTTGCCCTGGTCATCGAGAATGACTTCATCAAGGTAACTGTCGCGCGCACCACACATGCCGCATTCATCTTCCCAGGTCTGGACTTCGAACGGATGGTCCTCGAAATCGAGGCTTTTGACCTTGGTGTAGGGCGGCAGGGCATAAATGCGCTTTTCACGACCGGCGCCAAAAAGCTGAAGGGCAGCCATGTCGTTCATTTTCGGATTGTCGAACTTGGGCGTTGGCGACGGATCCATCACATAGCGATCATCGACCATCACCGGATAGGCATACGTGGTCGCGATGTGGCCGTGGCGTGCGATGTCTTCATAAAGCTTCACATGCATCAGGCCGTATTCTTCAAGCGCATGCATTTTCCGTGTTTCGGTTTCACGCGGTTCAAGGAAGCGAAGCGGTTCTGGGATCGGCACCTGATAAACAAGAACCTGATCTTCGCGCAGTTCCTTTTCCGGAATGCGGTGACGGGTTTGAATGATCGATGCTTCCGCGGTTTTCTCCGTGGTGGCGACCTGTGCAGTCTTGGCAAAGAATTGCCGGATGGAGACCGCGTTGGTGGTGTCATCCGCCCCCTGGTCAATGACCTTGAGCGTATCATTCGGTCCAATTACAGCAGCCGTCACCTGAACACCGCCGGTGCCCCATCCATAGGGCATTGGCATTTCACGTCCGGCAAACGGTACCTGATAGCCCGGGATTGCGACGGCCTTAAGCAGGGCGCGCCGGATCATGCGTTTGGTCTGTTCATCGAGATAGGCAAAGTTATAGTCCGGTGCCCCGTCGGCCGGGTTTTTGACAGTCTGTTCCATGGGATTACTCCGCGGCCTCGGGTTGGGATGTGCCATTTTCGGCGTCGGATTTCGCCAGACGTTCCTCGACCTCGGCGCGCATGCGGCGCACCAGTTCAAGTTCGCCCTGGAAATCGACATAGTGTGGCAGCTTGATATGTTCGACAAAGCCTGTGGACTGGACATTGTCGCTATGTTCCATCACGAACTCGCTGTCCTGTGCCGGGCCCATGATCTGTTCGCCCATTTCATTGGCGCGCATGGCACGATCAACCAGCGCCATCGAGATGGCCTTGCGTTCGTTCTGACCAAACACAAGCCCATAGCCACGGGTAAATTGCGGCAGCTTGGTTTTTGATCCCTTGAACTTGTTGACCGTCTCACATTCGGTCAGTTCGATGTCACCGATATCAATCGCAAAGCCGAGTTCTTCGGGCTCGATCTCGACCGAAACAGTGCCATAGCGGATTTCACCGACAAAGGCGTGGCTGTTGGCATAGCCACGCTGGGTGGAATAGCCAAGTGCCAGAACAAACCCCTCATCGCCGCGTGACAGGTTCTGCAAACGCAGATCACGCCCAGCCGGGAATTTGACGGGCTCACGGGTCAAATCGGCCACCGGCGCATCTTCATCAACCGGGACCGGTTCGTCCTGAATAAGGCCTTCATAATTCAGGATGTCATCGAGAACGCGTGGCATGTTTTCATCGACCGGCTGTTCGCCACTTGATGCCTCGGTCGGTTCTTCCCCATTTGCCATCAGGGTGAAATCAAGAAGACGATGCGTGTAGTCAAAGGTCGGGCCCAAAATCTGTCCGCCGGGCAGGTCCTTGAAGGTTGCTGAAATGCGGCGCGACACATCCATCTCGGCGGTTTGGATCGGTTTGGAAAACGCAAAACGCGGCAGCGTCGTGCGATAGGCCCGCATCAAAAAGATCGCCTCGATCAGATCACCACGGCCCTGCTTGATGGCAAGGGCAGCCAGATCGCGGTCATAAAGCGACCCTTCGGCCATGACGCGTGTGACCGACAGCGACAATTGCTGTTCGATCTGATCGGTTTCGATTTCGGCAATGACTTTGTCGCCCCGGCGCTGCTCGGCCAGAAGCTTGTGAGCATTGTTGATGGCGCGTTCGCCACCTTTTACCGCAACATACATGATTAATTGACCTCGATCCGGGTGGTGCGCGACAGGGCGGCGATCTGGGTTGGGCTTGCGAAAATCACATCAACGCCGCACGGAAACAGGTGATGGTTCTCTGCCCGCCAGGCATGGAAGCTTTCCGGCAGGTCCTTGATCGCAAGGCTGTGTGTGTTCTTGATGCCCGGACCCTTAAGGGTCATGGACGGGCGATCGGAAATCTCGTCGACCATCAGGATCAGGGTCGCGGATTGATCCGGATATTCTGCGTTGCCGACGGAAAGATCGGTGATGAAGGACAGGTCATCTGAAATGCGGGCAACTGCAAAGTCCGCCTGTTTGACATCCGTGCTGATCGGGCAACCGCAATGGAACTTCAAATGATCGCCGGCGGCCTTGGTCGCGCATGATGGCGAAAGCCATACGGTGGTATCCATATCCGCCATGGCAAGAAGGGTTGCCGTCGCAGCTTCGTTCAGGCCATCGGGCGCCGTAACAGTGACCGGCAGATCATAAATTCGACCGGGGCGGGACATGGCATCAAGCAGGGCGCGAAAGACGGCATTGGAATCAAAGGCCGCATGATCAAAACCGGGCAGCAGGTCACTTGTCTGGGCGGTTGTTGATTGGGATTGGGGCGTCATTCGTCTTCTCCGCGGACAAGGGTGAAGAAATCAACTTTGGTGGCGGCAACCTTGCGCGCATGATCTCGTTTGGCGGCGGCCTGTTCGGCGGCGAGCGTTTCGATGAAGTCGCTTTCCGATCCATCGCGCAGCATCACTGCGTCAAACAGAGCGGCATATTGCGCCTGAATGCGGTCGCGTCCCTTGACATAGGAATGCCCGACGGTGCCATCAGACAGTGTCACGGCACAGCGCGTTACCGTCATTTCGCCGAGGTTAAAGCGCTGGCCCGCACCACCGGCGCGACCGCGCACCATCACCATGCCGATCTGCGGTTCGCGCAGGTGGGTCCAGGTTTCACTGCCATGGTTTTCCGACCAATGTGTTTCCAGCCGGGCACGTGATGTGCGGGCCAGAACCGACATCCATTTTTGACGTGCGGCAATTTGCGGATCGGTGGGGGTGTCTGTAGTCCGGTTCTGATCGGTCTCGGCATTCGGGGCAGGGTGCGCCGTCATCAATCTGATCCCTTTTCAACTTGTGTCGACAAATTCAAAATTTGTCTAGACGTCTATACCTGTTGACGTTATAAGACGATCCAGAACCAAAGGCAAAGGTCTTGCGGTGAAAGTTTTATGAACGGGGAATGTAATGGATTGGGAACCGGGCCTATCTATCTGGAAGCAAATAGAAAAGCAGCTTCTGACTGATATTGCCGACGGGGTTTTCGCGCCCGGTGACAAGATGCCGACCGAGATGGAACTGGTCCGGCGTTTTGGGGTGAACCGCCATACGGTGCGTCGTGCGATGGCCGCACTTGTCGATTCCAATGTTGTCCGCGTTGAGCAGGGGCGCGGGGCCTTTGTGCAGGAACAGATCCTGGATTACCCGCTTGGATCGAAAACCCGTTTTTCGCAGATTGTATCGGGTCGACATCGTCTGCCCGACAAGCGCCTGGTGTCGTCCGAGGTGCTTAAGGCCAGTGCAACCGTCGCACAATTCCTTGATGTAAAACCGGGCACACGGGTGATTGAATTGTTCTCTGTGTCCGAGGCCGATGGTGTGCCGCTGGCGGTGGCGACAAGTTACCTGCCGGCTGCCCGCTTTGACGGCATTGTCGAAATATTTGTCGAGACCAAGTCGCTCACCGAGGCCTTCAAGCGTTTCGGGATTGATGATTACAGCCGCAAGACCACGCGCATTTCCGCCACCCTGCCGTCATCAAGGGTCGCCAACCTGCTCAAGCAGGCGCGTAACCGTCCGGTGATTTCGACGGAAAGTGTCGATGTCGATTCCGCAGGTGTGCCGATTGAATACGGGATCACCGCCTTTTCAAGTGATCGGGTGCAGTTGATCGTCGAGTAAGGCTTTATGTGGTTGAAAGGCCCCTAGTACTCACGACCCGGTCGGGCCTTATAGACCGGGAAACGTAGACCGAACTTGATCGCACTTGCCCGCATCGTGAAGGCGGCAAAAAAGCCGATAACGGCAATCGGCCCGCGCGGCAATCCAAGGATTGTGGTACCGATGACATAAATCCCGGCACCGACGAGCGCGCAGGTAATATAAATCTCTGGCCGCAGGATCAGGGGAATTTCATTACACACCACATCGCGCACCATCCCGCCAAAGGTCGCGGTGATCATACCCAGAATGACGGCCACCAAGGGCGATACGCCAAGATTAAGGCCAATGGCCGCCCCGGTAACCCCGAACATCGCAAGCCCCAGAGCATCGAGCCACAGCAAGGCGACATAGCGCCGCTCTACCAGATGGGCGGTGAAGTATGTCAGGATCGCAGCGCCGATACAGGTCACAAGCCAGGTGATATCACGGATCCAGAAGACCGGTGTTGCCCCGGTGATGACATCACGCACCGTGCCGCCCCCGATCCCGGTAAAGGTCGCGATCAGAACGAACCCCATGATGTCCATCTGACGACGGGATGCCTCAAGCGCGCCGGTAATCGCAAAAACAGCAACCCCGGCCAGTTCAAGCCAATAGATGATTTCTGTAATCGTCATGATGTCCTTTGCGGGGCCTGTCCCCTAAGTTTGCGAAACGGGTTCTTTGGTTGGCATGCGTAGTCGGGTTGCGGCAACATCTTCAAGCTGCTCGCGCAACCAGCGATGCGATGGATCATGCTGATAACGTTGGTGCCAGCACATGAAAATCGGCAGATCAAGCGTGCCGTCCTTCAGATCGGTGACCGGCATTGGTGCACGCGCAAAATCACGCAGGGCATGCTTGTGCAAAAGACTGGGCAAGGTTGCGATCATATTGCTTCCACGCAGGAATTCGGCAATGGCGGTAAAGTTCGGGACCCGCAAAACGATGTTGCGATCAACGCCCTGACTTTCAAGCATGTCATCAAATTCAAGCGTGCGGTTATTGCCATAGCGCACGGTGATGTGGCGTGCGGCAAGATAGTCATCCACGCTTTGTGGGGCATCCCGCATATCCGGGTCATAAAACACCATGTAGTGATCGGTCAGAAGGCGCTTTTGCACAATATCAACCCCTTCGGGCGGGCGGGGTGAAATCAGAAGATCACAGTGATTTTCACGCAAAAGCGCGGGCCCTGGCAAAAGTGACGGCACCACCGTCATGCGGATGTTGGCAAGTGCACCTTCAAGATTACGAAAGAGCGTCGGCAGCAAAAGATCACGCTGCAGGTCGTTGGCCGCAATCGTCAACGTCATCGATGCGCCGTCAGGCTCGAAGTCCGCGCCACTGGCAAAGGCCTGCATCTGATCGAGAAGAAACCGCGCCTGCTCTGCCAGGTTTTGCGCATGTGCGGTTGCCACAATCCCGCGCCCCGATTTGGTGAAAAGCGGGTCGCGCATGATGCGGCGCAATTTGGTCAGGTTGTGACTGACCGCAGATTGCGTCACGCCAAGCCGTTCGGCAGCCGCCGTCACAGACCCTTCTTCGAGAACGGCCAAAAATAGACGCAGCGCATGGCCGTCCAGTTCCAAATGATCGAAATTACTCATGAATTACATGATAAATGATGCATTTATTTTATGCAATTGGCCGCGCAGGATGGCCTTAACGCGGACATTCAACTGTCCGGAGCATCATCTGCGGAGGAAACATCATGGAATTTTATCAGCGTGACAGAACGCTTCAGCCCGCTGGTTACACGCCGATCTACAAGACATCGGTTGCGCGTTCACCGCGCCAGTCGCTGCTGTCGCTGCAAGGGTCCCTGTCCGAGGTCACCGGTCCGGTTTTCGGTCAGAATGAACTGGGGCCGCTCGATAACGATCTGATCCGCAACTATGCCAAGGAGGGCGATCCGATTGGCGAGCGCATCATCGTTCACGGGCGGGTTCTTGATGAAAATAACCGCCCAGTACCCAATACACTGGTCGAATTCTGGCAGGCCAATGCCGGTGGGCGCTATCGCCACAAGAAAGATACCTATCTGGCGCCGATTGACCCGAACTTCGGCGGGTGTGGCCGCGCACTCAGTGACGAAAATGGCTACTACTTCTTCCGCACCATCAAGCCGGGCCCCTATCCATGGCGTAACTACGTCAATAGCTGGCGCCCGGCCCATATCCATTTCTCGGTTTTCGGATCCGGCTTTGCCCAGCGCCTGATCACCCAGATGTATTTCGAAGGCGATCCGCTGATCAAGGAATGCCCGATTGTCCATGTCATCCCCGACGAGGATGCAATCAACCGCCTGATCGCGCCGATTGATCTGAATGGCTCGGTGCCGCTCGATACCATTGCCTACAAGTTCGACATCGTTCTGCGCGGCCGTCGTTCGACCCTGTTTGAAAACCGTCTGGAAGGAAACTGATCCATGGTTCAGAACCTTGATTATCTCAAAGAAACAGCCTCCCAGACGGCGGGCCCGTATGTTCATATCGGGCTTATCCCCAAGCAGGCCGGTTTTGACATCTTTGAAAACAATTTCACCAACATTCTGGCCGATGAGAACACCCGTGGGGAACGGATTATCATCGAAGGACGGGTAATTGATGGCACCGGCACGCCGCTTCGTGATGCGCTGCTTGAAATCTGGCAGGCCAATGCAGACGGGCGCTACAATCACGAACTGGATCGCCAGAAATCCGGCAAGGTCGATGAAGATTTCCGCGGTTGGGGGCGGACCGGGACCGATTTTGATACCGCTGTCTATCGGTTTGAAACCATCAAGCCAGGTGTGGTTTCGGGTCGCAACAGCCGTGATATGGCACCGCATATCAATTTCTGGATCGTGGCGCGCGGGATCAATATCGGCCTGAACACCCGGATGTATTTCGCCGACGAAGCCGATAAAAATGCGACGGACCCTGTGCTGAACCTGATCGAACAGCATGAACGCCGCAAAACCCTGATCGCAAGCCGCGACGATAGCGGGCCCGTTCCGGTCTATCGCTTTGACATCGTGCTGCAGGGCGAAAACGAAACCGTGTTCTTTGATATCTGATTGCGATTGATCGGATTGAAACCTGAATGCATTGCGACGGCCATCACCGGTGGCCGTCGTTTCTTTTGAAACGGTTTGTCACGGCACAGGGGTTTTCTTGACTTTGGTTCGACGCATCGCAATAAGCATTCCATGACAATTTCATCAGAAAGAGAACTCGAACAGCTGCGCAAGATCGGGCGCATTTGTGCCCGTGCACGTGATGTCATGGGGGCGGCCGCCGTTCCCGGGATCACGACTGCCGAACTTGATCAGATCGGACGCAAGGTTCTTGAAGATGCCGGGGCGATCTCCGCCCCGGAAAGCGAATATAAATTCCCCGGTGCGACCTGCATCAGTGTCAATGAGGCCGTCGCCCACGGCATTCCCGGGGATCAAGTTCTCGCCGATGGGGATCTGGTCAATATCGATGTGTCGGCATCACTTGATGGGTATTTTTCTGATACTGGTGCCAGCTTTATTTGCGGCACGGCAAAACCCGAAATCGCCAAGCTGTGTGAAGACGGCAAAAAGGCGATGTGGACGGGCATCAAGGTCGTGCGCGACAAGGCCCCGATCCGTGAGATCGGGCTTAAGATCGAAAACTTTGCCCGCAAGGGCGGCTATACCCTGATCCGTAATCTTGCCAGCCATGGCATTGGCAAGTCGCTGCATGAACATCCCCACACCATCCCGACATGGGATGACCCAAAAGAACGCCGGGCGCTCAAGAAAGGGCAGGTCATCACCATCGAACCGTTCCTGTCACTTGGCGCGAAATGGGCACTCGATAGCGAAGATGGCTGGACGCTCTATGCCGATACCGGTGATGCGACCGTGCAGTACGAACACACCCTTGTTGTTACCGACAAGGGTTATGAAATCATGACGCTGGGCAGTTGATCCCGGCAAAAAATGCTGCACTTTATGCTGCAGCATTTTCTGCAGCATAAAAGCCGCCCGATCCATTCGGGCGGCTTTTGTTTTTGGTCTGATCTGGCGTCTGGTATCGCGATCAGGCGCCGTATTTTGCCTTGGCTTCGCGCCGGCGCGCATGCAGAACCGGTTCGGTGTAACCGTTCGGTTGCTCACGCCCCTTGAGGACCAGATCACAGGCGGCAGCAAAGGCGATGCTGTCATTAAAGTGCGGCGCCATGTTGCGATAGGTCGGGTCACCTTCATTCTGTTTGTCGACGACGGCGGCCATACGTTTCATGGTTTCCATCACCTGTTCTTCGCTGCACAGGCCATGATGGAGCCAGTTGGCAATATGCTGGCTTGAAATACGCAGCGTCGCACGGTCTTCCATCAGGCCGACATCATTGATGTCAGGCACCTTCGAGCAGCCAATGCCGCTATCGATCCAGCGCACGACATAGCCTAGAATGCCTTGGGCGTTGTTATCAAGCTCTTCCTGGATTTCGCTTGGCATCGGTTTGATGTCACCCAGACGCGGGATCGCCAGAATGTCATCAAGGCTTGCGCGTTCGCGTTTGCCGATCTCGTCCTGAACAGCGCGAACATCAACCTGATGATAGTGGATGGCATGCAGGGTGGCCGCCGTCGGCGACGGAACCCAGGCACATTTTGCACCGGCCTTCGGATGTCCGATCTTGGCTTCCATCATTTCGGCCATGCGGTCCGGTTTGGCCCACATGCCTTTACCGATCTGGGCAACGCCTTTCATACCGCATTCAAGCCCGATATCGACGTTCCAGTTTTCATAGGCCGCGATCCAGTATTGATCCTTCATCGCTTCCTTGCGGACCATCGGGCCAGCTTCCATGCTGGTATGGATTTCATCACCGGTACGATCAAGGAAGCCGGTATTGATGAAGACCACGCGGTCTTTTGCGGCACGGATGCATTCCTTGAGGTTCACCGTCGTGCGGCGTTCCTCATCCATGATGCCGACTTTGAGGGTGTGCTCAGGCAGATCGATTGCCTGTTCGACAAAGCCGAACAGATCGTTGGTCAGCTCGACCTCTTCGGGGCCGTGCATTTTCGGCTTCACGATATAGACGCTGCCATTGCGCGAATTTGAAAGTTCATTGTTGCCGATCACATCATGTTTGGCGATCAGGCTGGTGACCATGGCATCAAGGAAGCCTTCCGGGACTTCATTGCCATTGGCATCAAGCACCGCATCCGTGGTCATCAGATGACCGACATTCCGGATCAGCATCAGGCTGCGGCCCGGCAGGACAACTTCATGCCCGTCAACACCCTTATAGGTGCGGTCCGGGTTCAGGCGGCGCGTGATCGTTTTGCCACCCTTTTCAAACTTTTCCTCAAGCGTGCCCTTCATCAGGCCAAGCCAGTTGCGATAGGCAACGGTCTTGTCATCGGCATCAACGGCTGCAATCGAATCTTCGCAGTCCTGAATGGTGCTGACGGCGGATTCCATGATCACGTCACACACGCCTGCGGCATGTTCCTTGCCGATCGGGTGGGTCGGATCGATATGGATTTCGACATGCAGGCTGTGACGGCGCAGCAGGATATCGGAAAGCTTGCCATCCTTTTCGTTGTAACCGATGAACTGCGACGGCAATTCAAGGGCGGTTTCGCTGCCATCCGAAAGGGTCACAACCAGTGTCCACCAGCCTGATCCGTCTTCGCGCACTTCGTATTTCGTGGCATCGGCATGTTTGCCGGTTGCAAGCGGGGCGGCTTCATCGAGGAATTCGGCGGCATAGGCGACAACAGCTGCGCCACGCTTCGGATTGAATTCTTTGGTCTTTTCCTTGCCGTCTTCCTCGTCGATGACGTCGGTGCCATAAAGCGCATCATAAAGGCTGCCCCAGCGCGCATTGGCGGCGTTAAGGGCATAGCGCGCATTCATCACCGGCACGACAAGCTGCGGACCTGCAACCCGGCCGATTTCCGGATCGACATGGGTGGTGGTGATATAGAAGTCATCACCTTCTGGCAGAAGATAGCCGATCTCGGTCAGGAATTCCTTATAGGCCGCCGGATCCCGCGGCTGGTCCTGACGCGAAAGATGCCATTGGTCGATCTTGGTCTGCAATTCGTCGCGCTTTGCCAGCAGCGCCTTGTTGCGCGGTCCAAGTTCGGTGACGAGCTTTTCAAAGGATGCCCAGAACTGATCGGAACTGATCCCTGTTCCCGGAATGACTTCGTTGGCCACCAGATCATGCAGAACTTTTGCAATCTGAAGGCCACCTTCTTGGATGCGTTGGGTCATGTTTTCTCTCACCAGACTTGGAACTGTTGCGGGCGATAAAGGGGCTGTGCCGACAATCATAACATGCGTGGCAAAGCCAACCCGCCAATCATTTGGTCCACAACATATGGGTTGAAGCCGGGGTCGGTCCACAGCCTGTTTCAAATTTACGGGATCTTTTCCGTATTATGGAAGCTCGCCCGGTGGGTGCCGAGCGGGGTCGACTTAGCTTTTCTTGTCGCTATCCGCGCCCGGTTCATCAGTGTCAGTTGTATCGTTTTCTGTATCGGTATCGGCTGGTGGAACCTGTCCGATATCGTCCGGATGTGCGGTGCCATCGGGGCTCAGGGCGTCTTCCAGATCGTGCGGGTCGAATGGTTTCGTTTCTGAATCTTCGTCCGCAGCGCTTTCATCACCATCGTCTTCGGTGGCGATATCGTCGGTAATTGGTGACAGTTCAAACGCCATGGGCGTTGTACGCGGGACGGCAACGAACTGACCCTGTTCCTCGATCGAGATACGACGGCCAAAGCCTGCGCGATACATTGCAAAGCTTGCGACCGAAACACCAATAATGGAAAACAGAACCGGTAGTGCCCATGGCCCGAAATAGCCAATCGCACTTGACCCCAGAAGCGGACCACTCGCAGCCGAGCCGCCATAAATGATCAAAAGGCCACCGGATGCCGGCACGATATCTTCGGGTTCGAGATAGTCATTCACATAGGCCACGGCCAGCCCGTAAACCGGCATGATGAATACGCCCGTGATCCCGCCCCAGACCGAAAGGTTGTCACGCACAAGATCGGGCGCGATCAGCGGGAAAAGACCGGAAATCGTCAGTCCGACCAGAACCGCGATCATGACATATTGGCGCGGCACACTATCCGAAAGCTTGCCAATCGGGAACTGCATGATCATGCCGCCCAGAATGACAAAAAACATGAAATAGGCGACATCATTGGTCGCAAGGCCAAGGTCGGCGGCAAAAACCGGACCGACACCGTAAACCGCACCAGAAAGTACCCCGGCACCGGATGCGGCGACAAAGCCAAGCGGCGAGATTTTATAAAGACGGCGGAACGTCATGCGCTCCCCACTGACCGCCGATGGTGGTGGCTGACGGGTGAGCGCAAGCGGTACCAATGAAAGTGACAGCAAAACAGACGCGACCGTAAACAGCTCAAAACTGCTGACCGGCGCACCATTCAGCAACAGCTGACCAATTGCCAGACCACCAAGCGATACGGTCATGTAAATTGCAATCGTGCTGCCGCGTGATGTGTTGTCCGCCTGTGCGTTCAACCAGCTTTCAACAACCAGATACAATCCCGAAAGGCAAAGGCCGGTCATTGCACGAAACAGCGACCAGGTAATCGGATCGACAAACACCGCGTGCAACAGGGTAATGGCCGAGCCGGTCGATGCCAGTGCGGCAAAGGTCCGGATATGGCCGACCCGGTTCACAAGGCTTGCGCCCCAGATGATGCCGGCGACAAACCCGATATAATAGGAAGCCATAATGATACCGGTATAGACCGGTGCAAATCCCTCGGCCGAGGCACGCAGTGCCAGCAAGGATGATTGCAGGGATGAACCACTGTTCAGGGCAAAGGCAGCAAACAGTGTCGCAGACAATGCAATGATCAGGGCGACCGGCGAACGCGGCATGGTTTCCTCATTTGAAGTTCGTCAGGGCGGGCACCCTGCGGCAAGGGGGTGAAACCTGTCAATCCTAGCAAGCCAATGGATCAAACCGTTGGCACAAAAATCTGACAGTGCATCTGTGTCTTAACACCGTGACGGACAAGAAGTTCCCGTCAAATTTGTTGGCTTCCTTTATGCCTGCTTGGCATGCGCGCATAGTGCCGGTTTTGCGCAACTGCCATGTGCAAATGGCGCACATTCAGCGCCGAATTCCGCTTTGATTGTTGAAAATCGCACAAGCTGCTTGACCTTGGGGGGATTGATGCTTTCTATGGTCCGAAATCAGACGCATTTTGCCAAAATCCTCTTGAAACGGGGTTGGTTTTTGCGTCTCGCCACCAGACTTTTGGTTTATCGGCCATAAACGGCGTTCAAGCCAGACGATGAGCCCACCATACAAGGGGAGGAAACCTTGAAACTTATCCGTACACTCGGCGTGATTGCCGCCGGTATGATGGCGCTGTCCGTGGCAAATGCCGCGCAGGCCGAAACCCGTGTCACCCTGAAATCAGCCAAGGCCGCATCATCCTATTACCAGATGGCTGCCCAGTTCGCCGAGGCTATGAAAACCGGTACCGATGGCGACATCATCGTCACGGTCGAAGAAAGCCAGGGCTCGGTTCAGAACGTCATGGAAGCCATGGTGCGTCCGGGCAATTATGTCTTTACCTCCCCGCCCGGTCTGGTTGGGCTGGCTCAGAAGGGCAAAGGCCCGTTCGATGGCCGTCCGACTGAAAAGTTTGCCGATGTCCGCGCCCTGTTCCCGATCCCGTCGCTGACCATGCATTTCGTCATGCGTGCTGATTCCGGCGCGACCAGCTTTGCCGATCTTGAAGGCAAAACCGTTCTGCTCGGCAAGGGTTCCTTTGGGGCGCGTGAAGGGGAAAAGTACCTCAAACTGTTTGGTCTTGAAGGCAAGGTTGATCTGGCAGACGCCGAACTGTCGAATGCTGTTGCTGCGCTTAAAAACGGTCAGATCGATGGTTTCGTGACGGCTGGTTCCTGGCCGGCCCCGAACGTGATCGAGGCTGCGGCGGGCACCGATGTGAAAGTTCTTTCGCTTTCCAATGATCAGCTCGCCCAAACCAAGCGCGACAAGACCGTCATTCCGGCGGGTACCTATAACGGTCAGGATGCGGACATCACCACCGCATCGCTTTCGGTTGTGGCTTTTGCCACCACCCAGATGGATGCGGATACTGCCTATGAGCTCACCAAGACCTTCTGGGAGCAGAAGGCAAAAATGGGCGAAAGCTCGTCTTGGTGGAATGGTGTCACCCCAGAAATGCTGGCCAACATCAGCGGCAAAATGCATGCCGGTGCGCTGCGCTATTACGACGAAGTCGGCTTTAACGTCCGCGATGATCAGCGCTGATCGCTGATCCCATCACATGTTCAAGGCCCGGCAGAACTGCCGGGCCGTTTCTTATCAAGCAAGCCATTTACAATATGTCAGCCTCCACTCGCCCCTTCTGGATCGCCCTTGGCGCCGTTTCGATTGCCTTTCACCTGTGGCTGATCTTTTCAGGATTGGTGCCCAATCTTGTCAGCCGCCCGATCCATATGGCGCTGGCCTTGCCCTGGGCGCTGATCTTTGTTGCCAAAACCCGTGCCCAGAAAATCTCGGGTATCTTTCTGACCATTATCGGTCTGATCGGATGTGGCTGGATCGTCGCCAACCATCAGGCACTTGGCGATCAGTATGGTTTTCTGATGGGCAATAGCCAGATCGTTCTGGCGGGCGCGTTGCTGTTGATTGTGCTTGAAATGGCACGGCGCGCGATTGGCTGGCCCTTGCCGACAGTGGCGGCGATTGCGCTTCTTTATGCATTGTTTGGTCAACATGTCCCGGGCGAGTTCGGGCATGCGGGGCTTCCGATCGAAAGCATGCTGGGGACCCTCACCATCGCCGAAGGCGGCCTTTGGGGCAGCTTGACCGGGGTGTCGGTCAATATTGTTGCGATCTTTGTGATTTTTGGCGCAGTTCTTAATGGCGGCGAAGCCGGTCAGGGCTTCATGAATGTGGCCGGGGCTGCTGCCGGTCGGCTCAAGGGCGGGGCGGCCAAGGTGTCGGTGGTGTCATCGGCGCTGTTTGGCTCGATCTCGGGGTCGGCGTCGGCCAATGTTGCCTCGACCGGGGCGATTACCCTGCCGGCCATGACCAAGCTTGGCTATCCCAAACGTCTTGCTGCAGCGGTTGAGGCCGTGGCCTCAAGCGGTGGTCAGATCATGCCGCCACTGATGGGGGCCGGGGCCTTTGTCATGGTGGAGCTGACCGGCAAACCCTATGTCGAGATCATGGTTGCGGCCATGTTGCCAGCCATCCTTTATTTCTTGGCCGTCTGGGTTGGCATCAATGCCTTTGCCATGCGGTTTGATCTGCCCGGTGTGCCCAAGGAAGACCGCCCGAACATGCGGGCAGTCCTGATCACGTCGGGCTTTTTCCTCGTACCTTTTACCATCCTGCTTTGGGGCATGTTTGGCGGTGGGTTTACCCCGCAATATGCGGCTTGTCTGGCACTTTTGGCCGGGGCGGTGTTGCTGCTGCTGGATGCGGATCTTACGGTTGATTTTGCGCGCAGCAAGCAACGGTTTACCGATGTGTGTCTGAATGCCGGGCGTCAGGTGGCGATGATCGGGTCGATCATTTTGTGCGCGTCGATCGTGATCGGGGTGCTGGGTCTGACCGGGCTGGGTGTCAAGATTACCTCGCTTCTGATCTCGGGCTCGGGCGGCATGTTGTGGCCAGCTCTGCTTCTGACAGCTCTTGCTTGTCTGATCCTTGGCATGGAAGTGCCAACCACGGCGGCCTATGTCATTTGCGTCTCGGTCGCGGGGCCCGCCCTGATTGAGTTGGGGCTTGAGCCGCTTCAGGCGCACTTGTTTGTTTTCTGGTTTGCGCTTTTATCGACCATTACACCGCCGGTATGCGGGGCGGTGTTTATTGCCGCTGGCATGGTCGAGGAAAACTGGCTCAAGGTCGCTGGCACCGCAATGGCACTTGGCATCGGGCTTTATATCGTACCGCTTGCCATGATCGCCAACAGCACCCTGATCGAGCTTGCCAGTGATCCGCTTTGGGCGATTGTCGCCGGGCTTAAGGTGGCGCTTGGATTGACCGCAATTTCCTACGGGTTGATCGCCCCGCGCTCAATCCTGGTGCGCGGCGCACTGATTGGTATCGGGGCTGCGGTCATTTTTGCTGCAGGCATTTAAACAAACAAAAAAGCCGACAGTTTCCTGTCGGCTTTTTTGTCATTGAGGGAATGATTGATGTCCGGTTTTATGCGGTCACGCGACCACTGCGCGGTCCGGTAAAGAACCAGATGATCAGACCAAGGACCGGCAGAACAACAACAAGCACAGTCCACAGGACTTTTGAGCCGGTGCTTGCACCACTGCCCATAATGTTCACGATCGCCCAGATATCGGCAATCAGGACGAGAAGTCCAAGAATTCCACCATATTCAAGCATGTTCCAACCTCACATTTGTTGCAGCGGCGTTTGCACCGCGCTTACAACTCAAACGGTTGGATGCATAATTTGTTCCCGGCTCAGCAAAAAAGGCATACGGAGCAAGGATTTGAATGGGGCTAAACGACCTGTCCGGCAGACCAGCCAGACGACCACGCCCATTGGAAGTTGAACCCGCCGAGATGGCCGGTGACATCGACAACTTCGCCGATGAAATAAAGACCGGGCACGTCGCGGGCTTCCATGGTTTTCGATGACAGGGCATTGGTATCCACCCCGCCAACGGTGACCTCGGCCGTGCGATATCCTTCGGTGCCGCTGGGTGTCAGGGCCCATTGATTGACATCCATGGCAAGTTTGCGCAGCGCCTTGTCACCGGTTTCCCCAATCGGGCGATCCAGACCATGGGTGGATGCAATCATCTGGGCAAGCCGGTTGGGCAGAATGCGTGACAGAACCGTATGCACGGCCTGTTTCGGGTTTTCACCCTTGGCAGATTTCAAAAGATCAAAGGCATCTTCTTCCGGGTTCAGGTTCACGGTGATGGCATCACCTTCATTCCAGTAAGACGAAATCTGCAAGATTGATGGCCCGGAAAGACCACGATGGGTAAACAGCAATCCTTCGCGGAACTGCTTTTTGTTGCATTGCACAATTGCATCGACCGAGATGCCGGAAAGCTCCCCGGTTCGGGCGCGCAAATCCGGATCAAATACAAACGGGACAAGGGCGGCACGGGTCGGAATGACATTGATGCCGAACTGTCGCGCAATCTGATAGCCGAAACCGGTCGCCCCGATTTTCGGGATTGATAGGCCGCCACAGGCAACCACAAGCGACTCACAAGTCCACTGTGCGCCGGTGCGCGTGGTGACATCAAAGCCGCCATCGTCGCGCTTGATGATATTGGAAATCTCGGTATTGAGCTTGATCGTCACATCGGCGGCGTCACATTCATCAAGCAACATGTCGATGATCTGGAACGACGACTCATCGCAAAACAGCTGGCCCAGCGTTTTTTCATGCCAAGCGATGTTGTAGCGGCTCACCAGATCAAGGAAGTCATGCTGCGTATAACGCTTGAGCGCGGATACACAGAAACGCTTGTTCTCGGAGATGAAGTTTTCCGGGCTCGTGTGGATATTGGTAAAGTTGCAACGCCCACCGCCGGAAATACGGATTTTCTGCGCCGGCTTGGCACAATGATCCACCACCACGACGGACCGCCCGCGTTTACCTGCTTCAATCGCACACATCAGGCCGGCTGCACCCGCCCCGATGACAAGAACATCAATCTTTTTCAAGCCCGTCAGATCCATTCATATGAGTTTCGGACCTGCTTATACGTGGAAATGACCGTGTTGTCAGTGCCAGCAGCGCAATTGCCTATTGGGCTGCCATACCTTTGCCGGTTTGCGCAGGGCTATCGTTGCCCAAAACCTGCTTTTCGCTGGCGACCTGATTGCGTCCGTTTTCCTTGGCGAAATACAGCGCCATGTCGGCGCGTTCGATCAGTTTGGCGATCGTTTCACCGGGTCGGAATTCGGCAACGCCGATGGATGCCGTGACCTTGCCAATGATGGTCTTGCCGCTTTTTGACACGACCTTGTGGCTTTCGATGTAATGACGCAACTGATTACCAAACAACACGGCATTGCCAAGCGATGTGCTGGGCAGGATGATGGCAAATTCCTCGCCACCATATCGGGCTGCGGTGTCCTGGCCTTTGACATTGCGCGTGAGGGATTCGGCCATCAGTCGGATCACCTGATCGCCGATCTGGTGGCCATAGGTGTCGTTGAACTTCTTGAAGTGATCGATATCAAGCAACAAAAGGCTCAGCGGTTGGCCATCCTCCATCGCGTGCATCATGCCTTCACGCAACTGCATGTCAAAAGCCTTGCGGTTGGCGATACCGGTCAGGCCATCGGTCAGGGCTTCACGTTTGAGGTCTTCCATGTCCTCGCGCAGGCGGGTGATTTCGCATGAGCTGTTGGTCAACCGGTTTTCAAGGGTGCGGTTAACCCCTTCCATCTCGCGCGTCGCGCCAAGCAGGGTATGAAGTGCTTGCTCAAGATTGCTGAGATCGCGGTTCTTGTCCCCGACATAGGAACAGAAATGATCGAGCGCCTTGTTATATTTCCGGGTGTCGACGCCGACTTCGTGAACCGTATCAAGGATACTGCCCAATTGTTCGCGCAGGTCGTTGGAAATGCGTTCGATGATTTCGTTTTCGCGCTTGTCGCTGAAGAACCGGGTATGGAGTTCTTCACATTGCGCCTCATCAAACTCGCGATGATTGCTGCGCAGGATATCGATGGTGCGGCAAAGGTCGAAATTGGTTTTCGCGACATAGGTAAAGAAAATCTGGAAATTGTCCGGGTGTGACATCACGCCGAGCTCCGCCATCAATCTAAGGGCAGCCTCGGTGTAGGTTTGTGCTGTTTTGTGATTAAGCCCGTGCGCGGTCATCAATTTCCTGCAGTAGAATTATGTCGCTGAAAGTTGCGGCATTATCCTATGCAAGAGAATAAGCTAACGGTTTGATATAGGTCAGCAGTAGACCGGGTTTTTGAACAAGTTTCCGTGTGGTTGAAAAGTGGCTTTGGCAGCCGCCACTATGCTTAGGCACTTTCCGCGCGCGGGATCGGTTGATGAAGCAGATCGTTCTGGTTCATCACACAGTTTCGACCGCTTTCCTTGGCAAGATACAATGCCTGATCGGCGCGTTCGATCACGCGGGTCAGGGGCTCACCCAGCTGATAGGTCGCAACCCCGATAGAGGCGGTAATACGCCCAAGGTCTTCGTTGCGATTGATGCTTTTGAGGTGTAGCAACTCAATGGATGCGCGGATATTTTCGCCACCCGCATGGCATCTGACAGGGTCGTGGCCGGAAGGATAACCGCGAATTCCTCGCCACCATATCGTGCGGTGGTGTCGCGTCCTTTGACATTTTGCTGCAGCGTCTTGGCCAGCGTGCGGATGACCTGATCGCCCGCCTGATGGCCGTGGGTGTCATTGATCCGTTTGAAGTGGTCAATATCGATCAAAAGAATACTCAGGCACTCGCCACCTTCCATCGTTGCCATGGCGGCATCGCGCAGGCTTTCATCAAACGCCTTGCGATTGGCAATCCCCGTCAGCCCGTCGGTGTGGGCTTCGCGCTTCATTTCTTCAAGATCAAGAAGCAGCTGGGTCACTTCGGCCGGGTCCTGACTGGTATCCTTGTTACCGTCTTTCGTGCTTTGGGCATCAGAAAGGTCAGCAACACCAAGAAGATCGTTGGCAGCCGCACTGATCTGATCTTTCCCGTCAGACAGGCGACGCAGAAGGTTGGAAACCTGTTGGTGCAGATCATTTGAGATGGCTTCGCGCAGAAGCTCGGCCCGGCCCGGTTCGATGAAACGTTGATAAAGCTCGTGGCACTTCAGATCATCAAGTGCACGCTGGTTGCTGCGCAGGATATCAATCAGGGCAACCAGATCATCATTGGATTTTTCGACATAGGCAAAGAACACAGCGAAATTGATCGGGTTTGCACTCAAACCCAATTCATTTAGTAATTCCAGCGTTTCACGCGACAGGGCATACGACCGCTGTCGGTATTGTTCTTGCTGAGGCATTCCGGGGAACCTGAAGGAGCGATATCGTGGGGACTGTAGGGTCAGGACCTTTTAATTTGGTTTGAATGGTCACTCAGATTTGTGCGGATACGCGAAGCAAAACCGCCGGAAGATATTTATCTTTCAAGGTTTTGCGACAAAGTAACCCGTGCAAATCTAAGCGATCCGAAGGACAGAGCTTATATTTGCAAACTCCTGTGTCAAATCCCTTAAGCGGGATACCAACCCGCTAGGCGGCATTTTCCTTGGATTTCACAAATTTAAGCTCTGCCATTCCAATCAAATTAATAGGTCTTGACCCTCACCACTTCTTTAAGTCTGGGACGCGTATTTAAGTTACAGACTATATCAGTTTTGTCACATGCGCGTACAGAGTGTGCAGGTTGTAATTTTATTGGTTTGTTCAAGCATGTTCGGTAGTTTCAGTGATCGGGAAACGGTTCCAATCCGGACAAGAAGACGGGAAGAAAAGATGCGGAAACTATCTGCTTTGATCGCTGCTCTGACGGTGATGTTGGGGGTTGTCCTTTATGGAGATGTGGCCGTCGCGCAAAGCAACGATACATCCGACCAGACAACGGTCAATGGTCAGGTTACCGACAGTACGACCGACAACCCGGCAATTGATTATCGCCCGCTATCGGCCGAAGAACGCTCCAACATGCCGCCGCTTATGGAACGGTATGTTCTTGATGAGCTGAAAAACCTGCGCACAGAAATGCAGGGCATGCGTGCCGAATTGCTGCGCGAAGTCGTCAATCGCCAGCTTGAGGCCATCGACAAGGCGATCTCGTATTCTTCGAACACCGTGACTTATTTCTTCTACTTCGTGGCAGCGGTCGGTGCGCTTCTGACCATGCTGGGCTGGCAGTCCCTGCGCGAACTGAAATCAAGTGTGCGCAATCTGGCCAATACCGAATTGCAGCGCCTGTCGCAGGAATTCGAAGGGCGGTTGACCTCGCTTGAAAATGAACTGCTGTTGAAATCCAAACTGATCAACGAACATCAGCACGAAATCGAACGCACCCAGACCATTCATGCGCTGTGGCTGCAGGCCAACCAGTTGGGCAATCCGCGCGCAAAGATCGAAACCTATGACAAGATCCTCGAACTTGCCCCCGGCGACCCGGAAGTCATGGCCTATAAGGCGGACGCCGCCCTTCAGCTTGGTGACCGTGACTGGGCGCTCAGTCTGTGCAACCGGTTGCTGGCCGAGGAACCCGAAAGTGCCAACGGCCATTATCAGCGCGCATGCGCCAATGCGGGGCTGGGCTTCAAGGAAGCCGCCCTTGCGGATCTGCGCCGTGCGGTCGAACTTTCTGATGCCATGCGCCAACCGGCCTGGAGCGAAGAAGAGTTTGAACCACTGCGCGATATGCCGGAATTCACCGATATTCTTGGCAACAAGGAAGACTTGCCGCCTGCCGAGTAGGTCAGAACGTCAAAGTATCCAAGCAAAAAGCCCTGCAGGATTGCTGCAGGGCTTTTTCTTTATCGGGCGTACGACGTTGCTTAGCTGCTGGGCAGTTCGTTCCACAGCGGATGGATCGGCGCGACGTCTTCTTCGATTTCGGTAAAGCGGGCATCGCAGTCAAAGAAGTAATTGTCTGTGAGGTCATCATTAACCTGTGACACTTCGCCGACAATGACCGGGCCTTTGCCCTCTTCGCCATAGAAGCGATGCACAAGCGTGCGCGGCAAGGTGACACTTTGACCCGGCTGCAGAACAACCTTGCCACCGGCGGGCAGGATGTTGAGCTTGCCATCGGTGCGCACGCGGACCTCGTTCTCGCGGTCCATCTGACCATCATCGGTCAGGTTGCAAAGCTCGATCACGAGGTTGCCGCCACCACGCACGATGATGTCTTCCATTTTGACCTTGTGGTAATGCCACGGGCATTCCTGATTTTCGCCAACAATCATGATCTTTTCGGCATAGGGCACTTCGCCCGGCTGGCGCAGAATGCCATTGCGCAGGCAAAACAGGATCAGGCCGCGCTTTGCGAAATCGCCTTCGCCGTAATCGGTAACGTCCCAGCCCATCTGATGGTCGCGGCACCATTTCGCCAGATCGGCCTCGCCATCCCATTGTGCCGGGCTGTAATGGGCCCATTCCGGCAGTTTGAATGCGATGGATGCATAAAGTTCCTTGGCATGCTCGATACAGGCATTGATTTCAGAACGCAGCATGGATGACCTCTTGTGGCGTTATATGTGGTGCTTGGTGCGAATGATTTGGCCGGGTTTTACCACGCCCGAAGGGTGAATGCGACAGTTTTTGAATGCATTCAAAATATTTTCATTTTGGCTGCAGTTGGAGGGCGTCGTGGCCAAATACTGCCCCGCAATCGCCGTTTTTCACGCCAATACAATGCAGATACCGTGAAAGTCATCGCCCGCGATATCATATCTGGCATATCGCGCGGAATCGGACAGAGAAACTGCAAAGGAAACGGCCCCATGGCGCAATCATCGGGATTTGCAAAAGTTGTTGCGGCAATCGTTGTTGCCGGTGGATTGGCAGCATCGGGCTGGCTGGTCGGAACCGGCATTGAAAACATGCGTGCCCTTGATCGCTATGTCACGGTCAAGGGGCTGGCTGAACGTGACGTAAAGGCCGACAAGGCCGTTTGGCCGATTACCTATGTTGCGACCGATGATGTGCTGCAAAACGCACAGGCCAAGATCGATGCCGATACCAACACACTCTTTGAATTCCTTGCCAGTCATGGCATCACGCGCGAAGCAACGGAGCTGCAAAATCTGCAAGTGACCGATCAACTTGCCCAGTCCTATCGCTCCGGCCCGATTGAGAGTCGCTATATCGTCAATCAGACCATTCAGGTGCGCACCGATGATGTTGATGCGGTGGTTGCCGCGTCACAGGATATCGGCAAGCTGTTGCAGAGCGGTGTTGTTTTGGGCGGGCAGGGCTATAACCCGGGGCCGAGTTACCTGTTTACGGGTCTTAATGACATCAAGCCGGAAATGATCGCGGCGGCAACTGCCAATGCCCGCGAAGCGGCCCAACAATTCGCCAGCGATTCCGGCGGTGAGCTTGGCGGTATTCGTCGCGCAACGCAGGGCCTGTTTCAGATTTTGGCGGCTGATGGTGCGCCCAACATGATGGAAGCAAACCAGATCAACAAGACCGTGCGCGTGGTCGCCACCATGGAATATCTCATCCGGGATTAGGCCCTGAACCCAGTTGACAGCCTCGCCAAAGCTGGTTTTATGCGCGCCATGGCGCAATTGATCCTGTTTAACAAACCTTACGGGGTGCTGACCCAGTTTACCGACCGTGAAAACGGCCGGGCGACCTTGGCTGACTATATTGATCTGCCCGGTGTTTATGCTGCTGGCCGGCTGGATCGCGATAGCGAGGGGTTGTTGCTGTTAACCGATAACGGGCCGCTTAATGCGCAGATCGCCCACCCGAAATTCAAAAAACCCAAAACCTATCTTGCGCAGGTCGATGGCGAACCAACCGACGAAGCCCTCGAAGCCCTGCGGCGCGGGGTGGAGCTTAAAGACGGCCTGACCTTGCCCGCCAAGGCGCGGTTGATTGATGAACCGGCCGGGCTTTGGGAGCGTGATCCGCCGGTACGCTATCGCAAGGCCATCCCGACAAGCTGGATTGAGCTGACAATTACCGAGGGCAAAAACCGTCAGGTGCGCCGCATGACCGCCGCGGTCGGTTTCCCGACCTTGCGCCTGATCCGCCATGCCATCGGGGATTGGACGCTGGGTGACCTCGCGCCCGGCGAATGGAAGGTGATCGAGGTCGATGCACCGCCCGCCACCCATCGCAGACTTTCACCCGGATCGGCCAAGCCGCCGCGGCGTAATCAATTGCCCGATGACGGCAACACCAAGACTGAGAACCCATCCGATGGCGAACGCGCTGGCGCAAAGCCGGGTAGTTCTCGGCGTAAGGGGGGCTATAAATCGGCCCGCCAACGCAATGCCCCCAACGATGCGGCACACAGCGCATCGGACACCAGCCAACGCCGCAGGCCGGGCGGGGCAAAGCCTGCACGCCATCGTTCGCGCCCGAAGAAAGGATAAGCCGCCATGCTCAGTTACCTGCACGGCTTTCACGCTGGGAATTTTGCCGACATGCACAAGCATGCTGCCCTTTGGCTGGTGCTTGAACACTTACGCAAAAAGAAAAAGCCGTTCTGCGTGATTGATACCCATGCCGGATCGGGCTGGTATGATCTGGGCAGCGAACAGGCGGCCAAAACCGGCGAATGGAAAGACGGGTATGCGCGGGCAAAAGATGCCAATGACGCGCCGGAAATGTTGCAGCAATTTCTAAGCTACGTCGCGGGTTTTGATCCGGTCGCCAAGGGCCGCGATTATGGCGTGCGCGACGGCGACGACAATCACGGTCCGTTCTATCCCGGATCGCCGTTTATTGTGCGCGAAATGCTGCGCGAGGATGATGAACTGGTCCTGATGGAACTGCATCCGCGCGAACATGAAACACTGTGTCACCGGGTGAAGCGCGATACGCGCGTTCATCTGCACAAGCGCGATGGCTATGAAGGTGTGGTTGGCATGATGCCGCCGGCCATCCGGCGTGGGTTGGTGCTGATGGACCCAAGCTATGATGTGAAACAGGATTATCAAAAGGCCGCCAAGGCCGTGCGTGAGGCCTGGGAAAAATGGCCGACCGCAACCTTCATGCTGTGGTATCCGATCCTTGAAGACGGATTTGACGCCGAGCTTCGCACATCATTTGCGGCGATCAAGGCATCGGGCGGTGTCCTGTGTGCTGAATTGGCCACCGATCAGGGCGGGGCAAAGGGCCGCATGCGCGGTACGGGGCTTCTGGTCGTTAATCCGCCCTGGCAGTTTGATCAGCAGCTTGGCGAAATCGGCGACTGGCTTGCGAAAACTTGCAAGCTGCCGGGACCGGCAGAACATCACATCAGCTGGCTGGTCCCCGCAGCCTAGAACTTCACAGAAAAGAGGCCCCAAAGGCGTGATGCCAACGGGGCCTTGATGCGTTAGGATGCATTGGGAACGGGGGTATCAGATGCCAAAGAACGGCTGCAGCAATTTCGGCAGCAGACGGTTGAACTTCATCGGGGCATCGGTTGCGATCAGGCAGATGCATTCCTCGGCCGTATCGGCAATCGGCTGATGATCGATATCATCATCAAGATCCGCGACATCACCGGCCCGGAACCGTCCGATCTCGTCGATATAGGATCCCTTGATCAGCAAAGTCATTTCATGACCATGATGCCCGTGATCGGGGATCGACACACCCGGTGCAATCTTCATCAGGCGCACTGTGCCCTTGCTTTCGATTGATTTCAGCTGGAAATGCTTCACACCCGGTGCAAGCGTTTTCCATGGAATGTCTTCGAGCGACATCACATCGTCGGGCAGCAGATCGGCAAGCGGCCTTGGCAGGGCGCTCATGGCGCTGCCGGTAATGCTTTCGCCAACTGCAACGCGGCGCAAGGATGGCAACTCCTCGGTGACGATGTTTTCATTCGCCGTATCGCGTTCAAGCATTGCCATGACGTGATCAAGTGAATGATCCGCCATAGACATGCTGTCGGTGCTTTCAAGGGCGGCACCGCCCATGGTTTCATATCCACTGACCTTGTCGCGGCAATGCGGGCACACGGTCATATGGGTTGCCACCAAAAGCTCCATCGCTTGCGACAGGGAACCACTGGCATAATCCATCAATGTCTGATCGGTTGGATGATGCTTGATATTCATGCGACACCTTCCAGTCCGCCACGCAACTTGCCAAGCGCAAGCCGCAACCGGGACTTCACAGTCCCCAGCGGGATATCAAGACGCTCGGCGATTTCGCTATGTGAGCAATCTTCGAAAAACGACAATTCAACGACCACCTTCTGATCGGCTGGTAATTCCGCCATCGCGGCTTTGACAAGGACGGCCTCTTGGTCACGATTGACAATGTCATCTGCCAGCGGGTCTTCGTCGACGATCAAAGTCGGGTCGGAATCATCAACCTCGATATGTTTACGTTGCCGGAACCGGTCAATTCGAAGGTTCCTGGCGATGGTGAAAATCCACGTACTGGCCGCTGCCTTTGAGGGATCAAACAGGTGCGCCTTGCGCCAGACCTGCATCATTGCTTCCTGAGCCATTTCCTCGGCGGTTTCGGAATTGCCGCCAAATCGGAACATGTAGGCCTTCACGCGCGGGGCGAAATGCGCAAACAGTTGCGCAAACGCTTCCCGATCGCGCGAGGTCGCGACGGAAACAATCCAGTCGGCACATCTTTTCGCTTCGACCGGATCAGCTGGTCCGGTGCGTCGTGGTGTGGTGCCGCTCATTTTGGTCTCTGGTCCCTTTTGGGGCCGCGCCAGGATCGTGTTCATCATTCCAATCCTACGTCGGCCGCATTCATTTGGATCAAATAAAAATGTATGTTTTTGCCAGATACTTACAATGACACCCGACAAATAATTCAGGGTGATCTGCACGTCTTTAACGTGCGTACTCATATGTAACACTCACACATTAACTGCAAACAGGCCCCGCCGATATGAACATCGTCACCCCGGGAAAACTCAATATCGCTGTGGTCGGGTCCGGCATTTCCGGCCTGTCTGCGGCCTGGCTGCTGAGCCAATCACATAATGTAACGCTCTATGAAAAGGATGACCGCCCCGGCGGGCATTCCAACACGGTCGATGCGGGGCAGACCCCGGTTGATACCGGCTTTATCGTTTACAATACCCGATGCTATCCGAACTTGTGTGCGCTGTTTGATCATCTTGATGTCAAAACCACGCCGACCGATATGTCCTTTGCTGCCTCGATGGATGAAGGCGGGCTGGAATATGGCGGTGGGGATCTTTCGGCCCTGTTTGCCCAGAAACGCAATCTGTTCCGCCCACGCTTCTGGAAAATGGTGCGTGATATCCTGCGTTTTTACCGCGAAGTACCCGCTGCCCTTGAAGACGGTACGGCCGAACATATCAGCCTTGGCGATTACCTGCGCGACAAGCGCTATTCCAAATCCTTTATCAATGACCATCTTTTGCCCATGGGGGCTGCGATCTGGTCAACGCCGGTTGATACCATGATGGCCTATCCGCTGGCGGCGTTTGTCCGGTTTTGTCAGAACCATGGCCTTTTGCAGATCAAGGATCGCCCGCAATGGCGCACCGTGGTTGGCGGGTCACGCGAATATGTGAAACGCATGACAGCAAACATTTCCGGCGGTGTGGTTCTTGATCGTGCCATTGCCAAGGTCGGCAAAACTGCGTCTGGCGGTGCCTTTGTCGAGGACCGCTATGGCAAACGCGAAGAATATGATCACGTGGTTCTGGCCTGCCACGGTGATCAGGCGCTGGCCCTGCAGGATGCACCCGATCCGCGTGTACGTGATCTACTGTCAGCCTTCAAATATGAACGCAACCTGGCGATCCTGCACAATGACGCCAGCCTGATGCCGAAAAACCAGAAGGTCTGGTCAAGCTGGAACTACCTGGCCGAGGACCATGACGGCGAACAAAAAGTCTGCGTGACCTATTGGATGAACCGCCTGCAGCATCTTGATCAACAGCAACCCCTGTTCGTGACCCTCAACCCGCCACGCCACCCCAAAGACGGCAGCGTGATCCGGTCGTTCCTGTATGATCATCCACTATTTGATGCGGGTGCAATGGCGGCGCAAAAAGACCTGTGGTCGATACAGGGGGTGGATAACATCTGGTATTGTGGCAGTTACTTTGGCTATGGCTTCCATGAAGACGGTATTCAGTCCGGCCTTGCCGTGGCCGAGGCGCTTGGCAATGTTCGCCGTCCGTGGAACGTGGAAAATGAAAGTGGCCGCATCCATCTTGGCGATCCTGCGCGTGCACAATCAAGCGAGGCCGCATGACACGACCTGTTGCGGATAAGCCGACATCGGCCCTGTTTGAAGGGGTAGTTGCCCACCATCGGTTACGCCCGAAAAAGCACAAGCTGCGCTATCGGGTGTTTTCCTTCCTGCTTGATCTTGATGAGATCGATGGTCTTGCCGCAAAGCTGAAACTGTTCAGCCGCAACCGCTTTAACCTGTTTTCGTTCCATGATCGCGATCACGCCGATGGCGGCAAAGCCGATCTGCGCACCCGACTTGAATGCATTCTGCAGGGTCACGGTTTGGGCGATTGTGCGCACAAAATCCAATTGCTGTGCTATCCGCGTTTACTTGGTTTTGTGTTCAATCCGTTGTCGGTTTATTTCTGCCACCGGGCGGACGGTTCGGTGGGGGCGGTGCTTTATGAAGTCTCCAACACCTTTGGGGATCGGCATAGTTATCTGATCCCGGTGGGTGACGGTGCGCTGGATGACAAAAACGTGCTGCGCCAGTCCTGTGCGAAGGGTTTTTATGTCTCACCCTTTATCGACATGGTTGCAGACTATCATTTCCGAATTCGTATTCCCGATCAAAACGTTGCGGTCGCCATCCGCGAGACCGATGCCAAGGGCGCGTTTCTCAATGCCGCCTTTGTCGGTGATCGAACCGAGCTTTCCGACCGTAAACTGTTAGGAGCGTTCATTCGCTACCCGCTCATGACGCTAAAGGTCGTGGCAGGTATCCATTGGGAGGCGCTCCATCTTTGGCGAAAGGGTATGACGTTCCATAAACGACCAGCACCGCCAGAGCATGCCGTGACCTATGTGCTGGAAACCGGGACGGCAGCGGCCCAAGCAGGAAAGAGATAAAAACAATGCCAAACCGCAATCGTAATGCATCCGCCGACATTCTTCCGCTGCGTGACCGCATCTTGCCGATGCTGGGCAGCATGACGGGCAGTCGCAGTCTTCTGAAAGCCATGCTCAAGCGTGTTCTTTCGCATTTGCATTACGGGCGTTTGACCATTGTTTTGCCCGATAACGATACCCTTCATTTTACCGGTGATCAGGAAACCGACCTGCGTGCGGCCATCCATATCCATGACTGGCAGGCAATCCGCAAACTCGCCACCGGCGGCGATGTCGCCTTTGCCGAGGCCTATATGGATGGCAGTTGGAGCAGCCCGGACCTGACCCACCTGATGCATTTTGCCATGCGCAATGAAACGATTGTGCGCGCCCGTCTGGCGGCTGGTTTTCTGGCCCGCACGGTGGCGCGGATCGGACATTTGCGCAACGCCAATACGCTTGAGGGTTCAAAGCGCAATATTGCCTATCACTATGATCTCGGCAACGAATTCTATCGCGCCTGGCTTGATCCCAGCATGACCTATTCTTCGGGCCTGTATGATACGTCCGACATGTCGCTGGATGCGGCCCAGGACGCGAAATACGAACGCATTTGCGCGCTTGCGGATCTGAAACCCGGCGAGACTATCCTTGAAGTCGGCTGTGGCTGGGGCGGCTTTGCCGAACTGGCCGCCGGCAAATATCGCTGCAACGTTACGGGGCTAACGCTTTCGAACGAACAGCATGCCTATGCCCGTGAACGCCTGTTGCTGCAGGGATTGCATGACCGGACGGATATTGTTCTGCGCGACTACCGTCATGAAGAAGGCCAGTATGACAAAATTGTCTCGATCGAGATGTTCGAGGCGGTCGGCGAAGAACATTGGCCAACCTATTTCGAAATGATCCGCAACCGTCTGAAGCCGGGCGGCAAAGCGGTCCTGCAAATCATCACCATTGATGATGACCGGTTTGAAACCTATCGACGTGGGGCGGATTTCATTCAGCGCTACATCTTTCCGGGGGGAATGTTGCCCTCGCCAACCGCACTGTCAGCAGCGGTCGAGAACGCCGGGCTTGAAGTGCGCCATTCGGAATTCTTTGGCAAATCCTATGCCCGCACGCTGGCCGAATGGCAGCGCAGCTTCCAGCATGCCTGGGATGGCATTGCCAAGCAGGGCTTTGATCTGCGTTTCAAACGCTTGTGGGAATATTATCTCGCTTATTGCGAAACCGGCTTTGATCAGGGCTCGATCGATGTTGGCCTGTTCGTGATCGAACATCGCGACAATGCGTCCGACTGAATACCCCACCCAGACATCCATCTTCTATGCGCTTCCGGCGATGGCCGCAGCCGTGCCGACCATCCCGGCCTATGTCCTGTTGCCAAGTTATTACGGCGATGACCTTGGCCTTGGCTTGGCGATCACAGGCGTGGTCCTTTTGCTGGTGCGAATGATCGATATGCTGACCGACCCGGTGGTCGGTTGGCTGTCAGACAGGACCGGCAATCGCAAAATCTGGACCGGGGTCGGGGCACTGATTGCCGGGATCGGCCTTTGGTATTTGTTCAGCCCACCCAAAGACCCCGATGCACTCTATCTTTTAATTTGGGCGAGTGTGCTTTTCCTCGGCTGGACGATGTTTCAGGTGCCCTATCTTGCCTGGGGGGCGGACCTTTCCGGTGATTATAAAAAACGCACGTCGCTTACCGCTCTTCGCGAAGGGGCCGGTCTGATCGGCATTGTTCTGGCCGGGGCCATTCCGGTTCTGATCAACGCCACGGATCGTGCCGCGGAAATCCAGACCCTTGCCATCGTGACCCTGACACTGGGGGCTGTCTTTGTCGCGTTTTTGATCTGGCAGGTGCCTGATCCGGTTGCGCAGCAAAAACGCACAAACTCGACGGCAACTGGTATGGGGTCAGGTAACCTTGTTAAGACCGTGCGTCTTGGGTTTCGCAGCCTGCGCGACAATCGCCTGTTCATGCGTCTGCTGGCAGCCTGGATGATCAATGGATTGGCGGCCGGGCTGCCTGCGGTCTGCTTCCCGCTGTTTGTTCGCTATTACCTCGAACTGGGTCAGGACAGCGAGAACATGCTGATCCTGCTTTATTTCGCAGCCGCCATCATCGCCATTCCGCTTTGGGTTGTCATGGCTGGACGGGTGGGCAAACACCGGGTCTGGTGTCTGGCCATGGTGATGGCGATCATTGCCTTTGTGTTTGTACCGATCCTTGATGCCGGGGACTTTGGCGCCTTTGCCCTCATCTGCCTTGTGACCGGTGCGGCTTTGGGGGCGGACCTTGCCCTGCCGCCGGCCATTCAGGCCGATGTCGATGACTGGGATCGCTATCGCTTTGGCGTGCGGCGCACCGCGCTTTTATTTGCCCTTTGGAACATGACCAACAAGCTTGCCATGGCGTTGGCGGCGGGGATCGCGCTTCCGATCCTGGGGGCCTTTGGCCTGACCGAGGGCGGGGATGAAAAAACCGGTGCTTTGATCGTGCTGGTTTTGATCTATGCGGTGATCCCCATCGTATTGAAAGCAGGAGCAATCGGGATGATGTGGCGCTTTCCACTGGATGGTGCGCATCAGGTTGCCATTCGTCGGCGCCTTTCACGCCGCACCGTTTGATCTTGGGATGTCAGGACAGGAGAAAATCGATGCTGCGGAATTTCACGGCGCTGTGTTTTTTGGTGCTATTAGCCGGATGTGGGTCAATGAAACCGCAGGATTTCGCGCAAAAAGAACCCCGATTCGACGTGTTTGACTATTTCGAAGGCAACAGCCGGGCCTGGGGTATTTTCGAAGACCGGTTCGGAACGCTGCGTCGTCAGTTCACCGTTGAAATCACGGGAACGGTCGAAGACGGTGTTCTGACACTGGAAGAAGACTTTATCTATGATGATGGCGAAACAGATCGCCGCGTGTGGGAGATCACCAAAACCGGTGAACACACCTATGAAGGCCGTGCTGATGACATTGTCGGGACTGCCATCGGCAGCCAGTATGGCAATGCGCTGAACTGGTCTTATGACATGGATCTCAAGGTCGGTGATGGCGCCTGGCGGGTTGGCTTCAACGACTGGATGTTCCTGCAGCCAGATGGGGTCTTGGTCAACCGCGCACGGGTCAAGAAATGGGGCTTTGAAATCGGTGAAGTGACGCTGTTTTTCACGAAGGAGCAACACGTCGTGCAAGCCGTTGAATGAACCAGCGCAGCACCGGGATTTTGGCATAGAAGTTCTGCCCGGAATCCCAATGGTCGAAATGCGATGTCAGGCAGGTGCCATCCTCGTTAAAGGTAAGCTCCGACATGCCGGTGAATTCCCAATCGCCGATGACCTTGACCCGCGCACTGAATTTCCAGCGCAAGAAACCCCGATCCCCGTCAATCGCGCGATGGGTGACGACAAAGCGTGGGTCGTCCGCATCGGTAAAGGCCTTCGCCAGATAGGCGCAGACATCCTTTGGCCCCCGAACCGTCGTGAACGGATCGCAAAAAACAAAATCCTCTGTCACCAGATCGTTTAACTGATCAACCGTCTCAAGCGACAGGTTCTCGTAATAGGCCGCATATGCCGCCAGTAACTGGCGCTTGTTTTCGGTGATGTCGGTCATGCTCGGATCAGTTTGCGCATCAGTTTGAAGAAAAGCGGATAGGGCAAAATTCGCGTCAGCTTCAATTGCCGCACGAATGGGGGTGGAAAGGCAATCTCGAATTTGTCACTGCCGCAAAGCCCGCGATAGATGAAGTCTGCTGCCTGCTCGGGCTCAAGCAGATAGGGCATTTCAAAATCGTTCTTGTCGGTCAGACGGGTTTTAACGAACCCCGGATTGATCACGCGCAGCAAAACGCCACTGCCGCTGAGCTCCGTATGTAGTGATTCACACAGATTGATCAGGGCCGCCTTGGTCGGGCCATAGGCCGATGCATTGGGCAATCCGCGATAACCCGCGACCGATGCCATCACCGCAATCTCGCCGGACTTGCGGGCCCGCATCCGGGTCAAAAGGGGCTCAAGACAATTCACAATGCCCATATAGTTGGTATCAACATGGCTTCGGATGGTTGCTGCCGAAAAGGCATCAAGTTTCATCGGCGAATAGATCCCGGCCGCCAAAATCACCAGATCGGGCAGGCCAAACTGCGCTTCGACCGTGCCAACAGCACTGTTGACCGCGTTTGGGTCGGTGATATCGACCGTTACCGGGGTTAAATCCGGCATTTCGGATGCCAATTCATTCAATCTGTCGGCATTTCGCGCCGAAATGATGACTTTCTGGTCTGATGATGTCGGGTTTTCATGGAATTTGCGGGCCAATGCCGCGCCAATGCCTGATGATGCCCCGATAATCCAGATGGTCTGGAAGTGTTTGCTCATTCCTCATCCTTTTGCGCGGTTTGGGTCGCGCAACTCATGCAGCGATAGGTGATGGTGGATCCATCACGTGCTTCGAACGCGAGGCCCACCCAGCGCCCATCGGCATCGTACCATGCGGTGGTTTCAAGCTCGCCGTCATAGGTAAATCGGGTCGCACGCAGCGTGCCGTTCGTTGTGCGCAGCATTTCGGTTGTTGTTGGGGTGATATCAACTACGTTGGGCTTGCCGGTGATGGTGTTCAGGACCGACTTGCTGCCCAACACCCCGCAATGCCAGTGATCGGTTGGAAAAATGCCGTCAGGCAGGGTTTGCTGGCCTTTGGGACCGGTGACAACAAGCGTTCCCTGATCATCCGGTTTGGCGGTGACTTCTGTTTGATCGCCATCATCATCGACCCGCACCGAAAGGGCAGCCAACCGGCCCTTCTGCCACAGGCTTTCGGAGCGATAATCAAAGCTATAGGCGTTAAACCCCAGGAAGCTGATATCGATATTGCTTTGCGCAACCACCTGCAGGCCGTCGCGGCCCTGATTGAACTGCACCACATGGCTCCCGACCGGGGAATCATTGCGCCGGATCTGAAAACGAAGTTCGTTGCCATATCGCGCAATCGGATCGAAACTGCGGCAGGTATCGGTTGCCTCGAACGCACTCGTCAGGCTTGCCTGCTCAATCACAGTGTCACTTGTTGCCATCGCGTTTGATGACACAAAGATACCGCCCGCAAGCACGCATGTGCCAAGCAGCTGTTTCAGTGATGGTGCCAAGAACGTCTTCATGATCGTTACCAAAGCCGGGTTGCAGAAGGTGTGGTTCCTTCTTGTTACGGCTGGTGTGCATTTGCGGATCAAACGTCATCATCATTGCCCGCCATCGCCTGATGGGGTAAGCAGGGGCTCAACGGGCCCGCCCCGACATGAAAGGCCACGCCATGCCCCATCCGATTGCCGAAGACCTGATCGCGCATGTACTGCACCGCGATTCCAACGTCATTGTTTTAAACAAGCCGCCCGGGCTGGCGTCGCATGGCGGGCCGAAAACCTATTTTCATGTCGATGCCTACCTGCCGGATTTGAAATTCGGCATCCAGCCGGAACCGACGCTGGCCCATCGTCTGGACCGTGATACCGCCGGCTGCCTGTTGCTGTGCCGTCACCCGAAATCATCAAAAAAGATCACCCGCCTTTTCACCGAAAAGAAAATCGGCAAGACCTATTGGGCGGTGGTCCATGGTGCGATGGAAGATGATCATGGTTTCATCGATGCGCCGATCGGCAAGATCAATGATGAAAGCGGCTGGACCATGCTGGTCCACGAGGATGGCCAACCATCAAAAACCGAATATACTGTGCTGGGCCGTGGCAAGGACGCCGATAGCAAAGACATCACCTGGCTGGAACTGATCCCGCATACCGGGCGCACCCATCAGCTGCGTGTGCATCTTGATCATGTCGGGCATCCGGTGATTGGCGATCCGTTTTATGGCCGTGGTGATGAACCGCCGATCTTTGGTGCGCCGCCGACCCTGATGCTGCTGTCGCGCCAGATTGTCGTCCCGTTCCATGCCGACCGGGATCCGGTAATTGTCGACGCCCCGCCGCCTGAACTCATGCGCGCTGGCCTTGAGGCTTGTGGTTACGCAGGCGACTACGCCGCGCATGCAAGCTCAATTGATGCTCAGTACACCGGCGATGACAGCGACGCTGAAGGCGGAGAGTAAGGTTTCAAGTGTGATGATCGATGCCATCGCCTCGGCATCGCCATTGAGTTGGCGCGCTAGGATATAGGCATTTCCCGCGCACGGCATGCCGGCATAAAGAACCCCCATCGCCAGAACCATGCCATCGACACCGGCAAGATAAAGGCAGGTACCGGTGATTACCGGCAGCACCGCAAGCTTGATGGTGGTGGCAAGGGCGATCGCACCAAGCGCCTTTTTATCCATGATAAAACGAAGCCCGGCCCCGACTGACAACAGGCTCAGCGGCAGGGCAGCAGTCTTGAAAAGCGCTGCGGTATTTTCAATGGGCAGCGGAACGTGAATGTTGCTCACATTCAGGATCGCACCGGCGCCAGCGGCAAGAATGATCGGGTTTTTGACAATCCCGCCCATGATGCGCTTCAGGTTGCTTTTCCCGCCGCTAAAGGCGCTAAGCACGACGACACCGAGCATATTGGTGGCAATCACCATCACCGCAACAAAGATGATGGCAAGGGCAAGCCCCGCCGCCCCGTAAAGCGCATCGGCAACGGCCAACAGGACATAGCTGTTGTAACGCACCGATCCCTGAAAGATTGATGTGAAAAGCGGTGTGTCACGGGTGATCAGCGGGCGCAGCAAAAGAAGCGCTGCCGACAGGCCAAGGGTGGCTGCAAGCGTAACGCCAATGGCGGTACCGGCATTGCCACTGGAAAAATCGGCGCGATAAATCTCGACAATCAGAAGCGAGGGCAGCAGCAGATAATAAGTCAGCCGATCAATCCCGGCCCACACATCGGCTGCCTTGATCAGGTATCGCTTTAACGCCGCGCCAACAAGGATGGCGGCAAAGATCGGAAAGATCGCAGCAATCAGTTCATAGGCAAGTTGCATGGCAGGCGGGGCGCTCCGGCGGGGGGATTTAAACCTGGCGGTTGCTGTAATCGGCAAAGACCTGTTCGGGGGAATGATCGCGATATTGCTCGCAGATTTCCTCGAACTTCGGATTGCTGATCAAAAGGTCGGCCGTGCTTTGGTTACACGCAATCGGCACTTCATAAAGGTTCGCCAATCGGATCAGGGCGCGGACATCGACATCATGGGGGTGGGGCGTCATCGGGTCGGTGAAAAAGAACATGGCTTGCAATTCACGATGCGCAATCATCGATCCCAGTTGCTGATCACCGCCAAATGGACCACTTTTCAGGGGATGGATATCGAGTTCCGTGAATCGCTCCTGCAGAACGCGCCCGGTGGTGCCGGTGGCAAAGATGCGCATACTGGCAAACACATCCTTGTGCTTTTCCAGCCAGTCAGCCATTTCGCGTTTGCGACGGTCATGGGCCACAACCCCAACAGACAGCACCATTTTTCGATCTCCGGGCCAGTAAACAGGATTTGTCATACTAATCCTGATCCCGACTTTGCGTCACGCGACAATCATCGGACCAATGCGATTTTTGTCAAAAAAACGAATGTCGGGTGTCGCCAGTTTATATGACAAAACAGATATTTAGGGTGCGGTGTCTACGTGTCTGAATGGCGCGCCACTGGCCATTTGCCCGCAGCAATCAGTTCCTGACTGACAGAATGAATTTCATCAAGAACCCGCAACAAAACCGGGTCTTTCATTTTGATGCGCTGGGCGCAAACCGACACCTGCCGGATCATTGGCGGGGAGAGGGGGACGGCCTTGACGGTCTGATTTTCAAGTTCATCATAAATCGCACATTTGGCCAGAAGGCCATATCCTTCGCCACTGGCGATCAGTTTGACCAGATGCGTACTGGCATCAATTTCCATTCGTACATCCAGACCGCTGCCAAGGGCTGCGAACGCTTTGGCCTTCATGCGAATGCCGTGGATGGTGGTTGGCATGATCAAGGGAAAGCTTCCCAGCATTTCCGGGGTAATCCGGCTGGGAACATCGCGCATTAGATCCTGGTTGCCGACAAGAAATATTTCCTCGTCACAGATCGGATGACAAACGATATCGGGCAGGGGAGTGCGATCAAAAGAAATTGCGAAATCAAGCCTGCCTTCTTGCAGCCAACCCCAAAGATATCCGGAAAATGCTTCGACCACCCGAAGGGATACCTTGGGCAGGGTTTTGCGCAACCGTTTGATCAGCGGAATGGCAAGAACCGTCGATGTTGCGGCGGGCAGGCCGATGGCAACTTCGCCTTCGGGTTCTTCATTTGCAGTGCCGACCGCGTCAATTGTTGCATTTGCGATGGCAAGCATTTCATATGCGCCCTTCAAAAGAACCTCCCCCGCAGGGGTTGGCGTCGATCCACGTGCATGACGCATCAGAATCGCAGTCCCAAGATCCTCTTCGAGCTTCTTGATCATGTTGCTCAGGGCGGGCTGTGCAATACCAAGTCGCAAGGATGCCTTGCTGAGGCTTCCCTCCTCGCAAATGGCGGCAAATGCAGAAAGTCGAGATAAATTAAGTTGTTGTGCAAGAAACTTCATTACCAACCAACAAGATATATAAATTTATATATAGGTAGATCAGAATTATATATTACAAAAATGATATCGCCACTGCTAGCGTCAGGATCGGGATACAAAGAAAAAATATCTGGAGGAAAAGTCTTGAAAGTTTCAAAGATCCTGTCGGCGGCCATCGTTGCAGCAACCGCGTTCACCTGGCAGGCTGAGGCTGCTGATTACACCATTGATGTGTCGCTTGATACCTCGCCCAATCATGTGCGGAACCGTTCTTTCCGCGCCTTTGCCGAAGAACTGAACGAAAAATCCGATGGCCGTCTTGAGCTGCGCATTTTCGATTCAGCATCGAAATATAAAGGTCCGATGGTTGCCACTGCTGTCGCCCAAGGCGCGATTGATATGGCCGCCCCTGCCCATCAGCACCTGTCGAAATTCGTACCGGAAACCGGCATTCTTCTTTTGCCGATGTTCTATGGTCAGGACAAGGACGTGATTTATAACGTCGTTGATGGCGAAGTTGGTGAGAAACTCAACGAGATGATCGCGGACAAACTGCGTGTTGTCGTACTCGGCCGTCCGTTTGATCTGGGATATGGCACCGTCTTTTCGACTGATCTTCGAATGACCACGCCAGCCGATCTTGAAGAACAGATCGTCCGTGTACCGGGTGGTGCAGCAACCCTTGAGCGTTACAAGGTGTTCAAAGCCAACCCGACGCAGATTCCGTGGTCCGATGTCCCACAGGCATTGCAGACCGGCGCTGTTTCAACCATCTGGGCGACCCAGGAAAGTGTTGCCAGTGCGCAGCTTTGGGATGCGGGGATCAAATACGCGTTCGAAGACCGTCAGGCCTTTATCGAATATGTTCCGATCCTGAGCCAGAATGCCTGGTCGAAGCTGCCTGAAGACCTGCAACAATTGATGATCGATACATGGGACGACATGGTCGATCAGGTTCGCGAAGTGGCAACCCAGGCGCAGAAAGACGGTCGTCAGACCAATGCAGATCACGGGATTGAAACCGTGGATCCCAACCCGGCCGATCTTGCTGAAATGCGTGAAAAGCTGATGGCGGCCCAGCCGGGTATTGTTGAAGAACTCGGCATGGATACCGACTTCATCGACGAGGTGGCAAAAGCCGTGGCTGCTGCTGAAAAATAAGTTCGACCCCTGATCTGGGAATGTTTGATATGTCACTTCGCAGCATTGCAAACGTCCTGAATGGTCTTGAAAAATGCCTTATCGGAATGATGGCGCTTGCCGCCATCATTCTGGTGGTTATCGAGACTGTTCTGCGTTATGCCGCGCCAGCCCATCTGACGGATTGGGGCGGTGAAGTTACGATCTATCTGGTCGGGTGGGCCTTGATGCTCAGTCTGCCGCATCTCGTCGCACACGAAAAACACGTGCGTGCCGACTTGCTTCATCACCAATTCTCGCCCTCGGTTCGCTGGTTCCTTGATGTGTGTGCAACCATCATCGGCATTGTCTTCTGCGCGATTATCCTTTGGGCGGGCATTGATGTTGTTTCATTCGGCCTGATGTTTGGTGAAATCAGCGACAGCTCGCTGCAATTCCCGATGTGGGCGTTTTATCTCGCCGTGCCGGTCGGCTTTGGAACATCGCTGCTGCGTTATGTGGTTCTGCTGATATCCAAGTTGATGGAGTTGCGGGCGTCTCCGACCGCCTCCTGACTAAGGAAATTCTCTCATGATAATCTGGTTGATGCTGGCGCTCTTCTTTGTGTTGCTGCTGGCTGGGGTTCCTATTTATCTGGTTCTGGGCAGTCTGGCCGTCATTGGCTGGCTAGTTGAAGGGACGCCGCTTATTGCGCTGGCCCAGCAGTTCGCCAATGAATTGAATTCCCAAACCCTTGTGGCGGTGCCGCTGTTTGTTGTGGCCGCGACCTTTATGGAACGCGGTGGTATCACGCGTGCACTGATTGATTTCGCCAGTTTGATTGCCGGGCGTAGCCGTGGTGGTCTTGCGATTATTTGCGTGATTGCAACGACGTTCTTTGCCGCTATTTGTGGCTCCTCGGTTGCAACGGCCATGGCAATGGGCACGGCCCTTATCCCGACCATGGCGGCACGGAAATATCCTGCCAGTTTCTCGGTTGGCACCGTGGGTGCGGCGGGCACACTGGGCATCCTTATTCCGCCAAGCCTGCCATTGCTGATTTACGGTCTTGTGGCAGAAACGTCGGTTCCGCAGCTTTTCCTGGCAGGCGTCATTCCGGGTCTTTTGCAGGGCGCGTTGTTTGTCGGCTATATCATCTGGTATTCGCGCAAGAACCAGTTGCCGGTTGAAGACAAGCTCGAAGCCGGTGAAGTTTTCCAGCGTTTCAGAAGTGCGCTGCCAGCACTTGCCATCCCGGTTCTTGTTCTGGGCGGTATCTATAGCGGCCTGGTGACGATTTCCGAAGCCGCCGGCGTTGCGGCCTTCATCGCCCTGATTGTCAGTGTGTTTGTCTATCGTGCGGTACCGCTTCGCGATATTCCCACTGTACTGACCGACGGTATCCGCCAGACAGCAGTGATCATTGTGATCATCATGTCCGCACTCGCGCTTGGTCATTGGCTCACGAGCGAGGGAATCACGCGGTCCATTGTTGATTTCGTCAATGAAACCGGCCTCACCAGCTGGCAGTTCCTGATCCTTGCCAACGTGGTGATGTTCGTCCTTGGTATGTTCCTTGAGGTGATCTCGGTCATTCTGATCTTTGTGCCGCTGGTACTGCCGATCATTGAACATCTGGGCATCGATCCGGTTCACTTCGGTCTGATCGTTGTGATCAACATGGAACTGGCGCTTCTGACGCCGCCGGTTGGTTTGAACCTATTCATCCTTAAAAACATTTCAGGCGAGAACATCGGAACCGTCATTCGCGGCACCATGCCCTATGTGATGATCCTGATTGTGCTGCTGATCCTCGTGACCTTCGTTCCGCAGATCAGCATGTGGTTGCCTGAACTGGCCTACGGCAAATAAACGGACACAAAAAGAATGCCAATACTCACAGTAACAGTCGCACCGGATCTGATTGAAGAAGTGAGATCTGCAAGTGATGTGCTTTCAGACAATCTTCTTGCATTGATCCGAAAGCATCTTGCCCCGGCCAAAGGCACCGAACAGATCATGTTCGTGCCAGCCTTTGGCAGCGTTGTCGGGTGTTCCATGCTGGCACATCTTGTTCATCGTGCGTCCGATAGCCGTACGTCAGAGGTTCGCAACAGCTGCGCACAGGCCATTGCGGACCACCTGAACCGCACTTATGGCTGTTCGGTGCGCGTGCGGCTGATTGCCACAAGTTCTGATGACATCGCCGCAGCAGATATTTTTACGGAGGGCGCGCAATGAGTATGTCCGAGCAAGGTGTAAGCCAGACGGGCGTGTCGATTGCCGCCATCGACAGCTTCCATGTTGGGGGTGAGGTTGTCAAACTCACCGACCAGCCGAAACTTGAAATGCGCGTTGCTGGGAATGGTGTCGCCCGTGAGGTGGACCTGAACGGGTCCTATGTTACGGGGCAGGTATATGCCAATCATGTTCGACTGAGCCAACCCGAGCATGAAGCACCGGTGATGTTCTGGCACGGTGGGGCGATGACGGGTGTCACATGGGAAACCACCCCGGATGGACGACCCGGCTGGCAGTGGTTATTCCTTGAAGCTGGTTACGACGTGATCGTCACTGACGCGGTCGAACGCGGGCGTGCTTCCTGGTCGCCTTATCCGCAGATTTACAAAACCCCGCCGGTCTTCCGCACCAAGGAAGAAAGCTGGGCGATGTATCGCTTCGGTCCGAAATCGGGTTTCAAGGACGACGTTGCTGAGCGCCAACCGTTTGCTGGCCAACGTTTTCCGATGAGTGGGTTTGACGTTCTGGCAGCCCAACTCGTCCCGCGTTGGACCACCCATGACGAGATGACATTGGCAGCTTACGAAGCGCTTCTGCGCAAGGTCGGCCCGGTGCATCTGGTCACCCATAGTCAGGGCGGGTGGTTTGGCCTGAACATGGTTCTGCGCGTACCAGAACTGATCAAATCACTGGTCGTGATTGAACCAGCCGGCGCGCCGCTCCTTTCTGAAGAAGATGCCAAGCGGATCTTGCATATCCCGCATCTGTTCGTCTGGGGCGACTATATCGAGGATGTCCCGGCCTGGAAAAACTATCGCAATGCCGCTGACGAGTTCATGCATGCGCTCAAAGGCTTTGGCGGCACGTCGGATCTTCTTGACCTGCCGCAAGAAGGCATTCGCGGCAATAGCCACGTGCCGATGATGGACGATAACAGTGCTGACATCGCCAAGCTGGTTGTGGACTGGATGGCACGCACTTCCAAAGCAGGCTAACGCGTCTTAGAGAATTTGATTTGCCGACAACTTCCAAGCCTGTCGATCATATGATCGGCAGGCTTTTTTTGTTGGGTAGCAAACCGGGCCAAAACGCGAAAAACAAAACGGCCGCCCCACGTAAATGGAGCGGCCGTTTGCAGATCAGAAACTGATCGAATTACATGTGGATGGCGCGTTTGTCTGCGTCCAGTGCGGCTTCCTTGACGGACTCGCCAAGGGCCGGGTGGGCGTGGCAGGTGCGTGCGATGTCTTCGGCAGAGGCGCCGTATTCCATCGCCAGAACCACTTCGGCAATCAGGTCGCCCGCAGCCGGGCCGACAATATGCGCGCCGACAACACGGTGCGTTTTCTTGTCTTCGATGATTTTGACAAAGCCTTCGGTGCTTTCCATGGCCTTGGCACGACCATTGGCCGTGAAGGGGAATTTGCCAACTTTGTAGTCTGCGCCTTCTTCCTTGAGCTGCTCTTCGGTTTTACCGACAGAGGCAACTTCCGGCCAAGTGTAAACAACACCCGGGACCTTGTCGTAATCGACATGGCCTTCTTCGCCGGCCAGCATCTCAGCCAGGGCAACGCCGTCTTCCTCAGCCTTGTGGGCAAGCATCGGACCGACGATGGTATCGCCAATCGCAAAGATGCCACCAACATTGGTCTGGAAGTGTTCGTCGGTTTTGACACGACCACGGTCGTCGAGCTCAACACCGACGGTGTCCAGGCCAAGGCCATTGGTGTACGGACGGCGACCGATTGCCACCAGAACCACATCGGCTTTGAGTTCTTCTGCATCGCCGCCCTTGGACGGTTCAACAGTCAGGGTCACGCCAGACTTGGTGGTTTTGGCACCGGTAACCTTGTGGCCGAGTTTGAATTCAAGGCCCTGCTTGGCAAAGATGCGCTGGGTCTGTTTGACCAGATCGCCATCCATGCCCGGCAGAATACGGTCAAGGAATTCAACAACGGTGACTTCGGCACCCAGACGACGCCACACGGAACCAAGTTCCAGACCGATGACGCCTGCGCCAATCACGACCATCTTTTTCGGCACTTTCGGAAGAACCAGTGCACCGGTCGAGGAGACGATTTTTTCTTCGTCGATCTCGACACCCGGCAGCGGGGTGACTTCCGAACCCGTTGCGATGACGATGTTCTTGGCCGTCAGGGTTTCTTCGCCACCGTCCAGAAGGGCAACCTTGACTTCGGTCGGCGAGGTGATTTCGCCAGCACCTTTGACATAGGTAACCTTGTTCTTCTTGAACAGGAACTCGATCCCCTTGGTGTTGCTTTCAACAACCTTGTCCTTGCGCGCCATCATCTTTTCGATGTTGACCTTGGGCTTGGAGACTTCGATGCCATGGGTATCGAAATGCTTGGTTGCCTCTTCGAACAGGTGCGAGGAATGCAGCAAAGCCTTGGACGGAATGCAGCCTACATTCAGGCAGGTACCGCCAAGCGCACCGCGTTTTTCAACGCAGGCAACTTTAAGGCCAAGCTGTGCGGCGCGGATGGCGCAAACATAACCGCCAGGACCGCCACCGATCACGACAACGTCGTAGTTCTCACTCATGAGTTCTTTGATCCTTTTGTCTGATCAGATGTCGAGCAGGATGCGTTCCGGATTCTCGATGCATTCCTTGACGCGTACCAGGAAGGAAACGGCTTCGCGGCCGTCAATGATACGGTGGTCATAGGAAAGCGCGAGATACATCATCGGACGAATTTCGACTTTGCCATCGATTGCAACCGGACGCATCTGGGTCTTGTGCATGCCAAGAATACCGGACTGCGGTGCGTTCAGGATCGGCGACGACAGAAGCGAACCAAACACACCACCGTTCGAGATCGTGAAGGAACCGCCGGTCATTTCATCCATGCCCAGCTTGCCGTCACGTGCACGCTTGCCGAAATCGACAATGGTGCTTTCCAGATCCGCAAAGGTTTTTTCCTCTGCCGAACGGATGACCGGAACAACCAGACCCTGCGGGGTGCCAACGGCAACGCCGACATCGCAGTAGTTTTTGTAGATGAAGCTGTTGCCATCGATCTCGGCATTCACAGCCGGCCATTCTTTAAGGGCCGTGGTGCAGGCCTTGATGAAGAAGGACATGAAGCCAAGCTTCACACCGTGTTTCTTCTCGAACCCGTCCTTGTACTTGTTACGGCATGCCAGAAGGTTGGTCATGTCCACTTCATTGTAAGTGGTCAGCATGGCCGCGGTGTTCTGGGCTTCTTTCAGGCGGCGCGCGATGGTCTGGCGCAGCTTGGACATTTTGACACGCTCTTCGCCGTCACGCAGTTCACGTTCCGGTTTCGGAGCTGCCGGTGCGCTCGGTGCCGGCGCAGCAGCGCGCGGAGCGGATCCACCACCTTCGAGGAAGTTCAGAACGTCGCCCTTGGTCAGGCGGCCGTCTTTGCCGGTTGCCGGAATTTTCGACGGGTCGAGGTTCTTGTCTTCGACCAGTTTGCGAACAGCCGGTGCCAGCGGATGATCGCTGTTTGACGCGGTTGCCGCTGCCGGTGCCGCAGCCGGGGCTGCTTTCGGCTCTTCTTTTTTCTCAGCCGGTGCTTCTTCAGCCTTGGCTTCGGATTTTTCTTCGGCCGGTGCTTCGGCGGAGCCTTCGGCACCTTCGTTGATCATGGCGATCAGCGCACCAACTTCGACTTCGTCGCCTTCGCCAACGATCAGTTCGGCAATCGCGCCGGCGACCGGTGCGTTGACTTCGACGGTGACCTTGTCGGTCTCAAGTTCGACAATCGGTTCATCGGCAGCAACAGCTTCACCGACTTTTTTGTACCATTTTGCCACCGTGGCTTCAGATACGGACTCGCCCAGTGCGGGAACTTTAACTTCAGTCGCCATTTTTTCCTCGACCGTTTTTTCAATCAGGCAGTGTGGGTCTGCCAGGATACGAATGAATTCTAAATGAACGGATCGAACGGGCGATTTCTCGCCCGTTCGATGAAAGTGTTAGACGCTCAGTGCCTTATCGACCAACTCGGCCTGTTCACGCAGGTGAGCCTTCAGAAGACCCGTTGCCGGCGAAGCAGAAGCTGCGCGACCGACATAAACAGGACGACCCGTCTTGTGCTTGATGCTGGCAAGGGTTGCCTCGATCCGGCGATCAACAAAGTACCAGGAACCCATGTTCTCTGATTCTTCCTGACACCAGACGACATCAGCATTCGGGTATTTGGCCAGTTCCGCAGCCAGTTCTTTTTCCGGCCACGGATAAAGCTGTTCGACACGCACAAGCGCAACATCTTCGATGCCACGGTTTTCGCGTTCGGCAAGCAGATCGTAATAGACCTTGCCCGACGACAGAACGACGCGTTTGACCTTTTTGTCGTCAACCAGCTTGCCGGTTTCGCTGATCACAGTCTGGAAGGTCGTGCCCGGTCCGAATTCGGACAGAGACGACACAGCCTGCTTGTGACGCAGAAGCGATTTCGGCGTCATCAGCACCAGCGGTTTACGGAAGGAGCGACGAATCTGACGGCGCAGGATGTGGTAATAGTTTGCCGGCGTCGTGCAGTTCGCCACCTGCATGTTATTTTCACCACAAAGCTGCAGGTAACGTTCCAGACGTGCGGAACTGTGTTCCGGACCCTGGCCTTCGTAACCGTGCGGCAGCAGCATCACCAGACCCGACATACGCAGCCATTTGGCTTCGCCCGAGCTGATGAACTGGTCAATGATGACCTGTGCACCGTTGGCAAAATCACCGAACTGGGCTTCCCAGAGAACCAGCGAATGCGGTTCTGCAAGGGTGATGCCGTATTCAAAGCCAAGAACACCTGCTTCGGACAGGGGCGAGTTGAGAACTTCAAGCTCGGCCTGACCGGTACGGATGTTGTTGAGCGGGGTGTATTTTGCTTCGTTGGTCTGATCGACCAGTTTGGCATGACGCTGCGAGAAGGTACCACGCTGGCAGTCCTGACCCGACAGACGCACCGGTGTGCCTTCGCACATCAGGGTCCCGAATGCCAGGGCTTCTGCCGTGGCCCAATCGATGCCTTCGCCGGTTTCAAACATCTTCGCTTTGGCCTTCAGCTGACGAAGGATTTTGCGGTTGATGTCATAGTCACTCGGCGCGGTCGAAAGAGCGCGTCCGACTTCCTGAAGAAGATCTTCTTCAACGCCGGTTTTGCCAATCCAGTCCGCATCGTCGCCATGCGAGGATGCAAGACCCGACCATTTACCTTCAAGCCAGTCAGCCTTGTTCGGACGGTAGTTTTCCGAGGCCTTGAACTCTTCATCAAGGTAATCCTGGAACGATTTGTCCAGTTCCTTGACGCGTTCTTCGGTCAGAAGACCTTCCTTGATCAGCTGCTGGGCATAGATGTCTTTGGTGGTCGGGTGTTTGCCGATCACGTCATACATCTTGGGCTGGGTGAATGCCGGCTCGTCGCTTTCGTTGTGGCCAAAGCGGCGATAGCAGAACATGTCGATGACAACATCCTGCTTGAATTCCTGACGGAACTCGGTCGCGATACGGGCCGCGTGAACCACAGCTTCGGGATCGTCACCATTGACGTGCAGGATCGGTGCCTGAACGACTTTGGCAATGTCCGAGCAGTAGGGCGAAGAACGGGAATCGGTCGGTTTGGTCGTGAAACCGATCTGGTTGTTGACCACAAAGTGGATCGTACCACCGGTACGATACCCCTTGAGGTGCGACAGATCGAAGGTTTCCGCCACAAGACCCTGACCGGCAAAGGCCGCATCACCATGCAGGAGGATACCCATAACCTGCTCGCGTGCGGTGTCTTTGCGCTGGGCCTGCTTGGCGCGGACCTTACCAAGAACAACCGTGTTCACCGCTTCAAGGTGCGACGGGTTTGCCGTCAGCGACAGGTGAACAACGTTGCCGTCAAATTCACGGTCGGCGGAGGTACCAAGGTGATATTTAACATCCCCTGAGCCCATCACGTCGTCCGGCTTGGACGGGTTGCCCATGAATTCCGAGAAGATCGCCTGGAACGGCTTGCTCATGACGTTGGCAAGAACGTTGAGACGACCACGGTGCGGCATGCCGAACACAACCTCGCGGATGCCAAGCTGGCTACCACGTTTGAGGATCTGTTCAAGCGCCGGCATCAGGGCTTCGCCACCATCAACGCCGAAACGCTTGGTGCCGACATATTTGGTGTGCAGATAATTTTCGAAACCTTCGGCTTCGACCAAACGCTCAAGGATGGCTTCCTTGCCACGGGTGGTGAACTGCGTCTGGTTGCCGATGCTTTCTATGCGCTGCTGAATCCAGGATTTCTGTTCCGGTTCCTGGATATGCATGAATTCGATACCGATCGACCCGCAATAGGTTTTGCGTGCCAGCGAGACAATCTGGCGAATGGTCGCGGTTTCAAGGCCAAGGACATTGGCGATGAAGATCGGACGGTCCAGATCAGCGTCGGTAAAGCCGTAAGTCTTGGGATCAAGTTCCGGATGCGGTTCACGCGGGGCAAGGCCCAGCGGATCCAGATTCGCTTCGAGATGCCCACGGACCCGGAAGGAGCGGATCAGCATCAGGGCGCGAATGGAATCATTGGCCGCAGCACGGATGGCATCAGAATTGACCTGTGCCGCAGAAGGCGCTGCATGAGGTGCCGGTGCAAAGCCCGCGACCGGAGCCGGGCGCTCGGCATGCCCCTGTGAGACGTCGTATCCCTCCATGCCGCCAACAACCTTGGTTTCCCGTGGCTGCCAGCTCGGCCCACGCATTTCTGCGAGGAGTTCGGAGGCGTCGTCCTGCAACCCGTCAAAAAACTCAGCCCAGCTCTGGTCAACCGCAGACGGGCTTTCCAGATACCGGGCGTAAAGTTCAGCGATGTAGGTTGCGTTCGACTCGTTTAGAATCGTGTCGAGATCTTGAGGTTTCATTTGTGGTCTTGGAAGGCATGGTCCTCAAGAAGGACCACGCCCCCCCTTGCCTTTCCTCTGACTACCCAGATTAGCCCTTCAAAGCCTTCAGCATGGTCGAGCCGAGGCTTGCCGGGGAATCGGCAACCAGCACGCCAGCGCTGCGCATGGCTTCCATTTTGGCATCCGCGGTACCTTTACCGCCCGAGATGATCGCACCGGCATGGCCCATGCGTTTACCCGGAGGTGCGGTAACACCGGCGATGAAGCCAGCAACCGGTTTCTTGACCGAGGAAGCCTGCAGGAATTCACATGCTTCTTCTTCAGCCGAACCACCGATTTCACCGATCATGATGATGCCTTCGGTTTCCGGATCCTTCAGGAACAGGTCGAGGCAATCGATGAAGTTGGTGCCGTTGACCGGGTCACCACCGATACCGATACAGGTCGACTGACCCAGGCCGGCGGCCGTGGTCTGTGCAACTGCTTCGTAGGTGAGCGTACCGGAACGCGAAACGATACCGATTTTACCGCGGCGGTGAATGTGACCCGGCATGATGCCGATCTTGCATTCGTCCGGGGTAATGATACCCGGGCAGTTCGGGCCGATCAGGCGGGTCGACGAACCGTCGAGCGCGCGCTTGACGCGGACCATGTCAGCAACCGGAATACCTTCGGTGATGCAGACAGCCAGTTCGACTTTGGCGTCGATGGCTTCAAGGATTGCGTCTGCTGCGAAGGGCGGCGGAACATAGATGACCGATGCATTCGCACCGGTGGTGTGAACCGCTTCGTCAACAGTGTTGAAAACCGGCAGGTCAAGGTGCTTGGTGCCGCCTTTACCCGGGGTTACACCGCCAACCATTTTGGTGCCGTATGCCAGTGCCTGTTCGCTGTGGAACGTACCCTGCGAACCAGTGAAACCCTGGCAGATAACTTTGGTGTTTTTATCGACGAGAACAGCCATAGTTACGCGGCCTCCTTCACAGCTTTGACCACCTTCTCGGCGGCATCGGCAAGGTTGTCAGCCGAAACAATCGGCAGACCCGATTCTTCGAGGATCTTCTTGCCAAGTTCGACATTGGTACCTTCAAGGCGAACGACCAGCGGGACGTTCAGGCTGACTTCGCGGGCTGCTGCCACAACGCCGTCTGCGATCACGTCACAACGCATGATACCGCCAAAGATGTTGACCAGGATGCCTTCAACATTCGGATCCGACAGGATCAGTTTGAAAGCAGTGGTCACGCGTTCTTTGGTTGCACCGCCACCAACGTCAAGGAAGTTAGCCGGTTCGCCGCCATACAGCTTGATGATGTCCATGGTTGCCATGGCAAGGCCTGCGCCGTTGACCATGCAGCCGATGGTGCCATCGAGCTTGATGTAGTTGAGGCTGTGTTTTGCAGCTTCGAGTTCGGCCGGGTTTTCTTCGTCTTCGTCGCGCAGCTCTTCGATGTCCGCATGGCGGAACAGCGCGTTGTCGTCGAAGTTCATTTTGCAATCAAGCGCGATGATGTTGCCTTCGCCGGTGACGACCAGCGGGTTGATTTCAACCATGGCAGCATCGGTATCGAGGAAGCACTGGTACATCGCCGACATGAATTTGACAGCTTTGGAAACCTGCTTTCCTTCAAGGCCAAGTGCAAACGCCAGTTTACGACCGTGGAAGCCCGAGAAGCCGGCAGCCGGATCGATGTCAACGGTGACGATCTTTTCCGGGGTTGCAGCAGCAACTTCTTCGATGTCCATGCCGCCTTCGGTCGACGCCATGAAGATCACACGCGAAGTTGCACGATCAACGAGAACCGAAAGATACAGTTCGCGTGCGATGTCGCAGCCTTCTTCGATGTAAACGCGTTTGACTTCTTTGCCGTCCGGGCCGGTCTGGTGGGTAACCAGGGTGGAGCCGAGCATCTGTTCAGCATTCTCGCCGACTTCTTCCGGGCTCTTGACGACGCGAACGCCGCCTTTGTCACCTGCTTTGGCTTCCTTGAAGGTGCCTTTACCGCGGCCACCTGCATGGATCTGGGACTTTACCACGTAAACCGGGCCAGCCTGAGACTGGGCAGCTTCGATGGCTTCCTGAGCGGTGTATGCAACCTTGCCGTTCGGCACGGTCACACCGTATTTGCGAAGAATTTCTTTCGCCTGGTACTCATGAATATTCATGTTCGGTCGCTTTCTTGCCTTCCGTACGATTTCCGGTGGGTCAGAAATCTGGATTTCAATGTCCCTTAACGAGCGGGAGGGACTTTGTTACGAGGCCCGCGATCATTGAAGTTTGAAAAACAACAATGATTGAAAAACGGGCCGGTCAATGACCAGCCCGTTTCGCGTTCTTTAGAGCATGCCCTTGGCAGCGTCGACAAGGCCGCGAACTGCATTCACGGAATTATCGAAGTTTGCCTTTTCGGACTCGTCAAGATTGATCTCGACGATGCGTTCTACACCGCCAGCGCCCAGAACAACCGGGACGCCAACATAAAGACCGTCAACACCGTATTCGCCGCTCAGGTAAGCAGCAACCGGCATGACGCGCTTCTGGTCTTTGAGGTAGCTTTCCGCCATCGCGATTGCCGAAGCAGCCGGGGCGTAGAAAGCAGAACCGTTTTTCAGCAGGCCGACGATCTCTGCGCCACCGTCACGGGTGCGCTGAACGATCTGGTCGATTTTTTCCTGCGTGGTCCAGCCCATTTTGATCAGATCCGGAACCGGGATACCGGCAACGGTCGAATAACGGATCGACGGGACCATGGTGTCGCCGTGGCCGCCCAGAACAAAGGCGGTAACGTCTTTGACCGAGACGTTGAATTCTTCTGCGAGGAAGTAACGGAAACGAGCCGAGTCCAGAACGCCAGCCATGCCGACAACTTTCTTCGGATCGAAGCCGGTTGCCTGCTGCATTACCCAGACCATCGCATCAAGCGGGTTGGTAATGACGATGACGAAAGCGTCAGGAGCGTGTTCCTTGATGCCCTGACCAACCTGGGTCATGACTTTGGTGTTGATACCAATCAGGTCATCGCGGCTCATGCCCGGCTTGCGAGCAACACCGGCAGTTACGATGACGACATCAGCGCCTGCGATGTCTTTGTAGTCACTGGTACCCTTGAGGTCGGCATCAAACATGTCGACGGGGGAGGATTCAGCAATGTCAAGCGACTTGCCCTGTGGCATGCCATCAACGATGTCGAAAAGGACGACGTCGCCAAGCTCTTTCAGACCGACGAGGTGAGCAAGGGTGCCACCAATATTGCCGGCGCCGACGAGCGCGATCTTGTTGCGGGCCATTCCGTTACCTTCTTCCCTATTGCGCTTCCTGGGGGTCGAAACTCAACTTGGGAGCGCGATTGAAAATTTAAACCTGCGAACGCGAAATAATCGTTCGTAAACATCGAGTGTCGTAAACTGAATCGGCACGAATGACAAGGGGAAACCCCACTGTTTTTACGAGGAAAACCGCCGCTTCGGGGTTTATTGCAACTAACGTCTAAACGCTTAAAAACCATTCACGTTGCAGGTGCGAAGGCGGGCGAATGTGCAGCAAAACCAAAGCTGGTTTACGATTGCGGCCTGCCTAAATGAAAGGCAGTCTGCGCCTTTGCTGCGAATTCGGGCGTATGAACCCGATTACACCAACGCAGCAATGCGCAAAACAGCCATCAGCCATGCGGTCAGCTCGGGGGCACGAAAACCGCTATATGACGAATTTTGCGTGAAGCTGCGTTTCCCCTGCGTCATACGCAAGAAACACCCGATGATAAGCGCTCATATGGCGAATAATTGCGATGGTTTTAAAATGGCTGTTTTGGAGTCGTTTTACACTGATCAACGCACGCTTTGCGCGCGTCCGACAAAACAGGTCTGATCTGCCCGTTGATTGGCGGAATTTGTGCCCCGAACCGTGATCAAGTGCGATCAGGTCAGATGCGCCATATCGAGATATTCCTGACTGCGCATTTCAGTCATGCGCGACACCGTGCGCTGGAATTCAAACGAATAGTCGCCGTCAGTGTAAATCTCGCTCGGGTCGCATTCAATGGCACAGATCAGCTTGGTTTTATGCTCATACATCGCATCGACCAAGGTGCCGAACCGTTTGGCCCAGTCACGTCTGGAGTCCGGCAATTTCGGAATGAAATCAATCACGATGGTATGGAAATGGGTCGCAAGCGCGATGTAGTCGCCCGGACCCAACGGGCGCGTGCACAGCTCGTCAAACGTGAATTTGGCAACACCGGCACCGGCAGCAGCGATTTCAATCTTGCGACCCTTGATGGTCAGACTGTCAGGCGCGACCCGCGCCCCTTCGGTCAGGGTGGCAAACATTTCATCAATGCGCGCTGACGCTTCTTCGCGGGTCGTCGGATACAGGAAGACCTCGGCAGCCGTCAGGTTGCGCATGCGGTAATCGGTCGGGCTTGCCAGTTCGAGCACATCAAGCTTCTGCTTGATCATGTCGATGAAGGGCAGGAAGTTCTGGCGTTGCAAACCATCCTTATACAGATCATCCGGCACACGGTTCGACGTCGTGACAATTACCACCCCATGATCAAACAGCTGCTCAAACAGGCGGCCCAGGATCATTGCGTCGGTGATGTCGGTTACCTGCATCTCGTCAAAGCACAGCAACCACGCATCCTCTGCGAGGTCCTTGGCAATGGGCGGGATCGGGTCGGCATCGTCTTTTTTCTTGGTCTGGCGATAGCGGTGCATGCGGTCATGCACGTCCTGCATGAAGTCATGGAAATGCACGCGACGCTTTTTTTCAATGTCGATGGTTTCATAAAACAGATCCATCAACATCGATTTGCCACGCCCGACTTCGCCATAGATATAAAGCCCAAGCGGCGGGGTGGGTTCTTCGCGCCGGCGCGTCAGGCCAAACCGTTCGCGCCAGCCGCCAGTGCCGGTGGCCGGTTCGTAATGGTCGAGCGCATGTTTCAGGCTTTGCAGCTTTTCGGCACACAATTCCTGCATCGGATCGTGGGACAGCTCACCAGCGGTGATTTTCGCGCGATAACGGGAAAGCGGGCCGTCGGTCATCAACAAATCTCGAATGCAGTGAAAGAAATCAACGTCGTGGCTTTGTCATAGCGCCAACGTGCATCGCATTGCAACAAGGTGCTTTGCATTGCTGCCATCAGATCAGGCGCATCTTTTTAAACAGCCAGATTTCAAACGCGGTTATGACGGCCAGTATGATCGACACCCCAAGGAAGCCATACGGGCTGTCAGTGGCGGGTACACCGCCAACATTGATGCCCAGAAGCCCGGTGACAAAACTGATCGGCAAGAACAGTCCGGCAATGACTGTCAGCCAATACATGGTGCGGTTCATCTGTTCGCTTTCCATGGCCATCAGGTTCTCATTAACGATCTGAAGGCGTTCGCGCAGTGAATCGAATTCCTCGACCAGGCGGACGGTCTTGTCGGTCAGGGCACGGGCGCGGCGCTTGAACCGTTTGTCCGACCAGGCTGGTTTCTGTTCGACAAAATTTGCCAGCGCATCACGTTGCGGTCCCAGATGGCGGCGCAGGCGCGATAACATGTGTCGGATATCCGATCCGCGTTTGCGCAGTGCCAGCGTCTTGCCCTCGGCCACGGTTTCCTGATCATCCTCGATCACTTCGACCGCGTCTTCCATGTCGCGCACGACATTCTCAACCCGGTAAGCAAGCCGTTCGGCAACCGTCAGGACAAAGTCATCAATACTGTTGGGCGCTTTGCCCTCAGCAATGCCGGCGCGCATGTCGTCAAATGCCCGAAGCGGCTGATTGCGCAGCGTAATCACCATGTTGCCCGTGACCCAGAAACGCACCGAAATCATATCGGCCGGGTCATTCTGGGCATTCAGGTTCACCCCGCGCAGATTAAGCGAATAGCCCGGATCATAGAAAAACACCGACGGGCGCGTGCCGCGTGTCGAAAGCGTATCGGTAATGGTCGCATCAAGTCCCGCGACATTGATCAGCCAGTCGCGCACCCCGTCCCCCATCCAGTCGAGATGCACCCAAAGGTAATTGCCCTCGCTCACCTCCGGCAGGCCGGTTTGCAGGACATCCCAACTGAGCGGCTTGGCCGTGCCATTCGGGGCAATTTCAAAAGCATTGATCAGCGCGGTTTTGCTCATCGCGGGCTCCTTGGCTGACTGTGTGCGCACAGGTGAGGAACGGGGTTACTCTCAACGCGTCATCGCACGGGAACGAAACGTTAGATGATTCGTTATTGTTCTCAGTGTAGGCTTTGGCATTGTGAACAAGTATCAAGCCAACCTGTTTACAAAACGCGAAAAACGCTCAAGAAATTGAAGCTGGGTATTGGCTCGGCATCATCATGGATCATCAGGAATGACATCAGTTCGTCAGGTCATCGCAGGTCTTGCAGTCGCTTTGTTTGCATTGACGGCTTCTTTCGGTTTGTCGGCCCAACCCAGCGAACAGCGGCCCGAACCTGTTCAAAAGATCGAACTGGAAAATGCCCAGAACCGCCTCTCGGACTGGGAAGCCACCCTTGATGAACTTGAAGAGTCGATTTCCGGCGAAGAAGTCACCGGGCGCGTGATCGCAGATGGCCGTGATCAGGTTGAAACCATCCAGCTTGCCATCAATGACCTGCGCGGGCGCGCCAATGATCGCCTGCAGCGCTTTGAAGCTGCCCTTGGCAAGCTGGGCGAAGCCCCGGCCGAGGGCGAAGAAGAAGTTCCCGAAGTTGCGCGCGAACGCGAACGTATTGATCAGGACATCGCGCGCGTCAGCGGCGTGATCAAGCAGCTTGAACTGACGAATTTCCGCGCCAGTGAACTGTCCGATCAGTTGGCTGGTTTGGCGCGCGAACGCTTTACCCGCCGCATCCTTGGTCGGGTTGATGTGCCGCTTGATCCGGTTGTCTGGTTTGATGCCTGGGGCGAAATTGTTCAACTGCCCAACATGGTGCGGGCCCGTTATGCCAATCTTGAACTTGAAGGGGAGGTCGCCGACCAACTGTCGGAGGTGGCACCGGGACTGGTTCTTTTGGCGGTGATTGTCCTTGCGGCCCTGATCTGTGGCGAGGTGGTCGTGCTGCGCTATATCCCCGCGCGCTGGAACAGTGTCCCTGACGAGGACCGAGTGTCGCTTATATCCGGCACGCGGTTCCTGTTTACCGCGCTGGTGCCGGGCATTGCCCTTCTGATCGCCTATGGCATGCTTGAATCGCGTGACGCGCTACTCAGCGGTCCAATGGGGGACTTCGTTCATCAATGCTTTGCGGCTGCGCTGTTCCTGTTGTTTGTCGGCGCTGCGGTACGCAGTGTGCACTCGCCCTTTGCCCCTTCATTGCGCCGCTCAGGCACAACACCGCAAGGTGCAAGGGTTGTCGGCTTCTGTTCGCTGGCCGTCGCAGTGATTTTTGCCTGCGACATGGTGTTGCTGCAGGGGGCGACCACGCTGGGCACGTCGCTTGATATCGCGCTCGTGCAAAGCATCTCGAACGTTCTGGTCATTTCGGTTTTGCTGTTTGTCTCCTCTCTCGGGATGTTCTGGCAACATGACGAACAGGATCGCCACGAAGTCTGGTCCAAGATCGAACACCGGTCGCGCCGGGGTCTGAAACTCATTGCGATTCTGATGCCGGTCCTGATGGCGGCTGGCTATGTTGCGCTGGCCCGTTTCATTCTTGAAAACCTGATGATGGCGCTGGCGTTTCTGACCTGCTACTGGCTACTGCGCGCCTATAGCCGTGCACTTATGCACACCTATCTGGTGCGCCCGGAAAGCAGCGAGGACAGCAATGTCAGTGATGCTGTGCATGGCACGTTATATTTCTGGCTGCGGGTTCTGATCGATGTGGTGATGTTTTCCATCGCCGTGCCGGTCGCAGTTATGATCTTTACCGATATTGCCTGGGCCGATCTTATTCTGGCCGTTCAGCAGGCCTTTATCGGCATTCAGGTTGGTGGCATTCATTTCTCGTTGCGCTCCATCCTGCTGGCCGCCCTGATGTTTGTCATCGTGCTGGCCGCGATGCGCTTCTTCCAGCGGATGCTGAGCACGCGCGTTCTGCCCAACACCAAGCTTGATCAGGGACTGCAACATTCCGTCTCGGCGATCTTTGGCTATGCCGGGATTTGCCTTGCCATTCTGTTGGCGGTCTCTGCTGCCGGGCTTGATCTGTCCAACCTTGCGATCATCGCCGGTGCCATTTCGGTTGGTATCGGTTTTGGCATGCAAAGCATCGTGAACAACTTTGTCTCGGGCCTGATCCTTTTGGTCGAACGCCCGATCAAGGTGGGGGACTGGATCGTGGTCGGGGCCGATCAGGGCTTTGTCAAAGACATCCGGGTCCGTGCGACCGAGATTGAAACCTTTGACCGCTCTTCGGTTGTTATTCCGAACTCCGAGCTGATTTCAAACCGGGTTCTGAACTGGACGCTCAAGGAGCGCTCTGGCCGTGGCATCATCAAGATCGGGGTTTCATATGGTGCGGATATCGATAAGGTCCGCGAGATCCTGTTTGAAATGGCGGACAAGCGCCGTGAAATTCTGACCTATCCGGCACCGCAGGTGGTGTTCATGGATTTCGGGGCCAGCTCGCTTGATTTTGAACTGCGCTATTTCCTGCGCGATATTGGTGATGTGATTGCGGTTGCCAGTTCAATCCGCTTTGAACTGGTGCAGCGTTTCCGCGATGAAGGTATCGAAATTCCATTCCCGCAGCGCGACCTTAACCTGCGCGATATCGACAAACTGACCGATGCCATCCGTGATGCCGGAAGGGGCGCACCGCAACAGATCACTGAAATCGAACCGAAGTCAGACAACACCTCGGAAAATAAAACCGACGAAACGTCCTCTGACTCAAATGACAGCGGGGCGGATCAAAAGGCGGCACCGCCGTCTGCGGCGAAGGATGTTTCGCGTGATCGCGATGCGTCGGGCCGTGAAATTCCCGATGCGGGCGGTAGTCCGGACGGGGATGCGCCGCGCTAAGAGATGTTCTCGGCTCGTTGGCCATGCTTGTGCCGGGGGGCTGCTTGGGTTTGCTCACAGGATTAACGTGTTGCGCCTTCGTGACCGGGCGTTGCGTTCTTTATGCGGTGAAGAATTCCTCAAGCTCGGCAAAACCCATGGCCTGATCGGAAAACCCGAATGTTCCGGTGTCGATCATTTCACGCGATGCATTGACAAAGGCGCCGTAGGCAAGGCGGGCAAGTGCGGACCCGACGCTGATCCTTTTTGCGCCAGCCTCGGCCAACTCGGCCAGACTGAACGTTTTTCCAGGCATGCCCATAACAACATTCACCGGTTTGCTCAGCGACGTGCAAACAGTGCGGATTGTATCAAGATCATACAGACCCGGCGCATAAAGAACATCAGCACCTGCCTCTTCAAATGCCTGAAGGCGCTTGATCGTCTCGTCAAGATCAGGACGTCCCCACAAAAAATTCTCACATCGTGCGGTAAGGACAAAATCATGGGGCAGGGCTGATTGTGCTTCGACGGCAGCCTGGATGCGTTCAACGGCAAGCGAGAAATCATAGATCGGTTTTTCCCGATCCCCTGTGTGATCTTCAAGCGAACAGCCAGCTAGGCCGATCGATGCCGCGGTCGAAATTGTTTTCGCCGCGCTTTCCGGACTATCGCCCATCCCTTTTTCAAGATCGGCCGTCACGGGAAGTGGTGTGGCAGAAACCATTGCCTCGCAATGCTTGAATGTATTTTCGGGTGATGTTTTGCCCTCGGCAACGCCCAGAGAAAATGCCATGCCTGCACTGGTCGTTGCCAAGGCGCGAAAGCCAAGTGCTGCAAGAATTCTGGCTGTTCCGATATCCCATGGATTGGGAATAATAAATGCACCGGGCTCTTCGTGAAGTGCACGAAGCAGTGCCCCTTTGTCCTGCGTCATGTGTCGATCCTTTGATGCCGAGTTGCACGGCATTATTATCACAAAGAATTTAGAACATAAAGTGAACATTTGGAGGGGTGATACGGGTGAAATAGGCTGCCTGTTGGCTGAGTGGCGTTGAAAGGGGATCAAATATCAAACAGGGCGGCGGTGATTTTTTGACCCATCGGGGCCATCAGATGGCGTTCACGCGGTGAGAGCCACCTGAGTTCTGCGATCTCGCTTGCCGGGGCAAGGGTGCCGGAATAATCGCCGGTAAAGCAGGTCATCCGGACAACCGATCCGTCGGGCTGGTTATGGCCCTGTCCGGCAAAGGTCCCCAGTCGGCGCAAGGTGCAGGGCACAAGGTCGACACCGAGTTCTTCATTGATTTCGCGTTTGATGGCTTCGCGCGCGGTTTCACCCGGATCAATCTTGCCTCCGGGCAGATAGAACCGGTCACGACCGTGGCTTCTGACCGACAGGATGTTTTCGCCATCCCGCATAATCCAGTTGGCGGTTTCGATCACCTTGATAAGGGCTGGGTCTGTGGTGCTTTGACTGCTTTCACGCATGCGGCCTCACAGGATTGCGACATCAAGTCCGATATCAACGGCCGGTGCGGATTGGGTAATCCGCCCGACGGAAACATAATCGACCCCGGTTGCGGCAATCGCACTGATGGTCTGAAGGTTGACACCCCCGGATGCCTCAGTCTTGCAGCGACCGGCAACAATTGCAACCGCTGCGCGCAACATGTCCGGTCCCATGTTATCAAGCAGAATGATATCTGCTCCGGCATCTGCGGCCTCACGCACCTGATCAAGGGTGTCGCATTCTACTTCAATCTTGGGCAGGTTGGCGGCACGCGCGGCTTCGACACATTTGGTGATGGATCCGACAACACCGATATGGTTGTCCTTGATCATCACCCCGTCATAAAGCCCCATGCGGTGGTTTTGTGCACCCCCCATGCGGGTGGCGTATTTTTCCATCTTGCGCCAACCGGGCAGGGTCTTGCGGGTATCAAGAAGCTTTGCGGTCGTCTCGCCCATCGCCGCGACATAGGTGCGCGTCGTGGTGGCAATGCCAGACAGGTGCTGCAGGGTATTCAGCGCTGTACGCTCGGCCGTCAGGATGCCGCGTGCATTGCCCTCGACCACAGCCATGACGTCCTTGGCGGCAATCGCATCCCCGTCTTCGCAGCGTTTTTCAATCTTGGCATCGGGGACCAGCTTGCGGAAACATTCAAGGGCGATATCAAGGCCGGCGACCACGATATCCTCGCGGGTTTCAAGCGCGACCCGCAGGCGGGCATCAGCGGGAATGACATTGTCTGATGTTATGTCGCCGGTACCGATATCCTCGGCAAAGGAGCGATCAATGAATTCCGCGATTTCGGCTTGGGTCAGGACGGTCATGATGGCGGGCTGCTTTGAATTCTGATGGGGAATGGCAAACAGCCCCGCAAGATTTGCGGGGCTGTGAGATCAATTGGCTTAGGCCGCGTCGTCTTTTTTGACCGGAATGTTTTTTGACATTTCCAGCATGCGTTCGAGCGGCTTGACCGCATTGACGCGCAGGTCTTCGGGCATGACGATCTGCGGGCCGTTATTGACCAGACAGAGATAGAGCTTCTCAAGAGTGTTGAGCTCCATGAACGGGCAGTTGTTGCACGCGCATGATCCGTCTGCCCCCGGCACCGGGATGAATTCCTTGTTCGGGGCGGCCTTTTCCATCTGGTGGATGATGTGCGGCTCGGTCGCGATCAGATATTTCTGATCCGGACCGTTGATCACATATTCCAGAATGGCGCGGGTCGAGCCGATATGATCGGCATGTTTCAGAATACCGTCATGGCATTCCGGGTGGGCTGCGATCTTGGCATCCGGGTTCTGGGTCTTAAGACGGATCAGCTCACGCTCGGAGAACTGCTCATGCACGATGCAGGACCCGTTCCAAAGCGTCATCTCACGGCCGGTCTTTTTGGCAAGATAGGAGCCGAGATGACGGTCGGGCGCCCACAGGATCGGCTGATCTGCCGGGATCTGATCAATAATCTCGGCAGCATTGGACGAGGTCACGATGATATCGGACGCCGCCTTTACCTCGGCCGAGCAGTTGATATAGGTGATCGAGACGTGATCAGGATGCTGTTCGCGGAACTTGCGGAACGGCTCTGGCTGACAAGAATCTTCGAGCGAGCAGCCCGCTTTGGAGTCCGGCAGCAGAACGGTTTTGTTCGGGCTCAGGATTTTGGCAACTTCGGCCATGAAGCGCACGCCGCAGAACACGATGACATCGGCATCGGTTGCTGCTGCCTTGCGCGACAGATCAAGGCTGTCACCGACAAAGTCGGCAAGGTCCTGAATTTCCCCATCCTGATAGTAATGGGCCAGAATGATCGCGTTCTTTTCCTTTTTCAGGCGCTGAATCTCAGCTTCCAGATCAAGGGTGGGATCAATCTGCATTTCCGACATTGCGTCGGCCGAGGCCTCGGCAATGGTGATCATTTCATTCATGGCGTCTTCTCATCTCGCCTGGTTGCAAGCCGGAGATAATGCGCGGGGCCCGGCATCGCAAGTTAATGACAGTTTGAAGACTTCAATATCGCCATTGGGCAGGGATGGCAAGGAATTGGGCGGCAAAGAAAGGCAGCCTTGCGTCAACAACAGCCCATCTGATTGATAAATCTCAGTGCTGCTACCTTTGAGTAATTCTATATTTGGCCCGGATTACGTAACGGATTGGCGCTCAAATGCGCGTTCGCACAAACGGTTTCGCTGTTTTTCAGCCTGCTGTTACATACCTGCCTTGTAGAATAAGAAATATGCGCGGGACCCCGGATCAGGGCATAAAACGCATAACGAATACATATGAGAGTCTTGAATATGGATTGGGTCCCGATCGCCTTTGGCACGTTTAAAGCTGCCGCACTGCTTATCGCGATGTTTTTCGCCATCAAATGGCATTACGACCAGGGCCAAAAGTACGGCAGGCAAGCCGTCCTGCGCGCCAGCGCCAAGGTAACAGGCCTTTTCGTGCTCGCCCTTATGGCTGTTGGCGGCATCACGCTTGCGCTCAGCAATTTCCTTGGTTTGGATCTAAGCTACTGACGCTAACATCATGTGGGTTACCCAGGCTCTACCGGGCCTGCCGGAACTGTAGCATGTGTTGCAGTCTTAATATGGCTGAGTGTGCGTGAGTAAGACACAATATCGAATGTATCGATCGCTACTGTGCCGTAGTTTCTATTTACTAATTTATCAAGGTGCGACGCGAACTTCTTTGGGTCAGAGAGTGGCTCAGAAAACATGATCATGCTGGCGTGACAAGTATTTCGTAGTTTCTCGATAGTAGGCTCTGGTCCTGGGCGAATAAGGTTCCGAGCCTCCAGCTCGAGGAAGTATTTCCTCCTAAGTTCAATTAAGTCAAAATGCGGGTACCCGCAAAGTAGCACACCAGTTCTAACTCCAATTAAACCTTTGAATGTGACCTCGAACAGTGCGTGGTCCTCTATAACAGCCTTCATAGCTTCAGCGTATCCGTCAACATCATGATCGCCATCGGCGATGTTTGGGCGGAAGCCCTCATTAGAACGGACTGTGACATGAACACTGCTTTGGTCATACGCCGCATGGGCATTGCCCAAGGTTTTTCGGAGATCAGAGATATCTTCCCAAAGTTCAGCGCTCAGTTTTGGCCGGAAAACAGTGCTTATTCCCCAGCGAAGCTCGCCGGGTAATGGCAGAGGGTCGACAACGATATCATTTCCGATAATTGCTTCTCGGTTTCCCTCTCGAATTCTTGAATAGAGTGCATCAAGGTCATCGAAACTTCTACTATTAAAGGTCATGGTAATCGCCTCCGCTAAGTTTTAGCCGATCAAATATTGGATTGCGCAAAACGAAGGAGTCCGAGCAGGGATTCCCTTTTGCCCAATTATGAGTGATTAAAGGTGATGTGAAGAGGAATATCGTTCACGTTCAGAACAGGACGGGAATAGGGGTCAGACAGAAAACCCGTAATATTCCCACTCTGCCGCCGAAACCTTGAGCGCCATCTGTTCGTATTCGGCTTGCTTGATTTTGGTAAATGCCGTGTGGAAGCGTTCGCCAAGCGTGCGTTTGTTGAACTCGGATGCGCCAAACTGATCAATCGCATCCAGCCAATGACGCGGCAGGTCGTTGGGGGCCTTTGCCTCGCCGATTTCATCTTCGCACGGTTTGCCCGGGTCGATTTTGCCTTCGATGCCGTCAAGGGCCGCGCCAAGGGTCACGGCCGCGACCAGATAGGGGTTGGCATCGACACCGGCAATGCGGTGTTCGAAATGGCGCGTTTTGCCCGGTGTGCCGGGTACGCGGAGCGCCACGGTGCGGTTTTCAACACCCCAGTCATCGGAGGCCGGTGAATACATCGCTGATGCAAAGCGCCGCCAGGAATTCATGAACGGGGCGAGGAGCAACATGGTTTCGCCAATCGTGCCGCGAATGCCACCAATGGCATGCAGCATAAGCGGGCTTAGCGATCCGTCCGGCTCGTCGGCAAACAGGTTGTTGCCATCCGGGCCGGCAAGGGACAGATGCAAATGCATGCCCGATCCGGCTTCATTGCCAAATGGTTTGGGCATAAACACGGCTTCCTTGCCAAAGCGCCGTGCCACCGTGCGGATCAGGCGTTTGGCGATGATCACGTCATCGGCTGCCCGCATCAGATCGCGATAGCGGATGGTCATTTCATACTGGCCCGGACCATATTCCGAAATCAGGGTTTCCAGCGTCAGATCAAGATGCTTCGCCCCGTCATAGACCGCATCAAAAAGCGGCGACATCTCGTCAATCTCATCGACGGACATGGTGTTGCGCAATTTGCTGCGCCGTTTGGTGATGGCATAGGAGGCCGGGTGATAAAGCCCCTGGGCATCCGGCGCCTGATCGACCAGATAAAATTCAAGCTCGAACGCGCCCATCGGATAGAAGCCAAGCTTTTCGGCACGTTTGACCTGTGCGCCAAACACATTGCGCGGGTCCACGTCATGTGGCGCGCCATCTTCTTCATACATCGCAATCAGAAGCTGCCCGCGCCCGGTATGGGGCAGATAGCCAAGCGTGCCCGGCACCGGCCAGCATCGGCAATCCCCGCCGCCACCGGTTTGCACAAGGCCGCAATCATCAACATCCTCGCCACTGACATCCTGCCCGAAGATCGAGCTTGGCAGGCCGCGCCCGGATTTATAGATGCTTTCGAGTTCGTGACGCCGGATCGTCTTGCCCCGGCCTATCCCGTGAAAGTCGGTCAGGATGATGTCGATGGCCTCGACATCAGGATAATTGGCCAGAAAGTCCTGTGCTTCGGACAATTGACTTCCACTGGGTGAGGGGGCGTTTGCGGTGGCCACGGCACGACTTCCTAAGATGCTAAAACTTGTTCCGCCGAAACAGAACCGATGCAGGGCAGGATATTAGCCCTGATAACGACGGAAGAAATAGCGATCTTTTGGAACGCCTTCTGGAAGTGGCTCAGCAATCGTGCCCGGCACATCGATTTTCTGATCGGATGCGACAATCGCCCCCTTCATCAATGCCGGCGGCAGGGTCGATCCGATAAAGGATGCGATCTTGGCATTAAGATCCTCATCGCCGGTGCCGACATCGGAATGCACAAGGGTGACCTTGCCTTTGAAACGCTCGACCGCCTTGGGCAGGGTTTCAAAAATATCGCCAAGGAACAGATGATCATCATCGGGGATGCATTTCGGGTGGGCAGCGATCTGGCGATCAAAAACGAAGATCTCGCGGTCTGGCATGATTTCGCGCAGGTGATCGAAGGTGCGCCCGTTGCCAAGCCCGACTTCAAGCACGATCCCGTCCTGATCCTTGATCATTTCGGCGGCCGCATTCAGGCAATCGCGTTGGGCTTGAAGGCGGCGGATAACGCTGTTCAGACGGGACATTGTATAAAAGGCTCCGGGTTGTTTTTTCGTGGGTAAGCACTTGATTTAACGGCTTTGCTCCTTGGCGCAAGCGGGGTTGTGCCAACTTGCGCCAATGGATCGCAAATCAGGCGACAAATTTGGTGGCCTCAAAGGCCGGAACGCGCGCGTCAAAGGTTTCAAGCCAGCTGACCAGCGTCGGATAGCTTTCACGCCATGTGCCATCAAAGCGCAGATCAAGATAACCCAGCGCACAGGCAATCGAGACATGGCCAATCGTCAGATCCCCTTCGAGGGAAGGCGCATTGGCACTCAGATGATCCAGCGACCGTTTGACCTTATCAGCCTGATAGGACAGCCAGTCGTCATGGCGTTTGTCGTCCGGGCGCATGCGGGTTTCATAGACCTGCAGGATCGATGCATCGACAATGCCATCGCCAAGTGCCTGCAGGGTCAAGGCTTCCCAGTGGGCATCGCTTTCGGTCGGATGCAGGGTGGTGCCGTCGACCTGCGCGTCAAGGTATTCGCAGATCACACGGCTATCGAAAATCTTGCGGCCATCATCAAGAATCAGAATCGGGATTTTACCCAGCGGGTTTTGCTGGCGCAGGGTATCAGCCGGGTCGTTGGTGTTCGACATTTCGACGGTCAGTTGGTCATAAATGCCAAGCATCTTGGCAACGATTTTAACTTTCCGGCCAAACGGCGACGGACCACTCGAACGCAGAATCATGGATTTCCTCCGGGCGTATCAATTGTTTGTCCGCAGTCTAAGGGCGAACCGGGATCGCAAGGAACTGAAATTTTCTCAAATGAGGATCAGGAACCGGAACTGCTGGCCGCCGGCGAGGTTTCGGTATCGTCTTCCTCATCCCCTTCGCCCAATCCGGCCAAATGCAGCTCACGCGCAAGACGCACGGCTGGGCGGGCGGCAAAGAACACCGACCCGATGATAAACATCCACGTCCCCGCCTTGACTGTTTCATTATCGAGAAACAAAAAGCTTCCGACAATGAACAGCACAGCAGCCAGAAGGTCGACGGCCGAATAGGCGATCTCATACGCGCTGTAAATCTGGCGGTGGCGATGGCTGGCATCAAAGCGGCGGGATCGAAAGAGCTTCATGAGGCTTCTGTTTCTTCTTGTGGGACAAAAAGGGTGATTTATCTGGTTTTAACGCGCGGCCCCGCCAAGCGGTTCCGACGTGGGCTTTAGCGCCGGGCACGCGGATGGGTGCCGTTATAAACCGCCATCAATTGTTCGGTATCAACCGCGGTATAACGCTGGGTGGTCGAAAGTGATGCGTGGCCCAGCAAATCCTGAATGGTGCGCAAATCACCGCCCCCGGCCAAAAGATGCGTGGCAAAGGAATGGCGCAGCGCATGCGGGGTGGCGGTATCGGGCAGGTTTAAAAGTTCGCGCACCTTGCGCATTTCGCGTTGTGCGACCTGTGCGACAAGGCGTTTGCCGCGCGCACCAAGGAACAATGGGTCATCGCCATTGGGTGCAAACGGGCAACTGTGGATATAATCCTCGATCGCGTTGCGCACGATGGGCAGAACCGGGACAAGGCGCTGCTTGTTGCCCTTACCCGTGATCACCATCGAATCCCTGGTCGGGCGTTGATTGGCGTTCAAATCCAGCGCCTCGGAAATACGTAATCCGCAGCCATAAAGCAGGGTAAAAAGCGCGAGGTTGCGTTTGCCAAGCCACGGCTCATCCTGCCAGGCATCGGCATTTTCAAGCACCGCCATCGCATCATCAGGGGCGAGTGGCTTCGGTGTTGATTGCGGCAGGCGCGGGTTGCGGATCGACTGCACGGCGGCATTCTGCCCGCGCCCGGACCGTTCCAAAAACCGATAGAAATTGCGCAAGCTTGAAAGTGCACGCGCCGTAGACGTCCTGGCCATACCATCCATGCTGCGCCGGGCCAGCCAGCTTCGAAAATCGCGCGGGTTCAGACGCAGCAAATCGCGAAGCGTCGGGGCATCGCCAAGATGGTCTTTGACAAACCCCAAAAAGGCATAAAGATCGGCCAGATAGTTTTCCGTGGTGTGCTCAGACGCGCGGCGCTCATCGGCAAGCCAGCCACGCCAGTCGGCAATGGCGTCGCGCACATCGTTTGGTAGGGTGATGGCGGTCAGACCGTTTGGGTCAACCATCGGCGCACACCAAACTCGATGACAGAAGCCAGGAACATGATCAGGTCATTGGCCTGTGCCGGGCTGAAATAATCGGGTTCCTTGACGCCAAAGGCAACAAGCCCGACCGGATCGCCATAAAACGGTGCCAGACGCACAATCGCGGCAGAGCGGATATCAGATGCCTTCGGGCCAAAAATCGCCTCATCCCCGGCATCATCAGGCAGAAGCCAGACATCCTGTTCTTCGCCAAGAACCTGATCAACTGCACCGGCGACCAGGCGACGGACCCGGCCATCACAGCTTGGCACCGGCGCTTCGTTGCATTCCTCGAAACACAGCGCGATGGCATCAAGGTCGAGCAGTTCGGGGACAAGGTCTTGTAAGGCCTCGACAAAGGTTTCAAACCCGCGTGCGTTAAGCAAAGCCAGAACCGCACGGTGAATGCGGCTTTGGGTTTCGAGGTTGGATTTGGAAATATTGATCAGCTCGCTGGTGGCCCCGCGCAGCTTTTCGCGCTCGTCGCGCAGGCGGGCGACGACATATTGCTGCATGTCGGCAACGCCATTGCCCAGTTCGCGCATCGGCAGATCAAGACTTTCAAGCAAGTCCGGGCGCGTGGTGAAGAATTCGGGATGTTCGGCAAGGTAGTCCGCGACATCATCGGCGCGCAAAGCTGTCTTTTCCATCGGTTCCGGCTTGAAAAGTGAGAAACAAAAAACCCGGCTGCCACAATGCGGGCTGCCGGGTTAAATGCATGTTAAAAACCGCACGCGATGCCGGTTTTTATATGTTTATCGCGATCAGCGATCCAAAATCAGAGGATCGACTGGCCGGTTTTTTCCCAATCGGCGAGGAAGGCTTCAAGGCCTTTGTCGGTCAGCGGGTGTTTGGTCAGCTGACCCAGAACCTGCGGCGGGATGGTGACAACGTCAGCACCGAGACGGGCCGAGTCGACAACATGCTGCGGGCCACGTGCCGAAGCAACAAGCACTTCGGTGGTCCAGTTCGGGTAGTTGCCATAAACATCAACGATGTCGGCAATCAGCTGCATGCCATCAGAGGAAATGTCATCCAGACGGCCAACGAACGGCGAAACATAGGTCGCACCGGCTTTGGCAGCCAGAATGGCCTGACCAACCGAGAAGCACAGCGTGACGTTGGTCTGAATGCCTTCGTCGGTGAAAGTGCGGCAAGCCTTGAGACCATCAGCGGTCAGCGGCAGCTTGACGACGACATTGTCGGCGATCTTGGCAAGCTTGCGGCCTTCGGCAACCATGGTTTCGTAATCGGTCGCAGCAACTTCTGCGCTGACCGGGCCGTCGACAACGTCACAAATTTCCTTGATCAGTTCGAGAAACGGTCGGCCAGACTTTGCTACCAGCGAGGGGTTGGTGGTGACACCGTCCACAAGGCCGGACATGGCCAGTTCGCGGATTGCGTCGATGTCAGCGGTATCGATGAAAAACTTCATTGGAATTCCTGTTTAGGACCTGTTGTTCAATGATGCGGTTAGCTGCTAGGTTCTGGATCATCTGATGACGGAACCAGATCCTTGCTGTGGGACCGTTATTTTCTTGTGCCCTGTAGCTGGCGATCCTGAAAGGGCACCGGTCGGATGGGCAACCTCACGGGGTTTATAATATATGAGTGCCGCAAAGGCCACCTCTGGAAATTTGTTTGCGAATGATCCGGCCTTTGAGGTAACCGCCCAGACCGTGAGCGTCCTGCCGCCCCTGCCTTTGGCTGGCCCCTATGACTATCTGGTGCCCGAAGGTGTGTCGGTTGCACCGGGCGATTTCGTTGAAATTCCATTGGGCCGACAAACCCAGCGCGGCGTCGTCTGGGGCGATGCCAAGGGCGATGTTGATCCCGCCAAACTGCGCGAAATTCTGGGTGTGTTGCCAACGCCCCCCATGGATGACGTGACGCGCAAATTCATTGACTGGGTCTCGGCCTATACCATGGCCCCACAGGGGGCAGTTTTGCGCATGGCGATGAGCGTGCCCGACGCGCTTGAGGCCCCCAAACCGATCTTTCGTTTTACCCTGAACCCGGAATTTGACGTTTCAGGCCTGCGCATGACGCCGCCGCGCAAACGGGTTCTGGCTTTTCTGGCCGACCATCCACCGATGGAGCAGGGCGATATCCTGCGTGAAACCGGTGTCGGGGCCAGCGTTGTTAAAGGCTTGGTCGAAGCAGGTGCCGTGCAGCGCTTGATGGTTACCCCACCATCGCCGTTTGACGCCCCCGATCTTGATATTCCGCGCCCCGATTTGTCGACGGAACAGAACGAGGCCGCCGATGCGCTGTGCGCCCGTCTGGAGCAGGGCGGGTTTTCCTGCACTTTGCTGGATGGTGTCACCGGGTCGGGTAAGACCGAGGTATACTTTGAGCCGGTCCGTGCCGCCTTGGCAAAGGGGCAGCAGGTTGTCGTCCTGTTGCCGGAAATCGCGCTTTCGGCCCAGTGGCTGCAACGTTTCCGCGACCGGTTCGGGGTGGAGCCGGCCCTTTGGCATTCCGAAGTCGGGCAGGCGCGCCGACGTGATACCTGGCGGGCGGTGGCCGATGGCTCGGCACGGTTGGTTGTCGGGGCACGGTCGGCTTTGTTTTTGCCCTATCACGATCTTGGTCTGATCGTGGTCGATGAGGAACATGAACACGCTTTCAAGCAGGAAGACGGGGTGATGTATCACGCGCGCGACATGGCGGTGACGCGCGCGCATCTGGGCAATATCCCGGTCGTTCTGGCCTCTGCGACGCCGTCGCTTGAAACGCTGGCCAATGTCGAGGCCGGGCGCTATCAGCGCGTCCAGCTTGGCAGTCGTCATGGTGCGGCCGTATTGCCCAGTGTCGAGATCATCGATATCCGTCAGGACAAACCCGAACGCAATCGTTGGATTACCCCGACGCTTAAAAAACGTCTGGCAGAAACCTTTGCCAGTGGTGAGCAGGCGATGTTGTTCCTGAACCGGCGTGGCTACGCACCGCTGACACTCTGTCGCGCCTGTGGTCATCGCTTTCAGTGTCCGAATTGCACGGCCTGGCTGGTTGAACATCGGGCATGGGGCAAATTGCAATGCCATCACTGCGGTTATCAGTCCAAGGCGCCGGAAGTCTGCCCATCCTGCGGGGCAGAGGGCAAGCTGGCGCCCTGCGGGCCGGGGGTGGAACGCCTTTATGAGGAAGCGGTTGAAACCTTCCCCGATATCCGGGTCGAGGTCGCGACATCCGATAACATCATGGGACCCAAGGCCGCGGCCGAACTGATCAAGCGGGTGCATAATCACGAAGTCGATCTTCTGATCGGCACACAGATTTTGGCCAAGGGCTATCACTTCCCGATGCTGACCCTGGTCGGCGTGGTTGATGCCGATCTTGGCTTGGCCGGTGGTGATTTGCGCGCGGCAGAGCGCAGTTATCAATTGCTGACCCAGGTGGCCGGGCGTGCTGGGCGCGGGGATCGACCTGGCACGGTAATCCTGCAAACCGCGGATCCGGCCAACCGGGTGATCAAAGCGATTGCCGCAGGGGATCGTGATGCCTTTAACGAGGTGGAGCTGTCCCAGCGCATGACCCATGGCATGCCGCCGCATGGTCGCCTGGCCGCCCTTATAATAAGTGGCAAAAAAGAAAACGAGGTCGATGAAGCCGCCTGGCGGATTGGTCGTGCCGCCCCGCGTGGGGATGGATTGATGGTATTGGGACCGGCCCCGGCACCGCTTTCGCTGTTGCGGGGACGCTACCGCCGGCGCTTCATGATCCGGGCTGACAAGTCGGTCAAGATGCAGGCGTTGATCCATGACTGGCTGTCAAAGGTCAAGACGCCGGGCAGTGTCCGGGTGCAGGTCGATATTGATCCCTACAGCTTTATGTAAGGTGGATTTCCTTCAGGGCGCTTACTGCGAATATTGCGACTGCCACCAGTCGTAGCCGTCCGCGCCAAGATAGCGTTCAAATATTTCCAGCAAGCGACCATCATCGCGCATCTCGCGGATGATTTTGTCATATTCGGCCAGAAACATATCCTTGCCCGGATAGTCGGACGCCCGTGAGAACACATTATAATAGGGTGCCCGGCGCAGCGGCGGATACAGGAAGGCCAGCTTGTCGCGATAGCGATTCTCAAGGCTGTCATAAATGGTATTCAGGTAATTGACCGGCACCGCATCAAAACGCTTTTGCAGCAGCATCGGAATCAAAAGATCACCGCGCGCCACCGTCTGGATATCCAGACCCGAATTCCAGAATGCAGGGGTATAGGAATAGTCGGCCGCCGCCCCGATCCGCACCCGTGACAGGTCGGAAAATTCTTCAAACCGGATGGCATCCTTGTCCTCGGCCCGGACGGCAAAGCGCCAATCAAGCAACAGATGGGCTTCGTCCGGATATATAAGGTACTTGGCGCGTTTGTCGCTCATCGACAGGGTCAGGATGATATCTGATCTGCCATTGCGCGCATTGTGCAGCAATCGGCTGCCGGTATCGACAAAACGAAAGACATAATCGCTGATCCCCATGGTATTGAGGACCTCGGTCATGATGTCGATATCGATGCCTTTGGGTTCTTCATGCCCCATCCATTTAAGCGGTTCTTCTTCAAGCCCCTCGATAATCAGGGTGCGCGCCAGCGACTGTTTGCCTTGAGAGAACATCAGGGCCAGCAGCATCAAGATACAGATCAGAAAGTTTTCTGATCGAAAGGCTCGTCCGAGGCGATATGGCACGGGCATCCCGGTTCGCATGGTTGGTGGTCGGGAAATGATACGGCATCTTGTGCGCCATCACGAATAGAATCTTGTGGGTTTTGCAGTGCTTGCGGGTTTTCAGGTGGTACTGGATACAGAGACAGGAAATCACTAAGGTCATTTGATCGCCTCCCGCATGCCCAACCAACAGCACCGAGATTGCCTCTCATGACCTATAAGCTTTTTTACGCACCCGGAACTGCCAGCATGGCAGTGCACTGGATGCTGATCGAACATGGTGTGCCGTTCGAGGCTGTTCTGGTCGATATTGAAAACGGTGAACAACGCAATCCCGATTACCTTCAGCTCAACCCGACCGGGCGCGTGCCGACTTTGATCATTGATGGCACTGCATATGGCGAAACCGTTGCTTTGATGATGCTGTTGGCAGAACGGCATTCCGGAAGTGGGCTTGCGCCCGAACCAGCGAGTCCCAAAAGAGCCGAATGGCTGCAGTTTGCGATTTATATTGCCAATACCCTGATGCCTGCGATGCGAGACTGGCTCTATGCTGCCAAGGATGGCGATCCCGACGGGGCCGGTGCGGTCAAGGCGCTGGCGGAAAAACGGATCGGTGGCGTGTGGGATGATTTCGAAGCCCGCCTGCTGAAAAACGGCGCGTATTTGCTGGGCGATCAATTCGGGATGGTCGACATGTTGGCTGTCATGCTGATGCGCTGGTCGCGCAAGATGCCGTGCTCTGCCATCGATAGGCCGACCTTGCGCCAATATGTCGAACGCATCACGTCTCGTGCGTCCTTTGTTGAGCTCAGCACCCGTGAAGGTCTGTCTGGTTGGCCGGCCTGAGCTGAACCCCAAACGACCCATATCGATGATTGCTGTGTCATTTCGGCCAAAATAACGTGACCTCGGTCACAGTCGGGGCGGGTTTCCACGCTGTTTTTGCTCAAGGATCGCGCGATTGGTCCCGTTTTGGGGGATTCGTCGCCGGAATCAGGAATTCGTTAACCTTCGGAGCGGATCGGCGATTGCGGGCGTGTTATAAAATAGTTGTAAGCCTGCCTTAAAAATGGGCGATTTCGGGGTGTTTTGGCCCATCTTTGCCAAAGAATGGAAAAGAGCGCGCAATTGCGCTTGCGCGGGGGTTGCCCCCTCCAAGGACATGTGATACCAAACGCTCGCTTCCCGGAAGGAAACCCTTTCGGGGGATCATTTTTTTATACGTATCCGAGTCGTTCTCATAACCAGAATTGAGGGCTTTCACCGGTGTCCCAAAATACTGCCGCGACCGGGCTCCAAGGGCGCTACGCCACAGCACTGTTTGACTTGGCCAATTCGGCCAACCAGCTTGATGTTGTCAAAAGCGATCTTGAATTGCTCGACCAGGCCATCGCAGACAGCGATGACCTCCGGAATGTACTCCGCAGTCCCGTGATTTCCCGGGACGTGCAGGCCAAGGCGATGGCGGCTCTTCTGGATAAACTCGGCGTTTCCGAGTTGACCAAGAAGACCGTAGGACTTCTGTCTCAGAAGCGTCGTCTGTTTGCCCTGCCGGATGTCATCGATTCCTACCTTTCCATGCTCTCGGCTCACAAGGGCGAAGTTACCGCACAGGTGACCTCGGCAAATGAGCTGAAAAAAGAGCAAATCGAAGCCGTTACCGGCGCTCTCAAAGAAGTTGTCGGCGCCACTGTCAAAGTGGACCTTAAAGTTGATCCGGCTGTTCTTGGCGGTCTTGTCGTCAAGGTCGGTTCCCGGGTTTTTGATGCCTCGCTTCGTACTAAACTGCAGAAGCTCGAGCTCGCTATGAAAGGGGTTGCGTGATGGAAATCCGCGCCGCGGAAATCTCCGCTATTCTCAAGGATCAGATTGCCAATTTTGGTGCTGAAGCCGAAGTTGCCGAAGTCGGTCAGGTTCTGTCCGTCGGTGACGGTATTGCCCGTGTTTACGGTCTGGACAACGTCCAGGCTGGTGAACTTGTTGACTTCCCGGGTGGCATTAAGGGCATGGCCCTTAACCTCGAAGAAGACAACGTCGGTGTCGTGATCTTCGGTTCTGACCGTTCGATCAAGGAAGGTGACCAGGTTAAACGTACTGGCGCCATCGTTGACGTTCCGGTTGGTAAAGAACTTCTGGGTCGCGTTGTTGACGGTCTGGGTAACCCGATCGACGGCAAGGGTGACCTTGCTGCCAAAGAACGTCGCCTTGCCGACGTCAAGGCACCGGGCATCATTCCGCGTAAATCGGTTCATGAGCCGGTACAGACCGGTATCAAGTCGATTGACTCCCTGATCCCGATTGGCCGTGGCCAGCGTGAGCTGATCATTGGTGACCGTCAGACCGGTAAAACCGCCATCATCGTTGACACCATTCTGAACCAGAAGCCGGTGAACGATGCAGCGAAATCCGACAGCGACAAGATGTTCTCCATCTATGTTGCAGTTGGCCAGAAACGTTCGACCGTTGCACAGGTTGTTAAGGTCCTTGAAGAGCGCGGCGCGATGGAAAACACCATCATTGTTGCTGCGACCGCATCCGACCCGGCGCCGATGCAGTTCATCGCACCGTTCGTTGCTTGCGCAATGGGTGAGTACTTCCGTGACAACGGCATGCACGCAACCATCTTCTATGATGATCTGTCCAAGCAGGCTGTTGCTTATCGTCAGATGTCGCTGCTGCTTCGCCGCCCGCCGGGACGTGAAGCATTCCCGGGTGACGTCTTCTATCTGCACTCCCGTCTGCTGGAACGTGCTGCGAAGATGAATGACGAAAACGGCGCTGGCTCGCTGACCGCACTTCCGGTCATTGAAACCCAGGGTAACGATGTTTCCGCGTTTATTCCGACCAACGTGATCTCGATCACCGACGGTCAGATCTTCCTTGAAACCGACCTGTTCTACAAAGGCGTACGCCCGGCTGTGAACGTTGGTCTGTCGGTTTCGCGTGTTGGTTCGTCCGCACAGATCAAAGCGATGAAGCAGGTTGCCGGCTCGATCAAGCTGGAACTCGCGCAGTATCGTGAGATGGAAGCATTCGCTCAGTTCGCATCGGACCTCGATCCGGCGACCCAGAAACTTCTGGCCCGTGGCGCACGTCTGACCGAGCTGCTCAAGCAGCCGCAGTACTCGCCGCTCAAGGTCGAAGAGCAGGTTGTTGTGATCTATGCTGGTGTTAAAGGCTACCTGGATGATGTTCCGGTAACCAAGATCCGCGCCTTCGAAGAACAGTACCTGTCCGAAATTCGTTCGGCTGGCGCTGATATCCTCGATGCGATCCGCACCGAGCAGAAACTGTCTGATGAGACAGAAGGCAAGCTGAAAGCGTTCCTCGACAAGTTCGCGAAAACCTTCGCGTAAGACTGAAACTTAGGCGAAGGAGGAAACGCAATGGCTAGTTTGAAGGATCTGCGCTCGCGCATTGCCAGCGTCAAATCGACGAGGAAGATTACCTCGGCGATGAAGATGGTGGCAGCCTCCAAGCTCCGTCGTGCACAGGATGCAGCGGAAGCAGCCCGTCCCTATGCAGAACGCATGGGGACGATGCTGGGCCGTCTTGCAACTGCCGTCGGCAGCAACGAAGGGGCTCCGAAGCTTCTGGCCGGTACCGGTAAGGACGATGTGCATCTGCTCGTCGTCTTCACCGCTGACCGTGGCCTTTGCGGTGGTTTTAACGCATCGATCGTGAAAGCGGCTCGACTCAAGGCCCTCGCTCTTAAGGGCGAAGGCAAGACCGTTAAAATCATCTGCGTTGGCCGCAAGGGCTCAGATGCGCTCAAGCGTGAATTTGGTGACAATATTGTCGCCCGGTATACTGGCATCGAGGGCAAGAAGGGGATTGATTTCTCCTCTGCAACCGAGGTGGCAGACAAGGTTCTGGCGCTTTACGACGAAGGCGAATTCGACGTCTGCACGATCTTCTACAACAAGTTCGTGTCCGCGATTTCGCAGGTGGCAACCGCTCAGCAGCTGATCCCGTTCGCGGGTGAAGAAGTTGACGGTGAGGAAGAAGCAACCGGTTCTTCTGCGGTTTACGAATACGAACCGTCCGAAGAAGCCATTCTGGCTGATTTGCTGCCGCGTAACGTTGGCGTCCAGATCTTCGGTGCAATGCTTGAAAGCAGTGCATCTGAACACGGCGCGCGTATGTCCGCGATGGATAACGCAACCCGCAATGCCGGCGACATGATCGACCGACTGAGCATCGAGTATAACCGCTCACGTCAGGCTCAGATCACCAACGAACTGATTGAAATCATTTCCGGCGCCGAGGCTTTGTAAGCGGGTCGCAGGAAGTTAACGGATAGCTTTGTCCGAGCAGGAGACAATACCTATGGCGAACAAGAAGGCGGGGAAAATTTCCCAGGTAATGGGCGCCGTCGTCGACGTTAAATTCGACGGCGAACTGCCTCCCATTCTGAATGCGCTGCATGTTGACAACAACGGTCAGCGCCTGGTTCTTGAAGTTGCACAGCACCTTGGTGAAAATGCGGTTCGTACGATCGCAATGGACACCACCGAAGGTCTGAAGCGCGGTCAGGAAGTCATCGATACCGGTGACGCGATCTCGGTTCCGGTTGGTCCGGAAACCTTGGGTCGTATTCTGAACGTTATCGGTGAGCCGGTTGACGAACGTGGTGAAGTCAAAGCGACCAAAACCGCGCCGATCCACCGTGAAGCACCGGACTTCGTCGATCAGGCAACCGACACCGAAATTCTGGTTACCGGCATTAAGGTCATCGACCTTATCGCGCCGTACACCAAAGGTGGTAAAATTGGTCTGTTCGGTGGTGCGGGCGTTGGTAAAACCGTCCTTATCATGGAACTGATCAACAACGTGGCAAAAGGCCACGGTGGTTACTCGGTCTTCGCCGGTGTTGGTGAACGTACCCGTGAAGGTAACGACCTCTATCACGAGATGATGGAATCGGGCGTTATCAATCCGGAAGGCGAATCCAAAGCGGCACTGGTCTATGGCCAGATGAACGAACCCCCGGGAGCCCGTGCACGTGTTGCTCTGACCGGTCTGACCCTTGCGGAATACTTCCGTGATGAAGAAGGCCAGGACGTTCTGTTCTTCGTCGATAACATCTTCCGCTTCACCCAGGCTGGTTCGGAAGTGTCCGCACTTCTCGGTCGTATCCCGTCTGCTGTGGGTTATCAGCCGACGCTGGCAACCGACATGGGTGCGCTGCAGGAACGTATTACCTCGACCAAAAAAGGTTCCATTACCTCGGTTCAGGCAATTTACGTCCCGGCCGATGACTTGACTGACCCGGCACCGGCAACCTCGTTTGCTCACCTTGATGCAACGACCACGCTGAACCGTCAGATTGCCGAGCTCGGCATCTACCCGGCAGTTGACCCGCTTGACTCCACCTCGCGTGCTCTTGATCCGGGCGTTATCGGTCAGGAACACTACGAGACCGCACGTGAAGTTCAGCGTGTTCTTCAGACCTACAAAGGTCTGCAGGACATCATCGCCATCCTCGGCATGGACGAGCTTTCGGAAGAAGACAAACTGGTCGTGGCACGTGCCCGTAAGATCCAGCGTTTCCTTTCGCAGCCGTTCCACGTTGCAGAGGTCTTCACCGGTACTCCGGGCGTGTTCGTTCAGCTCGAAGACACCATCAAGGCATTCAAGGCGATCTGCGCTGGTGAATATGACCACATGCCGGAACAGGCATTCTACATGGTCGGCACCATCGAAGAAGCCATCGAAAAAGCCAAGAAGATGGCCGAAGCTGCCTAAGGCAGCTTTGGTCCCCCTCCGGCTAAGGAGCGAGGATTGTCATGACTGATACGACTGTACTGGAACTTGTTTCACCGTCTGCCCTGCTCAAATCTGAGCCGGTCGAGATGGTCGTTGTTCCGGGCACGGACGGGAATTTTGGTGTGCTGCCGAAGCATTCGCCGATGATCTCGACCATTCGTCCGGGTGTCATCGACATCTATGCAGGTGGTAAGGTTTCCGAACGTATCTTCGTTGCTGGCGGTGTTGCAGAGGTTAATCCCGAGCGTTGCACCATTCTGGCAGAAGAAGCGGTTCCGGTTTCCGATTTGAAAGCTGACGAAGCGCAGGCCCGTCTTGAAGCGGCAGAAGCCGACCTCAAGACTGCCGAGACTGCACACGACAAAGCCAATGCCGAGCGCGCGCTCGACGTGGCCCGTGCACAGATCCAGGCCCTGACCAACTAATCGTCGGTTTCAGAAAATCATTTAAAAAGGCCGTCCTGATGGGGCGGCCTTTTTGTTATCTACAGGCAAAATGAGACTATCCGCGCCAGCCCGTTTGGGCGCGCAAGGATGATGCTTGCAAGAACCAGCCCCCCGCAAACCCGATGAACAGCACCAATCCGAAAGTGACCAACGCCATCGGGCCCGCGATTTGGGCGATCTGCACCAGATTGATTGTGCCGATGGCTTGGGCGGCCGCAATGGCAATTGCGCTTCCCGTCAGCACACCCACCAGCCCGCCGGTTGCCACCATCAGGCCGGTTTCAAGCGCGCCTGTCTTGTTGATCTGATTTGGCCTCAGTCCGAGGGCGCGCAGCATGGCGAGGATTTCGGTTTGTTGCTGACGAAGCGCGATCAACCCACACACGATCACCAGGATCGACCCGATGGTGGCAAGCGCTGTCAGCCCGATCAGGGCTGTCACCACGCCCTCGAATAACCGGGTCAGTTTTGCCAGCACCTCGTTAACGAAAATCACCGGTATGTTTGGATAGGCCTGAAGCAGGGGCGCCACGGCAGTTTGCAGCTGGGCGCCGTCTTGCAGGTTCAGTGAACTGATCACGCCGTGATCAAAAACCGGTTCCATCGGTGAAAGCACGATCGGAAAATCCAGCCCAAGCTGTGTCCAATCAATCTGGCGCAGGTTGGCGACCGTTACCTCATAGGGCTGCCCCATGATATTAAGCGTCAACTGATCACCAAGCGTAATGCCGACAGCCCGTGCGACCCCCGCATCTAGCGATACAAGGTTTTGATTAACGCTGTCGGCGGCCCACCATTGCCCTTCGGCTATCAGGTTTTCGCGCATATCGCCTGTTGGCTGATCGGTCCAGGACATTCCGCGATCCCCGCGCAGGAACCAGTGATAGCGTCGCGGGACATCGGCACGGGTCAGGGGCACACCATTCAAATGCGTTACACGCCCGTGCAGGAAGGGCATCTGTGTGGCGGTCTTGAAGGCGTCATGGCCTTGAGCGTTGGCCAGAAAAGCATTTTGTTCGGCGGGCGGGATATCAAAAAACAGCACATCGGGCGTTTGCGACGGCAATACCGATTTCAGATGGTGTCCCGCCAGTGCGCCAAACAACAACACGGCACACAGACAGGCCATGGCCAGACCAAACGATGCTGTGATGGTCACCGTCGGGGCTGTGGGCCGTGCAATGTTGCGTAGGGCCAAGCGTAGGCTGGGCGCAAACAGGGGCTTTGTCGCAAGCCGTCCGGCCAGCATTTGGATCGCGCGACCAAGCAGGACAAACAGCCCCTGACAGGCGATCAATAGTCCCAGCACGACGAAGGCAAACCAGCCCAGATCAATCAGGCCGCCGGCAATGGCAAGAAGACCAACCGCCAGCAAGGCTTTAATCAACTTGAGCCCCGTCGACCGGGAGGCCAGCGAGTTTTCGGTTTGATGGCGAAACAGGCAGGCGGGGGAGGTCTGGCAGGCATCGCTCACCGGTTTAACAGCAACAAGCGCCACAAAGCCAAACACAAAGGCGATAATCATCAGACTGGCGGAGAAATCCGGTTGCACGGCAACCCCAAGGGACCCCAACAGCATCGGTCCGATAACCATGCCAAGGGCAACGGTCAGCAACGCCGCGATCAGGATGGCGGCACCGGTGATCAGCCCAAGCAGCCAGATAATACTCCAACCGATGTCGCGCGGACGGGCACCCAGACTGCGCATGGTGGCAAATCGGGACTGTCTTGCGCCAAGGTCGGCACGCAAGGAATTTTGGATCGCACTTGTCGCGATGGCAAAAATGGCGATGCCCATCAAACTGACAAAGGCGGAGGCAAAATTGCCAATACGTTCAAGCCCCGGAACGCCATCCGCGGCATTGACGATCCGCCAGCCACTTTGGGGAAACCGGTCCTCAATGGCGGCGATAATCTGTTCGGGCGTCTGATTGCTGCCCGACGGCAATTTGAGGCGCAAATACCAGTAAACCTGCTTGCCTGGCGCCAGAAGCGGATTATCGCGATAGGCCGTAAGCCTGACAATCACCCGGGGGCCAAGCGAGAACAATCTGAATGTGCGTTCCGGTTCCGCGGTGATGCTGGCGCGGATCTGATAGGGTTGACCGGCCAGATCAAGGTGATTGCCAATCTCAAGGTCGTTTTCTTCAAGCAATTCCGGTCCGACCACGATGCCGGGAGTGCCGTCTTTGACAGCAAGGGCATCACCAAGCGCAATGTCGGGTGAAAGGCTGAGGCTGCCATATAGCGGATAGGCCTGATCAACGGCCTTCAGTTCCGACAGAACCGGTGGCTGATCGTTGGATGGTCCGACCATCACTCGTTGTTCGATGCTGATGCCAACTGTGCCAAGCGTTTCAAGGAAACTGATTTCTTCGTCCCTTGGCGCGCGGTGAAACAGTCGCAACGATATATCGCCGCCGATGGTTTGTTGGGCGGATTGACGCAATCCGTCACGCACCGATTGGGTCAGGCTGACGCTCAGCACCAGAATGGTCGTGGCAAAGACAAGTGTGGCAAAAAGGATTGCGATCCCGGTCCCGGGCTTGCGCAATTCGCGCAGCGCGATCCGCAGGCTCGTGGGGAAGTCGAAGGACCGGAAAAACACAGAAGTTGGGCGGGACACGGCAGTCTCGCTGGCAGAGGGTTACGGCGTGGGGGTTAACGCCAGCCCCAGCCAGAATGATTCGATCATTTTCATCAGCTCGATGAATTCTGTCACATCAACCGGTTTGCGCAAATAGCAGTTTGCGCCAGCGGCATAACATAGATCGACATCATGTTCGGCACCGGATGTGGTCAGGACAATGACCGGGATGGATGCACAATTGGGGTCATTACGAATATCGCTCAGCATTTCGCGGCCATCCTTGCGCGGCATATTCAGATCCAGAAGGATCAGGCGCGGGCGCGGCGAATTTCGATACGGGCCATCCTGCTGCAAGAATTGCAATGCTGTGATCGCATCTTTAACGTGATGCAATTCAACCGGTTGTTTGAACTCCCGCAGTGCTTCACGCACAAGGCGCGCGTCACCCGGATTATCTTCGATCAACAACAGGTTGTTTTTTGCGCCATTGTTTTGATCTGGCATGTTGATCCGCTATCCTTACGGGTGACCACGCAGTGAAATTGGTCATCCCTCAACTTTTCTTGCGTGAGCCTGTCAGACACTTGATCCCAAAGAAAAAGATGGCCCCCTGACGCATCAGATATTCTTTGAAAACGGATATATGATTTATTTATTATCTATCCTTTAGTCTTATTCTCATACCCCAGCACGAACTTCAATTCAATAAGACTTCAGTAAAGTTGCAGATATTATCCGTATGTATGAGATATAATGGCTCAAAAGTGCAGGAAAAAGTGTTCTGCGAAAACATTTTTTATCGGTATTTTTGCCGACAAATGCCGTTTTAGTTGGTCGAGATGCCGATTTCACGTGCCAGTGAATCGAATCGGGCCACCAGTCCCGGCTGGTCGGAAAAGACTTCGCCGGCTTTTTCATAGGCGGCTTTTGCATCGCTTTCCTGACCCAGCACCATATAGGCCTGCATCAGACGCGCCCAACCATCCGGATCGTTCGGCTCTGTCTCCAGGCGTTCTGCCAGACCATTGACCATCGACATCACCATTTCCTGACGCTGTTCGGGTGTCAGTTCCTCGGCAGCTGCGATATCGTCCTGACTTGGGCCCGGCGCACGTTCAGCAAGGTTCAGACGTCCTTCGATGTCGATCCCCTGGGCAAGGGCGGCTTCATTGATCCGCCCGACCACCATCGGCACCCACGGCGCATCGGCAGGGGCGCCGTTGGCAAGTGCGATCCAGCGATCAACGGCGGCGCCAACATTGCCTTCCTGCGCATCAGCAAGGCCCAGATAGAACTGGATACGCGGATCGGTGCTATCGGTTTGTTCGGCTTCGCGCAAAACCCCGCGCGCGGTCGTGTTGATCTGACCGTTGCTGGCGCGCACAAGGCTTTCGGCATACATCGCCAGATAATCCCCGTCTCGGCCCGACCGTTTGACAGTTTCAAGGAACGCGGTCTGGGCCTCTTCCGGCCGGCCAAGCGCCATCAGGCTGGCACCAAGCAACTCCCATGCGCGGATATCATCCGGGTTTTCCAGAAGCTTCTGCGACAGGTCGCTGACCGCACGGTTCAGCACCGACTGGCGGTCTTCATCGGCAGTTTGCGCCATGCGGATGGCATTGATTTCATCGGCGCGGCTGGCAATCGGGCGGTCGGGCATGGTCGGGTTGCCCAGATCAAGATAAAGCCCAATCCCGCCGGCAATGAACAGAACGATAAAGCCTGCGGCAATCGCACGCACGGGCGACCGCGCCGGGGCAGTGCTTGGGGCCACGTCGCTTGATTGTTGCTTCTTGATCCGCTGATCGGCCGCCAGAATGCGGCGCTGGACCTCAATCCGGGCTGCACTGGCCTGCTCAGCGCTCAGAACACCACGCTCGATATCGCGGTCAATCTCGGAAAGCTGATCACGATACACCGCAAGGTCACGTGAAAGTTCGCTTTCCGGGCTGGCATCCTCGCCCTCAGGCGTCGACGACGCCGTGCCAGCATCCTGGGTGGAGGCTTTGTTTTTTTGGAAAATCGGCCACAGAATGAAACCCGCAAGCAGCAGGGTAATCGCGCCAAGAACAATCCAGATGGTCATGAGTGTTTCCTGTCCTTGGCTTACTCTGCGGGAACCGCTTTGGCGGCGGTCTTGTGCGAACGGGTCGGTGCGCCGATGCGATAGCGACGGTCAGACAATGACATCAATCCGCCAAACACCATGACAAGTCCGCCAAACCACATCCACGGGATCATCGGTTTGACATAGAACCTGGTGATCCATTTGCCACTTTCATCCTGATCACCAATCACGGCATAGATATCGCCGGTGAAGCTCGATTGAATGCCGGCTTCGGTCGTTGGCATGCCTTCGACCGTGTAAACGCGTTTTTCCGGTGTCAGGACAACCGTGCGTTCGCCCGGCGTGGTGATGGTGATTTCACCTTCGCGCGCGGCATAGTTCGGTCCCTGATATTCGCGAATATCGCTCAGGGTAAAGGTATGTCCGGCAAGATCGGTACTTTCCCCAACCGCAAGCGATTGCACCGCTTCCTGGGTCCAGGCCTGCGATCCGGTGATGCCGGCAACCACAATTGCCACACCGGCATGGGCAAGCATCGTCCCATGGGCGGAGCGCGGCAGATTGCGCATACGCCGCAGGCTGTTGTCAATCGGTTCACGGAACAGTTTGATGCGCCCCGCCCATTCAAGGATCGATCCGACAAACAGCCAGGCCGCCAGCCCCATGCCAAACAGGGCAATCGCCGGGCCGCCAGCAAGCCACAGGGTAACCAGAACGACCACGGCGGTCGCGGCCAGCGCAATTCTGAGCTTGTTAAACACACCCATCAGATCGGCACGTTTCCATGGCATCAGTGGACCGAACGCCATGGCGACAATGACCGGGGTGATGATCGGAACGAACGTCGCGTTAAAGAACGGTGCGCCGACCGAGATTTTCTCGCCGGTCATGGTTTCAAGCAACAGCGGGTAAAGCGTTCCCAGCAACACCATGGCGGCTGCGATCGAAAGCAGCACGTTGTTAAAGACCAATGCCCCTTCGCGCGAAATCGGCTGGAACAACCCGCCCCCCTTCAGGGACGGCGCACGCCATGCATAAAGTGTAAGCGATCCGCCGACCGTGATGCACAGCAGCAACAGGATAAACACCCCGCGGGTCGGGTCTGTGGCAAAGGCATGCACCGATGTCAGCGCGCCCGAACGCACAAGGAAGGTCCCCAAAAGCGAGAAGGAAAAGGCCAGGATTGCCAAAAAGATCGTCCAGCTTTTCAGTGCATCACGTTTTTCCACCACGATGGCCGAATGCAACAGCGCCGTACCGGCAAGCCAGGGCATGAAGGATGCGTTTTCGACCGGGTCCCAGAACCACCAGCCGCCCCAGCCAAGCTCGTAATAGGCCCACCAGGACCCAAGACCGATACCCGCAGTTAGAAAGACCCAGGCGGCCAGCGTCCAGGGCCGCACCCAACGCGCCCAAGCCGGATCAACCCGGCCTTCAATCAGGGCAGCGACCGCAAAGGCAAAGGCCACCGAAAAACCGACGTAGCCGAGATAAAGGAACGGCGGATGAATGGCGATGCCCGGATCCTGCAAAAGCGGGTTCATGCCTTCCCCGTCAAGCGGCGGGTTCAAAACGCGCTCAAACGGGTTGGATGTCAGGACGATAAACAGGATAAAACCGGCCCCGATCAGGCCCATCACACCCAAAACGCGCGCAAGCAGGGTCGGCGGCAGATTGCGACCAAATGCCGCAACCGCGCCGCCAAACAGGGTCAGGATCAATACCCAAAGCAGCATCGATCCTTCGTGATTGGCCCAGACCCCGGTAATCTTGTAGATCATCGGTTTGGAGGTATGGCTGTTGTTCAGGACATTCAGGACCGAGAAATCGGAACTGACATAGGCATAGGTCAGCGCAAGAAAACTGGCCGCAACCAGTGCAAAGCACGCAATCGCCAAACGCGGGGCGACAACCAGAAGCGCCGGATCACGCCGGGATGCCGCCAGAAACGGAATGGTGGATTGGGCCACTGCCATCACAAGTGACAGAATCAGGGCGTAATGTCCGATCTCTACAATCATATTAACGTCTCTCGTCCCTCGCAGGCCTGAGGTTATCTCTTATGTGCCCGGTGCGACATATAATCTCTTTAAAAAGGCTTGGAAACCTTGCGGAATATCAAATATGCGCTATTTGCTGCACTAAGGCGGGCGAAAATATGGCAATAGGCGTTACAAATTGTACGCAAACAGGCTATAAAACGATGGTCAGACAGCGTATTGGCAGGCCAGAGGTCAACAAAGTATGAGTCAATGTCCCGTCATTGACATAGCACAGAAAGAAATGTGGGCGCGTCGTGCAACGACGGCCTCCATTGTCATTGCTGCTATTCTGATTGGCATCAAGGCCGTTGGCTGGTTCCTGACCGATTCCGTCAGTCTTCTGTCATCGATGGTCGACAGCATGCTGGATGTCGGAACGGCAGTCGTCAATTTCATGGCGGTCCGTTCTGCCTGGCGTCCGGCTGACCACGATCATCGCTTTGGCCATGGCAAGGCCGAACCATTGGCCGGGCTTTTCCAATGTGCATTCATGATCGGGGCGGCGGTATTTGTCGTGGCCGAGGCCTCGTCTCGGGTATTCGATCCGCAGCCGCTGCGCTACGCGACCGAGGGCATCTGGATGATGGCGGTGTCGATGGTCATGACACTTGGACTGGTCGTGCTCCAGCGCAAGGCCGCCCGCGTTTCGGGGTCGGTCGCTGTTGAAGCCGATTCTTTGCAATATACCAGTGATATTCTTGCCAATGCGGCGGTGATCCTTGCCCTTGTTCTGGGCATGTCGGGCTTCTTGTGGGCCGACCCGCTGATTGGTGTGGTGGTCGCCGGGTTCCTTGTTATTTCGGCGGTCAAGGTCGGCAAGCATTCGATCAAGGTTCTGATGGATGCGGAACTTCCCGATTCTGATAGTCAGCGGATCATTGAACTGGCGATGAAAAACGCCTCTGTCATCGGCATTCACCGTCTGCGGACCCGCTCGTCGGGTGTTCATCGCTTTGCCGAGATCGAGCTGATCATGGATGGCGGCATGCTGATGCGCGAATCGCACACCATCTGCCATCAGGTGATGGACAGCATCCGCTCGGAATATCCCGATCTCGATATCACCATCCATCCCGAGCCGCCCGAAGACATCCATCTTGATGAATTCAGCGGCTATACCGAGGATCCGGAATTCTGGCACACCGGTCGCGCCAAACGCGCTGGCCAACATGACATCCCGGTCAATAATACCGGCGGCGAAGTCGCGGCCATGGGGCGCTAAGTAGGCTTGCGCGACTGGAATAACAGAAAACGGCTGACATTTTCCAATGCCAGCCGTTGTTTGGTTTTCGGGGCGATCGTTCGGATTAATCCCAGCTCAGCGCACCACCGTTCTGATATTCAATCACCCGGGTTTCAAAGAAGTTCTTTTCCTTCTTGAGGTCCATGGCTTCTGACATCCATGGGAACGGATTATCCACTTCGGCAAAGACCGGGCTCAGGCCAAGCTGGCCGCAGCGGCGGTTGGCGATGAAGTGCATATACTGTTCACACAGCTCGGCATTCAGGCCAAGGAAGCCGTTGGGCATGGTGTCACGCCCGTAGGCAGCTTCAAGTTCGGCGGCGTCACCCAACATGCCACGCACTTCTTCCTGGAACGCAGCCGTCCACAAATGCGGGTTTTCCGCCTTGATCTGGTTGATGACATCGATCCCGAAATTGAGATGGATGCTCTCATCACGCAGGATGTACTGATATTGCTCGGCAATACCGACCATCTTGTTGCGACGGCCCAGCGACAGGATCTGGGCAAAGCCGGTGTAGAACCACATGCCTTCGAACACGACATAGAACGCGACAAGATCACGCAGGAAGTCCTGATCGCGTTCCGGTGTGCCCGTGGCAAAGTTCGGATCATCAAGATGCTTGGTGTAATCAAGTGCCCAAGCAGCCTTGTCCGTGATCGAGGGTACCTCGCGATACATGTTGAACAGTTCACCCTCATCAAGGCCGAGGCTTTCAACAATGTACTGGAAGGTATGGGTGTGAACCGCTTCCTCGAATGCCTGACGTAGCAGATACTGTCGGCATTCCGGGTTGGTCACGTGGCGATAGATCGCTAGCACGATATTGTTGGCGACAAGGCTTTCCGAGGCAGCAAAGAAACCCAGATTGCGTTTCAGCATCCGGCGTTCATCCTCGGTCAGGCCATCGCGCGATTTCCAAAGTGCGATATCGGCCTGCATGGAAACCTCGGTCGGCATCCAGTGGTTGTTACAGCCGGCGAGATACTTTTCCCAAGCCCAGCCATATTTCAACGGCAGAAGCTGGTTTACGTCAGCTCGTGAATTGATCATCGCCTTTTCGCTGACCGAAACGCGACCGCCGCGTCGGTCAATCTCGCCAAGGCCGGTGGCATCGCTGCCCGCATCTTCGGTGTTGTTTACAGAAGGGGTTTCGTCTTCGACCCAATCAAGCATGGTTCTCGTTCCCGTTTTTGGTGTTACTGGCAGGCTTCGCAATCCGGATCGTCAAGGGAGCAGGCCTTGCCCCAGACTTCCCCGCCCGTGATGTCATCATCTTTTGGTTTGCTATCCACCACGGCAGATGGACGCGCTGCCGGGCTTGGTGATGGCGATGCTGTCACGACGGCCGCAGGTGTCGGGCTTGGGGCTGCTGCAGCCGGACTGTTGCCAACCGCATTCAGTTTGCCATCCGTGCCTTTGAGGGTTGATTTTTCGACATGGGTTGCGGCGCTTGAGCGCAGGTAATAGGTGGTCTTGAGCCCACGCAACCAAGCCAGACGATAAAGGTCACCAAGCTTCTTGCCGGACGGATTGGCGATATACAGGTTCAGTGATTGCGCCTGATCGAGCCACTTCTGACGCCGTGCCGCGGCCTCGATCAGCCAAGACGAATCAAGTTCGAACGCCGTGGCATAAAGCGCCTTGAGGTCGTCGGGGATTCGGTCAATCTGCCCAACACTGCCGTCATAGTATTTCAGGTCCGAAATCATCACCTCGTCCCAGATACCCCGTTCCTTGAGGTCATGGACAAGGGCCGCATTCACCACGGTGAAATCGCCCGACATGTTCGATTTGACAAACAGGTTGCGGTAGGCCGGCTCGATCGATTGGCTAACCCCACAGATATTGGAAATCGTCGCCGTCGGGGCAATCGCCATGGTGTTGGAATTGCGCATGCCAATGGACTGAACACGCCCACGAAGCGTTTCCCAATCCAGACGCTGGATGCGATCAACATTCAATTCATCACGTGTTTCGGCCAGCAATTCGATGGAATCAATTGGCAGAATACCGCGCGACCAAAGCGACCCTTCAAAGCTTTCATAGCGGCCACGTTCTTCGGCAAGGTCTACGGATGCGGAAATGGCGTGATAGGAAATCGCCTCCATGCTTTCATCGGCGAAATCAACTGCCTGGTCTGAGGCATAGGCAATGCCCATCTTCTGCAAGGCATCCTGAAAACCCATCAAACCAAGGCCAACGGGGCGATGGCGCAGGTTTGAATAGCGTGCCTCGGGGATGGTATAGAAATTGATGTCGATCACGTTATCAAGCATGCGCATCGCGGTTTTTACCGTTTTGGCAAGCTTGTCATGGTCAAGGCCGTTTTCGGTCACATGCGCCATCAGGTTGATCGAACCAAGGTTACAAACCGCGACCTCGTCCGCCGATGTGTTCAGAGTTATTTCCGTACACAGGTTGGATGAATGCACCACACCACGATGGTTCTGCGGGGAGCGGATATTGCAGGGATCCTTGAAGGTGATCCATGGATGACCGGTTTCAAACACCATGGTCAGCATGCGCCGCCACAGATCGACCGCACGCACGGTTTTAAAATTGCTGATCAGGCCGCTATTGGCCTTGGCTTCGTATTCTTCATAGGCGGCCTTGAATTTCGCACCATAAAGATCGTGCAGATCGGGCGTGTCATCAGGTGAAAACAGGGTCCACGGGCCCTCGGCCATGACGCGTTCCATGAAAAGATCCGGCACCCAGTTGGCGGTGTTCATGTCATGGGTGCGGCGGCGGTCATCGCCGGTGTTTTTGCGAAGATCAAGGAACTCTTCGATATCGATGTGCCAGGTTTCAAGATAGGCGCAAACCGCCCCCTTGCGCTTGCCGCCCTGATTGACCGCAATCGCGGTATCATTGGCAACTTTCAGGAACGGAACCACACCCTGACTTTGGCCATTGGTGCCCTTGATATGTGCGCCAAGACCGCGCACCGGGGTCCAGTCGTTGCCAAGCCCGCCGGAATATTTTGCCAGCAGGGCGTTATCCTTGACCGACTTGAAGATGCCATCAAGGTCATCAGGCACGGTTGTCAGAAAGCAGGAAGACAACTGCGGACAGCAGGTGCCAGCGTTAAACAGCGTTGGGGTCGATGCCATGAAGACAAAGGTCGAAAGCTGATCATAGAACTCGATCGCCTTGGCTTCGCGGTCGATCTCGCGGATGGCAAGCCCCATGGCAACCCGCATGAAGAAGGCCTGCGGCAATTCAAAGCGCGATCCTTTGACATGCAGGAAGTAACGATCATAAAGCGTCTGAAGACCCAAGTACTGGAAATTCAGATCGCGTTCCGGCTTGATCGCAGCCGAGATCTTCTTGAGATCAAATTTGGCAAGCTCACCATCAATCAGTCCGGCCTCGATCCCGACCTTGAGGGCGGCGGGGAAATAGGTGGCGTAACGTTCGCTCATTTCGGCCTGGGTGGCCTGTTCCGGGCGGCCCGATACAAAACTCAGTGCTTCGGCGCGCAGTTTATCAAGCAGAAGTCGCGCACTGACAAAGGCATAGTTCGGTTCACGTTCAACAAGGGTTCTGGCCGCCATGATCGGGGCCAACGCCAGCTCATCCGTGGTCACACCGTCATAAAGGTTGCGGCGCGTTTCCTCAAAAATCGGGTCGCTGCTGACCCCTTCAAGCGCGCCGCAGGCCTCTGAAATCACGGTGGTCAGGCGGTCGAAATCAAGCGGTGCCTTGCTGCCGTCTGGCTGGGTTACGTTGATCAGCGGGGCATCGGGCTTTTTCTTTTTCTTGCGTGTTTCAAGTTTGGCGCGCTCCCGGGCGCGGTCTTCGCGATACAGCACATAGGCACGTGCGACCTTGTGGTGCTCGCTGCGCATCAGGGCGAGTTCGACCTGATCCTGAATGTCTTCGATCTGAAGGGTATGGCCCGGTGCAACACGGCGTAAAAGGGTGGCGGTTACCTGTTCGGCGAGTGCATCGACAATGTCATGGACGCGATGCGATCCGGATGCGGTTTCGCCCTCTGCGGCAAGGAATGCCTTGGTCAGTGCTGCCTTGATCTTGGCAGGGTCAAAATTGGTCACCGAGCCATTGCGACGAATGACTTGGAATTCGGTTTGCGATTGTGGTGATGGATTGGAAACGGCTGGCCGTTCCATTTCGACAGTTGCTGACATCGTTAGCCCCAATTTTTTGGGGGCAAAGGCCAAACGGAGGTATGCAGGGATGGATGGCAACAAATTGCCAGATCGCAAGCACTCCACCGGGACACCCCGCCCGTGAATGTTAACTCATGCTCACGGCAGGTCTCCTGGCTTGCGGGTCAATGCGTCTTTCAACCTTCCCGAAACCCCGAAGGGTTTCAGTGGTTATTTTGCGAAAGACACTCTCCGCTTACAGTTGCGGGGGCAGCTCCGGATTTGTTTGAAAAAGGCTCAAACGCACCGAATTCCCTCTTAGCCTTCGCACCAACTCTGTGGTCGACGCGAAGGACCGTGATGTCTAGATATTGGGTCCGGTCTGCACTTTTCGTCAATATATATGTTTTCTTGACAGGATTTCCCGTTTTACGCGATTTGGCGCGAAGCCAAGAATTTCTGCCAAACATCTCTGTTGGCAAAAAAAGTGGCGGGTCCCGAAAGACCCGCCTTTTTCTTCTTTGGTTTGCTGTGTCGGAATTCGATATCGGAGGTTACAGAACGGTAAGCATGCTTGCGACCAATGGATGGCGGACAATGTCCTTGTCGCGCAACTGGACACAGGCGACATCATCAACATTTTCAAGCCGTTCGGACATTTCCGAAAGACCCGACATTTCCGGCAAAAGGTCGGTCTGGTCCGGATCGCCGGTCAGGATCATGGTTGAATTCCAGCCAAGCCGGGTGACCAGCATCTTGAGCTGCCCGTATGTGCAGTTCTGTGCTTCATCGATCACGACAAAGGCGTTGTTAAGTGTGCGACCGCGCATATAGCCGATCGGTGCAATTTCGATCGTGCCATCGGAAATATAAGTCTTAAGGCGCTTGGCCCCCAGACGGTCATTGAGCGCATCATAAAGCGGGCGCAGATACGGGGCCATTTTGGCTTCGACATCGCCGGGCAGAAAGCCGATATTCTCCCCGGCTTCGACCGCCGGCCGCGCCAGAACGATGCGAGCGATATCGCCGTTATCAAGGGCCTCGACAGCTTTTGATACCGCGATATAGGTCTTGCCGGTCCCGGCCGGGCCAAGGGCCATCACCAGATTGAAGTTGTCGATGGCCTCCATCAGGGCTGCCTGGTTCTCGCTTTTCGGGCGGATGTTGCGGCGGTAGCTTTGATCGCGTTGTCCTTTCTGCTCTGTCTCGCCAAGTGGATGCCAGTCGGCATTCTTTTCATCAAACAGCTCATGAACGTTGGTAGTAGTCTGTTGCGGACGGTTACGACGACGTGCTGCGCGCTTACCCATGACGATCACCTCAACAAAGTTGCCAAAAAAGCAAAACGCGCCATTCCGTCATGGAAAGGCGCGCATTCAATTTTCATCTTGCGATGGAAGTGGCGGTAGGAGTTTCCGCCGGTCACAGCATGTTGCATGTGCGATCCGGGGGGCGAAAATTCTCGTTTTAAGACGCTTTTTCGCGGCACTCGGGAACCCCTCCTGCGGTCCAGTTATTGACCGTTGACTGGAATCGTACCCCTATATGCAGTGTCTTGTCACGGGTTTTTGCGCGATTAAATTTTCATGAAACAGGATTGTGAGTCTTTTCAGATGTTTATCCCGCATCTGCGAAGGAAGTTTTTTCAATCAACCCTGCATTGACACATCTGATCGCGATGGCAGGGCGGCACTGATCACCCAGGCAAGCGTCAAAAACGCAATCGATGTCACAAGACAGCCAACCAGCCCGCCATAAAGATACGCCACCCCCGAAAGCACCGTGCCGGTCAATCGCCCGATGGCGTTCGACATATAATAAAACCCGACATTCATCGCGACCTTGTCGCCCTCGGCATAGGCCAGGATCAGATAGGAATGCAGCGATGAATTGATGGCAAAAACCACCCCGAACACCAGCAACCCGCCCAGAACCGCAAGTTCAGGCGCGATATCGCGCGTGATGGCGGCGGCAATCATTGCGGACACCGCAATCAGGGCCGAAATCCAGATTTGCGCTGTCCGGCCATCCGGCTCGCGGGTTTTTGCCCGCAACATCTTGGGCGCGATGGCCTGGATAAAGCCATAGCCGATGACCCAAAGCGCCATGTAGCTGCCAACTTCGATATGGCTCCAGCCAAGCTCGGACGCCAGAAACACCGGCAACCCGACAACAAACCAGATATCGCGCGATCCGAATAAAAACAGCCGGGCCGCCGACAGGACATTGATCTTGCGATCGCGTGAAAACACATCGCGGAATTTCGGCTTCATTGCGTCTGCCGGGCCCGCCATCGCAGAACCGAGCGAGATGGCAACTGCCGTAAGTGTCAGCGCAAGACCCGCCGCCATCGCCAGAAGCGCTCCGGAAAACCCAAGCCAGGATAAAAGCGCACCGCCCATGAAAAAGCCGATGCCCTTAAGCGCGTTCTTCGATCCGGTCAGAAGTGCCACCCAACGGAAAAGCGCGCCTTCGGCGTCAGCCGGGACCAGAACCTTGATCGCCGACTTGCTCGACATCTTGGTCAGGTCCTTGGCCACACCCGATGCCGCCTGAAGCCCCATGACATAGGCGACCGAAATGGCGGGCAGCCAGTCCGGATTGGTAAATGATAGCGCGGTCAGGGATGCTATTTGCAATGCAAGTCCGGCAAACAGTGTAAAGCGCAATCCACGCGTCTGCGCCAGCCACCCGCCAACCAGATTGGTGACGATCCCGGCCACTTCATACAGGATAAACAGAAGAGCGATTTCAAACGCCGAATAGCCCAGCGCATGAAAGTGCAACAGCACCAGCATACGCAGCGCCCCATCGGTCAGTGTAAAGCCCCAATAGGCCCCGGTGACCAGCGCATAGTTGCGGATTGCGGCGGACATTTGCCCTAGTTCCCCAAAAGATGTTGCGCGACTTTGACGGTCAAATCCGCCATGCGGCAGACATATCCCCACTCATTGTCATACCAGGCCAGAATTTTGACCTGTCTTTTGTCAATCACGATGGTCGATCCCGCATCAATGATCGAAGACCGGCTGTCATTCAGGTAATCGGCACTGACCAGCGGGCGGTCCTCATAGCCCAGAATCCCCGAAAGATAAGTTTCCGAGGCCTCGCGCATCAGGCGATTGACGGTCTCGGTGTCGGTATCCTCCGCAACCTCAAACACGCAATCGGTCAGCGACGCATTAAGCAACGGCACCCGCACGGCAATGCCGTTCAGCTTGCCCTTGAGTTCCGGGTAAATCATCGTGATCGCGGTCGCCGATCCGGTGCTGGTCGGGATCAGTGATTGCAGACACGACCGCGCCCGCCGCAAATCCTTGTGCGGCAGATCGACAATCGTCTGGGTGTTGGTTACATCATGAATGGTGGTTATCGATCCATGCACTATGCCAAGTTTCTCGTGCATGACTTTAACCACCGGCGCAAGGCAGTTGGTTGTGCAACTGGCTGCAGTCAAAAGATGGTGGCGGGCCGGATCATAGAGATCGTCATTCACACCATAAACGATGTTCAGGGCACCTTCTTTGACCGGGGCCGCAACGATCACCTTTTTCACGCCCTGATCGAAATAAGGCTGAAGCGCTTCGGGGGATTTGAATTTACCGGTGCATTCAAGAACGATGTCACAGCCAAGCCCGGCCCAGCTTGTTTCGCCGGGAAGGACATTTTCGCTAAAGCTTAGCTTGTGGGTGCGATCAATCACAACCTGCCCATCGACGCAATCAACATGATTGCTCCAACGTCCATGAACGGAATCAAATTCCAGCAAGTGGGCCGCAGTTACAGCCCCGCCCTTGATCTCGTTAATATGAACAAATTCAAGGTTCGGGTGTCCCCAACCGGCGCGCAGAACCAGACGCCCCATGCGGCCAAAACCATTAATGCCAACGCGAATTTTCCGGCTCATCTCAGGACTCCGTTACTCTGCAGTATTTGCAACATTTGAAGGGCTAAACCAGCCACGCGTACGATTGGCGATGGCAACAAGTGACAGCATCACCGGCACTTCGACCAGCACACCGACCACGGTGGCAAGGGCCGCACCCGATGAAAATCCAAACAGCCCGATGGCGGTTGCCACGGCCAGTTCAAAGAAGTTCGAGGCCCCGATCATCGAAGACGGGGCCGCGATTTTATGCTCCACGCCCAGCACCTTGTTGGCGACATAGGCAATGGCGGCAATGAAATAGGTCTGCAAAATGATCGGCACGGCCAGAAGGGCAATGATCATCGGCTGGGCAGTGATCTGTTGTCCCTGAAAGGCAAACAGCAAAACCAGCGTGCTGAGCAGTGCAATCATCGAAACGGGTTTGAGCTTGGCATCAAAATCATGGAATGCCGCAACCCCGCCTTTCATCAGGCGGCTTCGGATGATCTGACCGGCAATCACCGGAATGACGATAAAGGCCACCACCGAAATGGTCAGCGTTTCCCACGGAATGGTGATCGCTGAAATACCCAGCAACAGGGCGACAATCGGCGCAAAGGCAAAGATCATGATCGTGTCATTAAGTGCCACCTGGGTGAGGGTGAAATTCGCATCCCCCTTGGTCAGATGCGACCAGACAAACACCATCGCCGTGCACGGTGCCGCACCCAAAAGGATCAGACCGGCAATATAGCTTTCAATCTGTGCCTCGGGCAGGAGCGGGCGAAACAAAAAGCCGATAAACAACCAGCCAAGGGCGGCCATGGTGAACGGTTTGATCAACCAGTTGACCCCAAGCGTCACTCCAATCCCGCGCCATTGGCGGCCGACTTCATGAAGCGCGCCAAAATCGACCTTCATCAACATCGGCACAATCATCAACCAGATCAGAACCGTGACCGGCAGATTGATCTCATAGGCGGTCAGATTGCCAATCGCCTGAAACAGGTCGGGGAACAATTCGCCAAGGACAATGCCGACCACAATGCTTGCGGCCACCCAGATGGTCAGAAAACGTTCGAACAAGTTCATTGGGGCTGATCCACTATTGGTGTCGCTCATGCGTCCTCGCTGCTCGAGATTTTCCCGATCTTGTCGAGTTCATTTTGAAGTGACAGCCGGTCGAGAGACTTGAACGGGAGGCTGGTGAAGATCGAAATCCGGTTGCGCAACATGCGATAGGTTTCAGCAAATGCTAGGCGTTTTTCTGCTTCGCTGCCTTCGGCCCCTGCTGGATCGGGCACACCCCAATGGGCGGTCATTGGCGAGCCGGGAAAAATTGGGCAGTCTTCATTTGCCGTGGCGTCACAAACCGTAAAGACGAAATCAAATTTGATTTCATCCTGACCCGCATAGGTTTCCATGTCTTTGGAGGAAAACTTCGCCATATCATGACCCAGGCTTTCCAGAAGTTCGCGAGCGTAGGGATGTATTTCACCGCGCGGGTGTGAGCCAGCACTATAGCCAAAGAAATGATCATGACCTTCTTTTTTCAAGATGGCTTCGGCCATGATGCTTCTTGCCGAATTGGCGCGGCACAGGAAAAGCACGTTGTAGGTACCACCAGACATGGCGATTTATCCTCTGCAAAAGGCGTTGTGAACTAACAGCAGTCGTCATTTGATGGCCGAACAATTCCGCAAAGTTCCGGGCGGCCATGGCAGCAGTCATCGGCAAGGAACCCCAGAAGATCGCGCATCGCGTCGGGGACAATCCGGTAAATGATCGACCGGCCTTCGCGTGTGTTGGTGATCAGTCCGGCCTGACTGAGTGTCGTCAGATGCGATGACATGGTGTTGTGCGGGATCGACAGCTGCCGGGCCAGTTCGCCCGCGGCAATCCCATCATTCCCCGCCCGGACCAGCAACCGGAAGGCCGCCAGTCTGTGTTCCTGTGCCAGGGCGCCAAGGGCGCTGATTGCGTGTTTTGTTTCCATATGTCGGGAAATATCGACATATTGGTATTTTGGCAAGTGACATTTGTATTTCAGTCGGTGCAATTGTTGCCTCGAACGTCAAAAGACAATTGATATCAATGTGGTAACGGTGTTGAAAAAAATACATTTAAATAACTAGAAATATAGTTATAATTGTTGCATGAGTGAGAAAACCATTACACTGGCCTTTGCCGCCCTGGGTCATGAAGCCCGTTTGAAAATTTATCGCCTGCTCGTCAAGGCAGGCGACGACGGCCTTAATATTGGCGATATCGGACGGCTGCTTGGCCTGCCGGCCTCAACGCTTTCCCATCATTTGGGCACGTTGGTTCAGGCCGGGCTGGTCAAACAGGAAAAGCTGGGGCGTGAAACCCGCAATCGCGCGGATTTCGACGTGATGCGTGATCTTGTAGGCTTCATCACCGATGAATGCTGCAGTGGTGTTGATCTTGATGTCGTGCGGGAACCAGAAACCGCCTGCTAGGTCAGGTCATTTTTTTGGATGAATACAACTAGTTTTCTAGGGATATGGAAATGAGTGCCCTGACAATTCAATTGCGCCGCTTTGGGACATCTGCCCGGCAAATCGATCGGGTTTTGCTGGCGGCCTGTGCCATCCTGGTTGCGATCCTGATCTTTGACGCGCCGCAATTTGTCCCGAGTGTGCTGTTTACTGCAGGCTCATTTGTCGAAACCGCACCGTTTCTTGTCCTCTCGATCGGGATTGCCGCCTATGCCACGGCAACTGGCGCCGATAACCTGATTTCACGCGCTTTTGCCGGGCGACCGGTCCGGATGGTCTTTACCGCCGCGGCATTTGGGGCGTTGTCGCCCTTTTGCTCTTGCGGTGTGATCCCGCTGATCGCGGCCCTGCTTTCCATGGGGGTTCCTTTGGCCCCGGTGATGGCGTTTTGGCTGGCAAGTCCGGTGATTGATCCGGCAATGTTTGTTTTAACTGCCGGTACCCTGGGGACTGATTTTGCCGTGATCAAAATGATCTCGGCCATTGCCCTTGGTCTGATGGGGGGCTTCGTCACCATGTGGTTGGGCGCGCGCGGTTTTCTGTCTGATCCGCTGCGCGACGGCGTTGGCAATGGTGGTTGCGGCGGTGCCAAGGTCCGGTCGCACAAGGCCGTCTTCTGGAAGTTCTGGCAGGATGATGAGCGGATCAAAAAGTTCCGCACGTCCGCAGTGTCCAACATGATCTTTCTGGGCAAATGGCTGGCCTTTGCCTTCCTGCTTGAAAGCATCATGGTTGCCTATGTCCCGGCTGAAAGTGTCAGTGGATTGCTCGGCGGGGACGGATTGGCGCCGATTGCAATCGCCACCCTTGTCGGAGTTCCAGCCTATTTGAACGGCTATGCCGCCCTTCCGATCATGGAAGGGCTGGTTGCCCAAGGCATGCAATCGGGTGCCGCCATGGCGTTTCTGGTGGCCGGCGGCGTATCATCCATCCCGGCGGCAATTGCCGTCTTCGCACTGGTGAAAAAGCCGGTCTTTGCGCTTTATCTGGTCTATGCGCTGGTCGGCTCGTTCGTGATCGGGGTGATTTCGCAAGTCTGGCTGGGGTAAACCGCCCGCTTCATGTCCGATATGATGATTTCACGGTGGCAATAACGTTAAAAATCGCTACATTGCGCGCCAAGAAATTCATATCGGATTAAAGTTGAGACATCATGTCGTCGATTGACCAGCAGGTATCGCGTCGTCGTACCTTCGCCATCATTGCCCATCCGGATGCGGGTAAAACCACCCTGACCGAAAAGCTGCTTCTTTTCGGGGGTGCCATTCAGATGGCCGGTGCGGTGAAGGCGAAAAAGGAACAGAAAGGTGCGCGTTCGGACTTTATGAAGATCGAACAGGACCGCGGTATTTCCGTATCCTCGGCTGTGATGACCTTCGAATTTGAAAAGAACATCTTCAACCTGCTTGATACGCCGGGCCACGAAGACTTTTCCGAAGATACCTATCGCGTGCTGACCGCAGTTGATTCCGCCGTCATGGTGATTGACGGTGCAAAGGGTATCGAGGCCCAGACCCGTAAGCTGTTTGAGGTCTGCCGTCTGCGTGACGTGCCGATCACGACGTTTGTTAACAAGCTTGACCGCGAAGCCCGTGATTCGTTCGAACTGATTGATCAGATCGAACAGGACCTTGCCCTTGATGTGTCGCCGGTAACATGGCCAATCGGCTCGGGCCGTGATTTCCATGGCTGTTACGATCTGGTCAATGATCAGCTTCTGTTCATGGAAAAAGGCGGCAATGTCGTCAAGGACGCCATTCCGATCAAGGGGCTTGATGATCCAAAGCTTGATGAACTGATCCCGGATTATCTTCTCGAAAAGCTGCGCGAAGAAGTCGAAATGGTGCGCGAAATGTGCCCGCCGTTCGACCTTGAAAGCTATCGCGAAGGACATCTGACCCCGGTCTTCTTTGGGTCGGCGGTCAATAACTTTGGCGTGCGTGAATTGTTGCGCGGCATTGGCGAAATCGCACCGACCCCGCGCCCGCAGGAAGCGGCAACGCGTCGGGTCCAAGCGGTTGAGCCAAAAGTGGCGGGCTTTGTGTTCAAGGTCCAGGCCAATATCGACCCGAACCACCGGGACCGCATTGCGTTCATTCGTCTGTGCTCCGGCCATTTCAAACGTGGCATGAAGCTCAAGCACGTTCGTGCTGGCAAACAGATGGCGGTGCATAACCCGATGCTGTTCTTTGCCAATGAACGTGACATTGCCGAAGAAGCCTGGCCGGGTGATATCATCGGCATTCCGAACCACGGGACGCTACGTATCGGTGATACACTGACCGAGGGCGAAGACCTTCGCTTCCGCGGTGTGCCGGCCTTTGCCCCGGAATTGCTGCAGAAAGTCCGTCTTGATGATCCGCTTAAGGGCAAGCACCTTCAGCGCGCGCTTGAACAGCTCGCCGAAGAAGGCGCATCCCAGGTGTTCAAACCGATGATGGGCGCAGACTGGATTGTCGGCGTGGTCGGACAACTGCAGTTCGAGGTGTTGAAAGAACGCATCTCGGCCGAATATGGCATCAAGGTCCATTTCGAACCGACCCCGGCCTATGCGGCGCGCTGGGTGATGGGCGATCCGGCAGAAATCAAGAAATTCCGCGATACCAACCAGTCGGCCCTGTTTGAAGATCACGATGACACCCTGGTCTTCATCGCGCGAAATGCTTGGCACCTTGATACGACCCAAAGCGACTGGCCGAACCTCAAGTTCGAATCCACCCGCGAACAAAATCTGGTTGCGGCGTAATCAACGCGCGCCAACCAACGCAAAAAGCCGCCCTTAGATAAGGGCGGCTTTTTCTTTGTGTGGACGGTGACGGTTGCCTAATTGCCGATGAAATATCGCCCCACACCGACCAAAACCATGCCAACTGCCATCGCGGCAAACAGGTTGCGCGCAACCGCCATGGTAATCACGGTGGCCGCCGCCCCGGCAATGCCGATTGCGCCCGCCGAAAGGGCACTGGGTACCCAGACGGAAATCAGAACCGCACCGGGCAGGCGTTCGAGCACATGCGCCCAGCGGCCATGTTGCGGCAAACGATCCGCCATCAAAAGACCGCCCAGTCGCATGCCATAGGTCACAGCGGCCATGCCAAGGATGGTCAGAACGGCCTCAAGGCTGAAACTTGTCAGATCGGGGAACTGGGTCATTTGCCGGTCTCCGTGACGGTGGAGGCTTCGACAGTGCCTTCCGGCGCGCCATAGGCTGTGCTGCCCTCAACGGCACATTCGGCTTCAAGGCTGTCATCATCCATATCTTCGCGCCATGTGAGTGCCGCGACAAGCACCCCGGCCCCGGCACCGGCCAGAATGGACCAGGTGCCCGGCAGGACGAAATGCCCAATGATTGATCCGATCGCCGCCGCAACCCACGGCAGAAGGTCGACTTTGCCCTTCCACATGCCAATGGTGAGGGCTGCGAATACGGCGGTGAAGGCGAAATCAAGCGCATAGACTTCCGGGTCGGGAATACCCCCACCCAGCAGGTAGCCCACCGTATTGCCGGTGGCCCAAACCACACCCAGGAAAATCCCGCCGCCCAGCAGGAAGCCCGGATTGGCGAGATCCTTTTGCGTCATCGACACCGCCCAGTTTTCATCGGCCACCATATGCATGCCGGTGATTTTCACCCACAGCGGGCGACCGCGAAACACCGTTCGCAGCGACGCCCCGATCAGGACATAGCGCATATTGATCACCGCGGTTGCGATGATGATTGTCGCACTGGGAATGGTTTCGCGCCACAGATCGACCGACACAAACTGGGCTGATCCGGCAAAGACGGCGAGGCTCATGAACAAAAGTTCGCCAAGTGATAGGCCGCGCTGGGCTGCCAGCACGCCAAGCACGGCGCCAAAGATGATGGTGCTGGGCAAAAGCGGCAGACAGGCAAGCGCGCCGCGCCGGATGGTGTCTGCGTCAAAGTGCCCGGTCTGATGTGATTTCTCGGGTGTATTCGTAGTCTGAGATTCGGTCTGTCCGGGGCGCGACATGTCCGACGTTTCCTATTCAATCTTGGGTGCCGGTTCTTTTGGGGCGACCGGCACTTCCTTTTTATATCGCTGGTGGGCGAGGAGCCATTATTTCAGGCGCCATCATTGCCAATATCAGATAGTCGGTCTTGGACGATATTGCTATCGATTGCTGTGGCCGGGTTTTCAATCGCCCGTCAGGCAGGGGTGTTTGCGAAATCCGCAATCAGCATATCGATAAACATCTTGGTGATCGGATCGGGCTGCTTGCTGTCATCAAGGCTCGCCTGAAAGGTGACATCTACCTTTAACTTATCTGGCAGGATCATGCGCATGCGCCCGGCCTCCACAAACTGTCTGGCGTAATGTTCAGGCAGATACCCCAGAAACGCGCCGGAAAGGATCAGGCGTGCCTCGGCCTCCATGTCCGACACGGTCGCGTGCGGCCTTGAAATCGCGAATTCCTTCAAATCCCGCCCCAGCCAGGATTTACGCCCGATCAGGCGATAGCGGCGGATTTCATCAATATCGATTTCCCCGTCATTGCGCGCAAATAGCGGATGCTCTGAGCCGCAATAAAACCGATGGGTTTCACCGTAGAGCGGGATGTAACGCAGCCCCAGAACGGTTTTCGGAAAGCTGCAAATGCCGATCTGGATATTATCTGTCACCACTTCGCGCAAAAGATCATTGGGCGGGTGGGTCACGACATTAAGCGTCACATCCGGCGCGCGTTCCATGAAGCGTGCGATGGTTTTTTCGATCCGGCGGGCCCCGGGATCGGTGATGGTGTTATCTGTCAGCCCAATGGTCAGCGTGCCGCTCAGCTTGTCACGCAGCGCACGCATCTTGGTTTCATATTGCGCGACCGATTTGAAAAGCCGGTGGGCTTCTTCAAACACCACCTGGCCTTCCCGTGTCAGGGCAAAGCCGCCCCGACCGCGTTTGCACAGCGTGAATCCCAGCCGGGTCTCAAGGGTGGTGACATAGCTTGAAATTGTTGAAAGTGACAGATTGAGATCACTTTGCGCGGCGGCAAAGCCCCCGGCCTCAACGATGGTCAGGAATATGCGCAAAAGCTTCAGATCGGCCTGTTCCGTAAACATCGGGCGGGTTCCGTGCGTAAAGGGAATTACTTTGAGAAATGCCAAAGTAAAGTTCAGCAATACGTGATTTTTCCCGGCAAGGCAATTTGATCTGATCAGGGCAACAAACACATCCGGCCATCGGTTGGCATACTTCGAGCGTGCCGTCTTTCCCCGATGCACCCATTCAGGAGGTCCCATGTTCACAAACGACAAACTCGCCAAGCTGCGCGAAAAATATGGTAACGCCAAAGGCGGGGATCTGTTCGACCCGCATTTCCGCGAAGTGGCGGCCTCGCAGTTTTCTGAAAGTGGTGGGCGCAAATGGCCATTCGCTGGCGTGCCGACCTTTCTGGATGCGCCGTTTGCCGCGGATGCCGAAAGCGAGAATTTCGAAGGCCTTGATATCGCCCTTGTCGGGGTGCCGATGGATTTGGGCGTCAGTAACCGGGCAGGTGCACGTCTGGGGCCGCGCGCGGTGCGCAATATCGAACGCATCGGACCGTATGAACATGTGCTTCGCATGGTGCCGGGCGCGATGGCGCGGATTGCCGATATTGGGGATGTGCCATTCCGCAGCCGCTATTCACTGGAAAGCTGCCACGAGGATATCGAGGCCTATTTCAAAAAGATCATTGGCGCGGGTGTCATTCCGATCGCCATCGGTGGCGATCATTCGATCAGCTATTCGATCCAGAAAGCGGTCGGCAAGGATCGCCCGGTCGGCATGATCCATCTGGATGCCCATTGCGATACCTGTGGTGAATATGACGGATCGCGCTTTCATCATGGTGGCCCGTTCCGTGAAGCGGTGATGGACGGTGTGCTTGATCCCGAACGTACCATCCAGATCGGCATTCGCGGCCCGTCGGAATATATTTGGGAGTTTTCCTATGAAAGCGGCATGACCGTGATCCATGCCGAAGAAGTGCCGAAAATGGGGGTGGATGCCGTGATCGCCAAGGCCCGTGAAGTGGTTGGCGATGGCCCGGTTTATCTGTCCTTTGACGTCGATTGCCTTGACCCGTCCTTCGCGCCGGGCACCGGTACGCCGGAAATCGGTGGCCTGACCTCGCGCGAGGTACTGGCGATCCTGCGTGGCCTTAAGGGGCTTGATTTTGTCGGCGCCGATGTTGTCGAAGTCGCCCCGCAATATGATGCCACCACCAACACCGCCCAGGTCGCAGCACAGGTCCTGTTTGAAGAACTTTGTCTGGTAGCCGAGGCAATGAAAATCCGTAACGGCGAAGCGTAAACCGCGATCACAAAGCCTGCCCGTGGACACGTCATCATGGGCAGGCATTTGGCTTACGAATCAAGGCTTGCGATAAACGCGCCGGGGCTGACACCCCACATGGTTTTGAAATGCCGGTTCAGATGGCTTTGGTCGGCAAAGCCGGTCGCAGCCGCCGCATCGGCAATGCTCGATCCGTCAAACAACAGCCGTTTGGCCCGACGCAAGCGCATATGATTGAAATAGGTGTGCGGTGGCAATCCGGTTGCTGCCCGGAACACGCGCAGCAAATGAAACCGGCTGAGCCCGGTAATCGCCGCCAGATCATCAAGCGATATGTTCGCATCAAGATGGGCCGCCATATAATCAATCACGGTCTGAACCCGCTTGTCCTCGGACCCCGGCTGATAAAGATAGGGCGGGGCATCGGCATGGCGCAGTGAAAAACGTGCGGCACTATAAAGAAGCTGGCTGTCGCGTTCCAGACGGGTTGCCTCATTCTCCACCCCCGGGCGAAACAGGCGATGGAGCCCTTGCAACTGCAAATGCAATTCCGGGTCCGTCACAACACAATTGCCAAAAAACGGCAGACCGCTGCTTTTGGGGGAAATCTCGCCCACCAGATCGCCAAATACCTTCGGGTCGATGAACATGATCTGGTACTGATAGCCGTCATCGGATGCCGGGCCACCATCATGGACCTGCATCGGGTTCATCATCAAAAGCTGCCCGCGTGCCGCGACATAATTTGTCCCGCGGGTCAAAAAGCGCTCCGCCCCGTTAAGGATCGTGCCAAAGGCGTAATAGTCGTGGCTGTGCTTGGGGAAGGAGAAATTCTTGTAATCGGCTTCGAACATATCAATGCCCTCGGCTGCCCGCCAATGTCGGGCAATCTCGCGGGGACGCGGGGTCGCCGATCGGTGTGACATCTGGCGACGCTGGGCGGCCGTGTTCTGTCGCGCAGCATTTTTCATAGGCCCATTATAACCCCGCTTGGGCGTGCCAGCTTGTACAATATTGTCATGGCGACATTTTAATTGGTGTCATTCCAGAAAATCAGCAAAGGCAGCGCCGACGTAACCTCAAGGAACCGAGTCGCACGGGTTTCCATAAAAAATCGCCTTTTTGCCGCATTCCGAAACGGATAATGACCCTGGTCCAATTGTATAGTGCGTTGTTCATTTGAACATTTTAGATGCGTCAAAATGTTGTTTTGCGCTGCGCAAATGCGCATCCTGCGTCCCGTTTGATGGATGAACAGGGATTTCATCCAACTGAAACAATTCCCGATGCCGCGCGCATGTATGCAGGACCCCAAACGCCTAATTCACTGTTTGGATGTCCCATGTTTCTTGATCGCATTCGTATCGGATCGCGCATCTTTGCCGGCTTCTTTGTGCTGGTGGTTCTGCTTGTCGGTCTGTCGGCCCTGTCATCGACCTATCTGCTGGGCTTTGGCGCCCATGCGGACCGTATCGCCAAAAGCACCGGGCTGGTCGGCCTTGCCAATGAATACGCATTGAACCTTGAACGGCTGTCCAACCAGGTTCTGCTGTTTGCCCAGACCGTCGATGCCCTCGATCGCGATGGCATCACCGCCATCCGCGAAGTTGCCGAGCAAAGCGGCGCGACACTCGTTTCCGAGCTGCGGGCGAATGGCGACCTTGATCGTGCCGATGTACTCGAAAGCCTGAGTGCTGATTACATCGCAACCCTCGAGCCGCTTGTCCTGCGCGCAGAAAACCTGTCTGCTGCGTCCGAAACCATGTTGCTGGGTGCCAATCAGCTCGGCAAATCTGCCGCCCGTCTGGAAGATTTCATTACCAATCGCGATCCGGTAATTGCCGAGAAATTCTCAGACAAGCTTGGGGCGGCCAATCTGGCGGCCATCGTCAATTCTCTGCAATATCCGATCCTGCGTACACCGGAATCCCTTGAAGCGGCCCGCACGCAGACATCGGCCCTGACCGACCTGCAGGAAGAAATCAAATCATCCTTTGATGGCTTGAAGCGCAGCGACAAAAAGCTGTTTTCCTACGCCATCCGCGACAATGACCTGCTCAAGCAGGGCGCCAATCAGCTCGAAGCGTCTGTCGTCGGTTTCCGCCAGTCGATGGATGATTTCAAATCTGCCGTCCGCGAAGTGCAGACCATCACCCAGAATATCCGGTCTGAAGCCATGGCCAACCAGACCGCCTTGGTCGATGCCGCGCACAGTCAGTCGGAAAACTCCGCGCTTACCAACATCGTTGTCGCGGGCATCGGGGTTGTGATCGCGGTTGCGCTTGCCCTTGGCATCGCCATGAGCATCCTGCGTCCGCTTAAACGCGTGAATGGTGACATGACCCGGCTCAGCGAGAATGACACCAACATTACGCTGGCCGATATCAAGCGCCGTGATGAATTCGGCGCCATGTCGCGCACAGTCGCGATCTTCCGGGAAAATGCGCTTAAGATCGAAAAGATGGCCGAAGAACGCATCACCCTTCAGCGCATCGAAGAGGAAAAACGCCGTGCCTCGCTCGGCGCAATGGCCGAAACCATCGAAGGTGAGACCACCGGTCTTGTCAAATCGGTCAATCATCAGGTGACCCGCATGCGCGAAGCCGTGACCGAGGTTGCCGCTGCCGCCGAACGCGTCACAGCCCAGACCGAAACCGCCACCAGTGCTGCTCATGACAGCCAGTCGCATTCCAACGCCATTGGCGATGCGGCCAACCGCCTGCGCGAAGCAATTGTGTCGATTGCCAACCGCGTCGAACATCAACGCGAAATCGCCCAGAATGCCGTCGGCTCGACCGAGGAATCGGCGCGTGCGGTTGATGATCTGCGTGAAGTGGCCACCAGCATCGAACAGATTGTCGATCTGATCCGTGGCATTGCCGGACAGACCAATATGTTGGCCCTGAACGCCACCATCGAGGCCGCCCGCGCAGGCGACGCCGGCAAGGGCTTCGCCGTCGTCGCGGCAGAGGTCAAAAACCTTGCCAGTCAGACCGAACGTGCGACCCAGCAGATCACTGAACATGTCAACGCGATGGGCGCGGTGACCGATCGTTGTGTCGCCTCCATGGAGGATGTCGGGGTAACCGTACGCTCCATGATGTCAATCTCCGAAGAAGTCGCCGGTGACGTTGAACATCAACGCCACGAGACCGAGGAAATCACAGGCGCCATTGCCCTTGCCGGGGATGCTGTGCGCAATGTCGGCACGGCCATCGGTGCTGTGTCCGAAGACATCGACGTCACCCGCAAACTCAGCCTTGATCTGAACCGTCGTGCCGATGAAGTCGATCGCAATGTGACTGAGCTCACAGCGTCCCTCGATCGTGCCGTGGCGTCTGCCGCCGGTGACGAAGAAACCGGTGCGGCTGACGGTGCCAACGATGAAGCCGCAAACTGGCACGAGGACAATTTGGTAGCCTTCCCGCAAGAGCAAAGGCGCGGTGCCGCCTGATTTCCGCTCGCTTGCGCGAACGTCTGGTCTCGATATTAAAAGTTGAACAATCCCGGCCTGCACACCGTATATCAGGTGTGCAGGTCTGTTGCATTTGGCTGATTTTTCCTGTTCAAAACACAGGTTTTATCGGCTGTCAGAATACAAATTGCGACGTTTCTGATACACTTTTTGTGTGGTTCTGACCGGCCTGTTGCAATATCGTTTCGGGCACCGGGATTTCAGAAAAAGCATAAGGCCCCATAGGGGTATGGAATTGAAATACCGACACTTTCCCGGCGCGGGAACAGGGTTTTTAAGGTTGTTTGGTCAGCCCGACTTGGAAGTTCAAATGTGATGGCGCGTAAATCGACGCTTCTGATCGCAGGTGTTGCACTGATTGCAGGTGCGACCGCTGCCTATTTCTTTGCCCAAGACGACATCACGGCGCTGATCGCGCCCGATGCGCAACCCGCAAGCATGGCCCAGCGCGGTGGCGCGGAACGCAGCCTTCCGGTGATTGCCGAATATGCCCGCCTGATGGATGAAAAAACCGTCGTTGAGGCCGTCGGGACTGGCAAATCCGCGCTTGGTGTGTCCATCTATCCTGCGGTGTCGGGTGAAGTTGACGATGTGCTGGTTCGTGCGGGCGCCAAGGTGACCAAAGGTCAGGTGCTCGTCATTCTTGATGCCGAACGTGAACGTCTTGCCCGCGATCTTGCCGCCGTTCAGGCCCGCGATGCCCAGCAGCTTCTTGACCGCTATGAAAAGGCCCGCCCGCTGGGCGCTGTTGCCGAAAGCGAAGTCGACAGCGCACGTACAGCACTCGCCGAGGCCCGCATTGCCCTTGATCAGGCTGAGGTCAATCTGGCCGATCGCACCATTCTCGCCCCGTTTGATGGTATTGTCGGCATTCCGCAGATTGAGGCAGGCGACCGTGTCGACAGTTCCACCGTGCTTGTCACCCTTGATAACATCGAAAGCATTCTGGTCGATTTCGAAGTCGCCGAAACCAGGTTTGACAATGTCCGCCCCGGCCAGTCGGTGCGCGTTGAAACCTGGAGTCTGCCGGGCGAAGTCTTTACCGGGGTGGTGGAATCCATTGGCAGCCGCATTGACCCTGAAAGCCGCACTTTTGCCGTGCGTGCGCGTGTCCCCAATCCCAATAGCCGCCTTCTGGCAGGCATGTCCTTTGCGGTTTATGTCGATATCGAAGGCAAACAATATCCCGCCGTTGCCGAAATATCGGTCCTGTGGGGCGATGAAGGCACCTATGTCTGGCGCATTGATGATGAAAACAAGGTCTCGCGCGTTCCGGTTCGTGTCGTGAAACGCACCAATGGCCGCATCCTGCTCGATGGTGGCCTTTCCGAAGGCGATCTGGTCGTGGTCGAGGGGGTCTTGCGCCTGCGTCCGGGCCGAACTGTTTCTGCCTCGATCCGCGGTGATAATGTTCAGTCTGGCGGCGGTGGCGTTGCCGCCCGCGAAGGTGCGGGCGAGGGATCCTGATCATGGCGACGGGAACCGGCAATAACGATCAAAACGATCTTGCATCGCTCAGTATCCGTCGCCCGGTTCTGATCAGTGTGGTGGCCATGCTGATCATTCTGGCGGGCTTGGCGGCCATGCTGGGGGTGGAAATCCGTGAACTGCCCAATGTTGACCGCCCGACCATCACGGTAACCGCCGACTATGACGGGGCATCGCCTGAAACGGTTGATTCAGAGGTCACCGGCATCCTCGAAAGTGCGGCATCGCGTGTCAGCGGCATCAAGGAAATCAGCTCGCAAAGCGAAGAGGCCAATGCACGTATCCGCATCGAGTTCTATCCCGATGTTGAAATCAACGATGCCGCCAGTGACATCCGCGAAGCCATCAGCCGTGCCGAACGCAGCCTGCCTGACGGGGTTGAAAACATCCGCGTGGTCAAGGCTGATGCCGATGCCAGTGCCATCATGCGCATTGCGGTTGTCAGCAACCGCCTGACCGAAGAAGAACTCGCCAATATTGTCGAAGACCAGATCAGCCCGTCCTTGCTGTCCGTGCCCGGTGTGGCCGAAGTCGGCATAAACGGGGACCGCGAACGTGTCTTGCATGTGCGCGTCGATCCGCTGCGCATGGCAAGTTACGGTCTTTCGGTTCAGGATGTCGCTGACCTTCTGCGCACCGCCCAGTTCGATATTCCGGCCGGCAGTTTTGAATCTTCGGATCAGAAGCTGTTCGTGCGTGCCGATGCCTCTGTCTGGGAGGTTGACCGGCTCAATCAGATGCTGGTGCTCGACGGCGTGCCTCTGGGCGATGTCGCCGATATCTATTATGGCCCGGATGATGCGTCGTCCTATGTGCGCTTGAATGGCCGCACTGTGATCGGGCTTTCCATTACCCGTCAGGCGCAATCAAACACCATCGCCATCTCCAACGGGGTGCGCGACGTCGTTGAACGGCTCAATGCGCAATATGACGATCTTGATGTCTTTGTGAACTCTGACGATGCGGTCTTTATCGAAGGCGCGCTGTGGGAAGTGATCTTCAGCCTCGCCCTTGCCGTTATCATCGTGATCGGGGTGCTTTACCTGTTCCTGCGCTCCTTCACCGCAACATTGATCCCGACCATCACCATTCCGATTGCCCTGATCGGTACGGTGGCGGCCATCTGGGCAATGGGCTTTTCGATCAACATCCTGACCCTTCTGGCACTTGTTCTGGCCACCGGCATGATTGTCGATGATGCGATTGTTGTTCTGGAAAATATTCAGCGCCGTCGTCATCAGGGTCTTGGCTCCATGGCAGCAGCGGTTCTGGGAACCCGTCAGGTCTTCTTTGCGGTCATCGCCACAACGCTGACGCTGATTTCGGTGTTCGTGCCGATTTCCTTCCTGCCCAGCACGGCGGGGCGACTGTTTCGTGAATTCGGCTTTGTTTTGGCCTTTGCCGTGGCGGTGTCTTCCTTTGTCGCGCTCTCGCTCTGTCCGATGTTGGCATCGCGCCTCAAACACATCGATCCGCATGACGGCAAGACCGATGATGCGCCCAATATGCTCGAACACGTCGGCTTCTTTTGTGCCGGGATTTATCGTCGCGTTCTCGAAGCTGCCCTTGGCAGTCCCGTCATCACCCTGATGATCTGTATCGTTGCCGGCGGGACGGCCATTGGTGTCTATACCAGTGTCACGCAGGAACTCCTGCCTGATGAGGATCGCGGTCGTATCCTGGTTTCCATGCGCGGGCCGGACGGGGTTGGCATTGATTATATGGACCGTCAGGTCGAAGCGGTCGAAGACATCCTGCGTCCGGTGGTCGAGGAGGGGGATGCCTATAACATCTACACCATTGTCGGCCTCTGGGACCCGAACCGCGCGCTGGTGATTGCGCCACTGAAACCATGGGAAGAACGCAGCCGCTCGCAACAGGAAATTACCGCCTCTATCCCGGGCGATCTGAATGCGCTTCCGGGCGTGCAGGCCTATATCTGGCAACCCAACAGTCTGGGGCTTCGTGGCGGCACGGGCGAGGGACTTGAATTTGCCCTGACCGGGACAAGCTATCGCACGCTGGCGGAAAATGCCCGCGCCATGCAGCAGGAGATCGAGGCGAATAACCCCGGCCTCACAGGCCTTCGGGTGTCCTATCAAACCACCCAGCCGCAGCTTCTGGTCAATATTGATCGCAAGCGCGCCTTTGATCTTGGCATCCCGATCAAGGAACTTGATACCACGCTCCGCGCAATGATCGAGGGTTATGAAGTCACCGAAATCAATGTCGATGACCAGAATGTGCCGATCAAGCTGCGCAGCGCGCTGGGCAGCATCAATGACCCGTCTGACCTTGAAAACCTGTTTGTCACCGGCACCAACGGTCGTGTCCTGCCACTGTCTTCTGTGATTACGCTAAGCGAAGAAGCGGTTGCCTCCGAACTCGAACGCGAAGGCCAGCAGCGCGCTGTCACCATTTCCGCCAACCTCGCACCGGGCTATACCCTGGCCGAGGCGGTTGGGGATGTGAATACGGTCGGTGATCAGTTGCTGCCACCGGGTGTCGGTATCCTGTTCCTGGGTAACGCGGCGGCCCTTGGCGAAACCGCTAATGATGTGCAGATCACTTTCCTGATTGCGGTTCTTGTCGTGCTGCTCGTGCTGGCCGCGCAGTTCGAAAGCTTTACATCCGCCCTTGTGGTGGTGCTAACCGTGCCGTTTGGTTTGGCGGCGGCCATCTATGCGCTGGCGCTCAGTGGTACGTCGGTCAATATCTATAGCCAGATCGGGTTGGTGATGCTGGTCGGATTGATGGCCAAGAACGGCATTCTGGTTGTCGAATTTGCCGATCAGTTGCGTGATGCCGGCAAGTCCGTCCGCGAAGCGGTGCATGATGCGGCCATGGTGCGCCTGCGTCCGATCATGATGACCATGATTTCGACCGTCCTGGGGGGCTTGCCACTCGTCCTTGGTTCCGGCGCCGGGGCCGAAGCCCGCGCAGCCATCGGCTGGGTCGTATTTGGCGGTCTTGGCTTTGCCACGGTCTTTACCCTGTTCCTGACCCCGGTACTCTATCTGCTGCTGGCGCCGTTGGTTTCGGCCCGTGCCGATGGCGGCAAGAAACTGCAAATTCAGTTGCGCGCCGCAGAAGCCATTCCCGATCACGGCGAGGCCGCATCACATGTCGCCAATGAGCCCGGAAGTGATGGTCTTCAAGGAAGTGCGAAGTAACATGAATAATCCTCACATTTCTGCCGTTTCGGGACTTGCCTTTTTGCTGGCACTGGCCGGGTGTCAATCTGTCGGGCCGGATTACACCGCACCAAGCTTTGATCTGGTCGGCGCCTACACCCCGGAAATCCCGGTGATTGCCGCCAATCAGAATGAGCAGGGCCGCTGGTGGGAAAGCACCACCGATCCGGTTTTAAATGGTCTGATTAATGAGGGGGTCGACAATAATATCGATCTTCAGATCGCGATCAGCCGCATCCGTGCGGCGGCGGCAACCGCACGCGGTGTCGCCGGGGCCAATGGGCCGCAGGTCGGCGCATCGGTTGATGGCTCTGCCAGTCGGTCGACGTCCAGCCGCGCCAGTGGCGATCAGGTCACTGATATGGGTTATGGCGCGGGTATCGATTTCTCCTGGACTGCCGATATCTGGGGCGGCCAGACGCGCGAGGAAGAAGTCGCCGAGGCCGATTATCTTCAGCAGGTCTATCTGCGCGAAGATGTCTATCGCACCATGATTGCCGATATCATCACGAACTATATCGAACTGCGCGGGGCGCAGCGGCGTTTGGCGCTTTTGCAGGACTCGCTTGATCTGCAACGCCAGACCAGCAACATCGTGCAGGTACGCTTGCAGACCGGTCTTGGCTCCGAACTGGATTTGTCACGTGCCCGGGCCGAGGTCGCCGATCTTGAGGCCACCGTACCGATCCTGCAAACCACGATTGATCGTTCGATCAATGCGATCTCGATCTTGGTTGGTGCACAGCCGGGTACCCATCGCGACCTGTTGCTGGACGCGTCACCCTTGCCGGAATTTCAAAGCAGCCCGCCAATTGGCATCCCGGCCGATTTGCTGCGCCGTCGCCCTGACGTGCGCGCCGCTGAATTGGCTCTGATTTCCGCGACTTCACAAATCGGGGTGGAAACGGCTACACTGTATCCGGAATTGTCCCTTGATGGGTCATTGGCACTTGGCGTGACCGGCTATGGCACCGGCCCGATTGTCCGTACCGCCATGGCTGCCATTGGTGCCCTGATTGATGCGACCCTTTATGATGGCGGGGAACGCCGGGCCAATATCTCTGTTGCCGAGGAAGAGGCCGAGCAAGCCTTCCTCACCTATCGCCAGACACTTCTGACTGCGATCGAGGAAGTCGAAAGCGCGATTTACGGTTATGTCGGCGCGGTGGCACAGCGCGATTCCCTGATCGCATCGGTGCAATATCACCGCGAAGCCTTTGAACAATCGCGCGTGCGCTATGTGCAGGGGCTTTCGGACTTTCTTGATGTGCTCGATTCCCAGCGCAGCCTGACGACATCACTGCAATCGCTTGCCGATTCCGAAACCGATCTTGAGCTTGAAACCATCAATCTCTATAGCGCGGCGGGCTTGAGTGTCGAAGATGTCGAACGCTATGCCAATGAGGCGGGTGTTACGCTGGTCAACGGCTAGAAGCTGCTGGAAAAACGCATATATCAGCGAACTGTGGCTTGAGTTTCCCGATCTTTCATCCTAGGTCTTTGGCAATCTGCATTCCGGGGAAAATCATGACCGGCGATCTGTTTGCCAATGAACCACCACGCAACCTTTTGCCTTTCGATGGCGAAGTGCTGTTGCTGCGTGACATCATGGATGATGATGAGGCCGACAAGACCTTTGCCCGGCTGCAAAGCAACATCGTCTGGCAACAGGAAACCGCCAAAATCCATGGCAAGGAAATTCCGGTCCCGCGCCTGACCGCCTGGTATGGCGAGGTCGCCTATCGCTATAGCGGGGTCTACCACCCGGCAAGTCCGTTTCCTTTGATCGTTGCGCCGTTGCGCACACTGGCCGAGGACCTGGCCGGTGCACCTTTCAACACCGTTTTGCTCAACCAGTATCGCGATGGTCGGGACAGCGTTTCGTGGCATGCCGATGACGAAGAAGTTCTCGGCGAAAACCCGGTGATTGCCAGCCTGACCTTCGGACAGGAGCGCCGCTTTCATTTCCGCCACAAGAAGACCGGCGATCGCATCAGTGTTGATCTGCCCCATAACTCGGCACTGATCATGTCGGGCGCGACACAGCATTGCTGGTTGCATCAATTGCCCAAAACCGCGCGTCAGGTCGGCCCGCGCATCAATCTGACCTTCCGCAATACACGCCCGGAAAACCGATAAGGCCTTGGTTGGGTTTGGGGTGAATGTGTTCTGGCCGTAAGGCCCTGCTTCTGGCTATAGTGTCGCCAATTCAAACAGCTAATGACGGTTTCGGGGATAGGGCAGGCATGGCAAAACGCGTAAAACTTCTGGATGTCGCCAAGGCGGCCGGGGTTTCGCAGGGCACGGCCTCCAATGCCTTTGGCAAGCCCGACCTGGTCCGCCCGGAAGTCCGCGAACGCATCTTTGAAGCCGCCAGAGAACTCGGCTATCGCGGTCCGCATGTCATGGCGCGCATGCTGCGCACCGGCAAGGCCGGGGCACTTGGCGTCGTTTTTCCGGATAATCTTGAATATGCCTTTAGCGATCCGGTGGCGATTGAATTGCTGCGCGGGATCGGGCGCGAATGCGCGCGTCATGGGGTGAATGTCATGATCATCTCGGCTGAAAACCCAGAACAGGCGATTACGGCGGTCAACAATGCCGCCGTCGATGCCTTTCTGGTGCATTGCTACTCTGATAATAACGACATCATCAAAGCCATCCAGCGCCGCAACCAACCGCTAATCAGCATCGATACCGACATTGCCGGGGCAGCGGGCACCGTGGTGCTTGATGACTTTGCCGCCGCCAAAAATGCTGCGCAGCATTTGTTGGATTGTGGGGCGTCGAAATTCGCCATTCTCTCGCTGCAGGCAACCGAACATGATCATTTTGGCCCGATGAGCTCCAACCGTCTGGGGGCTGCCAGCCACCGGGTGGTGCGCGAACGTCTGGCCGGTTATCACGCGGCCCTTGAGGCGGCCGGGATTGCCGCAAGTGATGTTGTCCATATCGAATGCGACAACCAGTCAGATCTCAGCGCCAAAATGACGACCGCGCTTATTGCAGACCATCCCGACATCAACGGCATTCTCGCCATGTCGGACGTGATCGCCATTGGCGCCATTGATGCCGCACGCGCCATCGGCCGCAAGGTACCCGGTGACCTCAAGATCATTGGCATTGATGGCATCCCGGCCGGCGAACGCACCGACCCGCCACTCACCACCATGCATCAGGATTCAGTGGAAAAGGGCCGGTTGGCGGCCGAAATGGCCCTGTCCGAAGAACCGGGCAAGACCATCACGCTCGAAACCAGCCTGCTTCTGCGCGGTTCGACCTCAGCTTAACGCCTCGTAGCGGTAACAGTCGGTGGTGTGGTCCATCACGATGCCGGTGGCTTGCAGGAAGGAATAGATGATCGTGGTGCCAACAAATTTCATGCCGCGTTTTTTCAGATCCTTGGAGACGCGGTCACTCAGTTCGGTCGAGACCGGCACGTCTGACATGCTTTTCCAGTGATTGATTACAGGCATTCCTCCTACAAATGACCAGATGTAGGAATCAAAGCTTCCGAACTCTTTCTGGATGTTGAGGAATGTTTGCGCATTTTGAATAGACGCCACGACTTTTAATTTATTTCGAATAATCCCCGGGTCGGCCAGAAGCGCTTCTTTTTTGGCATCATCATAGGCCGCGACCTTAGCGACATCGAAATTGTCATAAGCCGCGCGATAGGTGTCGCGCCGGGCCAGAATGGTCAGCCAGCTCAAGCCCGCCTGAGCCCCCTCAAGGATCAGCATTTCAAAGAAATGCCGGTCATCATGCACCGGAACACCCCACTCGCTGTCGTGATAGTCGACATAAAACGGTTTGTCGGCATGGGTCAGGGCCCAGCCACAGCGTGGTTGATCCGTATCTTTCATGATTATTCCTCCTTTGCTGCCCGCATTCTGGCGTTGATGCGTTCCTGTATACAAGGCGTAATCGGGGCGGGGCTGACATCTCCTGACAGTTTCTGGCAGGGCGTTAAGGGCCTGAGTTTTTCGCGCCTTTGGTGAGCATGATCACAAAGCGATGAAAACTTCGGGCGAATTGCACCAAAATCAACGCTGTGTGCTTGCGTTGGCGGCCATTGCCGACTAGGTTTTGCTGCGTGCAAACATCTTTCCGGGCCCAAAACGTCCATGTGCCCGGCGATTGTAAGGAGCGGCGATGCTGGCGATTTTCTGGCTGATTGACACTGTGGTGGGTATCTACATTTTCATGCTGATTGCATCCGCAATCCTGTCATGGCTTGTGGCGTTCAACGTGATCAATACCAACAACCGGTTCGTCTATATGGTCGGTGATTTCCTCTATCGTGTCACCGAACCGGCATTGCGTCCGATCCGGCGGATCATGCCCGATCTTGGCGGTATTGATATCTCGCCGATTATCCTGATCCTGATCCTGCAATTTGCCAACATGCTGATCCAGACCGATGTCCGGATGGCGCTTGTCGGGTTTTAGGGTCAGCGCCTGCTAATTTGATTTGAATGGCAGACGTTATATTTGCGAAATACAAGGAAAAGACCGCTGAGCGGGGTGGTATCCCGCACAAGGGATTTGACGCGGGAGTTTGCAAATATAACGTCTGTCCTTCGGATTAAACGGATTTGCACGGGCTACTTTGTCGCAAAACCTTGAAAGATGCATATCTTCCTGCGGCTTTGCTCCGCGTATCCGCACAAATCTGTTTAACCATTGAAACCAAATTAGTAGGCCCTGACCCTAATGTCTCATTTCACCTATTAAATTGTCTCATTTAGACAATGTCTGATCACGCGCCCGTGTTACGGTCCGAGCCATCAGGGGTTCGACTGTTCGTTCGGTTGACGCCAAAGGCATCGCGCAACGCGATTGGTGATGTCATGGTCGATGCCAACGGACAGCAGCAGTTGAAAGTTTCTGTGACGGCCGTGCCCGAAAACGGCAAGGCCAATCAGGCGCTGATAAAACTTTTGGCAAAAGCGGCCAAATGTCCTAAATCGTCGGTCAGGATTGTTTCCGGGCAAACTGATCGCACCAAAACGCTGCTGATCGACGGAAATCCCGAAGAGCTGATGGCGAAAATATCCCAACTCACGGGGCGGACAGACATATGAGTGACGCGAAAATCATCGACGGCAAGGCATTCGCAGCCAACCTGCGCACCGACATCACAGCCGAAGTATCAAAGCTTAAATCCGAACATGGCGTAACACCGGGTCTGGCCGTCATTCTGGTCGGCGAAGATCCAGCCAGTCAGGTCTATGTGCGCAACAAGGGCAAGCAGACCCTTGAATGCGGCATGAATTCCTATGAGCACAAGCTCCCCGCGGAAACCAGCGAGGCCGATTTGCTGGCGCTGATCGCCAAGCTTAATGCCGATGAAAACGTGCATGGCATTCTCTGCCAGCTTCCGGTCCCCAAGCACATCAACGAGCAGGCCATTCTGGCCGCCATCGACCCGGCCAAGGATGTGGACGGCTTCCATGTTGTCAATGCCGGCGCCCTGGCAACAGGTGGCGAAGGCTTTGCTCCCTGCACGCCGTATGGCTGCCTGATGTTGCTTAAAGACACCCTTGGTGATCTGTCGGGGAAACGTGCCGTCGTGGTCGGACGTTCGAACATCGTTGGCAAGCCGATGGCGCAGCTGCTGCTGAAAGAAAGCTGCACGGTCACCATCGCCCATTCGCGCACCCGCGACCTTCCCGAAGAAGTCCGCCGTGCCGATATTGTCGTTGCCGCAGTGGGCCGCCCGAACATGATCACGGGCGACTGGATTGCCCCGGGGGCGACCGTGATCGATGTTGGCATCAACCGCATCGACGGCGAAAACGGCAAAACCAAACTGGTCGGCGATGTCGAGTTTGAAACCGCATCCAAAGTTGCTGGCGCCATCACCCCGGTCCCGGGCGGTGTCGGCCCGATGACCATTGCGTGTCTGCTGAATAACACCCTGATCTCTGCCTGCCGTGCGAATGGCGTTGCGGTGCCGAACCTTGGTTTTGATAGTTAAGAAGAGATTTTGAGGCAAAAGTGTAAAAGGCGGCCATAGCGGGCCGCCTTTCTTGGTTTGGAGCCTCTATCACCGTAAAAAACAGAATAGCGGCCATCTCATCCAGTTTGGTGATCATTCTTTCGTAGGTCAGCCGGAAGTAACTAATCCAGATTGGAAATTTCTCTTTACGCCGATAATGTCAAAAAAGTCATACTGGATAGTATTGCTAATTGTTTGGAGAAAAGTGGTGGCAAAAAATTGCAGGTGCGATTCTGCGCCAATAGCATTCGGCGGAATTATTTCCGGCATTGTTTTAAGCGGCTTAATTGGTACTACAGTTTCAGAAGAATATTTTATTCAGTGGGTTAAAGAATTCCAGACGTTAATATCTGGAATAATCGCGCTAGTAGGTGCACTCTTTACTGTAGGTGCTATAAGACGACAAATTAGCTCGTCTGAGCAAAACCACGAGGATTTACTAGAGAGAAATCTTGTCTCAGCGCGAAGCGTACTGCCAATGGCGCTTTCTGAATTGGTGACTTACGGCGAAAGTTGCCTCTCAGTTTCTTTTCTGATGGCTAAGGGGCACGAGATCGAACCCCTAAAAAAACTATCAGGAAGTCATAATGATGTTTTCCGGGAAGTGATCAAATACGCTCCTCAAGAACGTCAAGAACAGATGGCGGAATTGTTAGCTCATTTACAGGTTCAAATATCTCGTATGACGCGTGAGGTTGCTGAATATCGCCCAATGGGTAGAGAGGAAATTCTCTATGCGATTAGGATCGGCGATGAAGACCCTAATAAGCGAGAAAACATACTTGATGCAGCAAAGCTGATTTTTCAGGCAGAGGATTTGTTCTGTTTTGCAAGGAGAGTTAATGAAGAAGAGGAAAGAAGCGGAATACAAAGATTTAGAGGCTTAATGATTAGGTTAAGGCTTAATCCCGAAGACTGGCCGAATTTGCTCGACGCAGCAACTCGGCGTTTCACATGAAAAATGTAAACGCTTTATCCTTTCTCTAATGTCGTAAAATATATTAATTTTTCAATGGCTTATGTCGCGCTGGCATCGTCATTGGCTGGAGTAAAATCACAACGGCCAAACCCATGGAAGAGTCGGTGCGCCAACCGCAACCACAATGATCTCAATTGGTAAGCCGAGGCGCCAGTAGTCGCCGAAGCGGAAGCCGCCGGGACCAAGGATGAGGGTGTTGTTCTGATGGCCGATCGGGGTCAGGAGGGCGGAGATGCGCCGATGTCGACTGTTTTGTAGAGGGAGCCGGGCTTAACCACTTGGCGGTGGTAAGCAGTTTGACGATTACAATGCTGTTGTTCAGGCATCAATTGCCCGGCAGGGTATCGCTTGAGGGTGGGCCGTTGGAGATTGGATCGCCAAGTCCCCAATGATCCAACATATGGACCTAGGGCTGCAATGCCATGCGGCCGTACATCGCTCTGTCTATGCAAACATTAGAAAGTGTGCTTCAAAAATCCAGCGAATGATCATCTTCAGGCTGGTCGAGAAGTGTCAAGCTATTTTAGGACAGTACAGTTTCTATCTCTTTCGCCCCGGTTTACCTTTATAATATTTGAGCTAAGAATGGCTTGTGAGCGTAACCATTTTACTTTTTTGTTATCTGTATATGAAGTCTGGAAGCCGCTAAAAGGCCTTTACGGTGGCCAAAAGTTCAATCTATAGTTGCTTTAGGCTTCTTGGTCGAATGTTGAGCGAATTGTTGCTCGCATTGTTGAGAGGGAAAATAAGTGGTCGAGCAAAATTTGGAAGCTGGCAATATTGATATTGCAAAGCAAACTATCTTGACGGTTCTCGAAGGAGACCCTTCTTTTAGCAAAGAAGGTGTTTTAACGGCACGGATTGGAGAGTTATTTAAGAAAAATCATCCTGATGGGAAAGCTTTTAAGGAGATTTTTCCTAACGAAAATATCTCGAAGTTTATTTTGGATTATCTATCCGATAAAGTTAGGCTTTTAAAGGATTCAAACAATCCTATACGAATATATGCAAAAAGTGCTCAGTATGATTCAAATAAACATGAGTCGGTTTACTTGGGGCCTTTGTCTTCTAAAATGCCAAAAAAATTGGAGAAGCTTCGGGCGTTTCTGCTTTCTCTCAGCTCAGATGATAGGGCTAAGTTTGAAATGGATGGAAACTTAATTTTGTCTTTGCTGAAGGATGAGTCGTGAAGCGATATTTGTTGAGTGTGATCGGTTTTACGCAGGTTGACTTAGATGTGCTTCAACACAAAATCGCAGAAAAAGGCTATGCTGACAGAGTGCGTTTAATTGCACAGCCATATCCAGCTAAGAAAAGTTCTGAGCAGATTTCTTTTAAGCAAAAGGATTTGTCGTTTGCGTCAAATGCAACTTATGATGCCTTGTTTGGAGAGCAAGGGAGGACGCGCTTTTGTAATAACGATCAAAAAACGTGTGCTTTAAAGTTTGGGCGAGGCAAAAAGACTTGCTTGAACCACGACCCTTCACGTTGTCGAGACAGTAGACCTGATGTAATTCTTCTGGTCTATCTGGCTCGTTCAAATTACAAAATCGGGGGGCGACTTGGTAGGTATGCTCTGCCGGTAAAGTGTCCTGTCGAATTATTTGGAAAGAGTATACAGTTAGCAAGTTATTGCATTGAGCAAGTGGAGCTAATTGAGAGTAATCAGTACTGGGTCTTATTTGACAAGCTGGATACTCGTAATTATCTTTTATTACCGCATCGTAATTTTAAAAACCATAAACGCAGTGAAAATGTGAATGGTATCCAGAGTGTTGGCGATTTTTTTAAATATTCACTTTTTTTGAAGAAAGAGCTCCAAAGGAGAGGTGGAAAGATTGTTGATGAGCGCAATTTTGAGTTCAAGCGCGACAAGCCTCATCGTTTTCCAAGTTCTAATGTCTCTCGTGTGGATTGGCTTAACGCTCACTACCGATACGGTTTTCGTTTTGATTTTCGGCATCATTATGATGTTACTTCTAAGGACGATGGTCTTGTCGAAAATGCTAAAATGTTAGATATTATTAATGATAGTGACAAAGTGTATAGTAGTGATCACCTGAATATCTTTCCTAACGATGAAGTGCAAATTTAGGCAGTTCACGAAAGAAAACCCTGCCCACAAAGGTGAGCAGGGTTAAAACTTTTTGCCCAAGATTGCATTGCCACAATGAACAACATTTGCAAATGTACCGTTCATTGGAGGTTCTTTCGTACCAGCTTTAATGTACACTCAAGCTTCACAGAAAGACAGGGGTCTCACTGCTCACCGTGGGCAAGTACCATAAGTACATAAGTGAACAGCTATTCCAACCTAGCTTCGAAGATATGGATTCAATAGCTCATTTTGTCAAATTGTTTCTTCCAGAATTATCAATATAAAGCGTTTTTCAGAAAGATAACTCAGTCGCAGTGGTTGAGTTTGACTACAGCGGCCAAACCCATAGAAGTGTCGGGACCCCAACTGCCACAACAATGATCTCGATTGGCAGGCCGAGGCGCCAGTAGTCGCTGAAGCGGAAGCCGCCGGGGCCGAGGATGAGGGTGTTGTTCTGATGGCCGATGGGGGTGAGGAAGGCGCAGGATGCGCCGATGGCGACTGCCATCAGGAACGGGTCGGAGCTGGCATCCAGTCGCGCGGCACTGCCAATCGCAATCGGACACATCACGGCCGCGGTGGCGGCATTGTTCATGAAATCAGAAAGCGTCATGGTGACGACCAGGATCAGGCCGACCGCGATTACCGCATTGCCCTGGGCGACGGATTCCAGCAAGAAGCGCGCGATCAGATCGGCACTGCCGGTACTTTCCATGGCATTGGCAACCGGGATCAGGGCGGCGAGCAGAACCACCACGGGCCAATCGACCGCATCATAAAGGGTGCGGGGTGAAACAACCCCTACAAGCAAGGTTGCCAGCACACCCAGCGCGAAGGCAATGGCGGCGGGCAGGATGCCAAAGGCGGCAAGGGCGATGGCAATCGCCATGATACCGGTCGCCTTGAGCGCCTGGGTCTTGTCACCAAGGTTGAGCGACCGTTCGGCCAGCGGCACACAGCCCAGACGGTTGCCAAATTCATGAATGGCAGCCGGTGTGCCCTGCATCAGCAGCACGTCACCGGCGCGCATTTTCATCGTGCGCAGGCGGCTCATGGAGCGGTGGCCCTGACGGGAGATCGCGAGCAGGTTAACGCCATAGCGGCTCCGAATGCGGATATCGGCAGCCGACCGGCCGATAAAGGCAGCGTTTGGCAGAACCGCGACCTCGATCAGGGAAATGTCGTCGGACTGGACGGGCTTTTTGTGTGGTTCGGATTCTTTTTCGGCGTCTTCTTCGGTCGTATCTTCATGCGCATCGTTTTTGTGCGCAGCAATTTCTTTCTCGGCGGGTTTTGCCGCCTGTTGTGCCTTGGGTTTTGTTGCTTCTTCGGCGTCGTCTGATGCCTCGGACTCTTCTACTGCTTCCGCTTCTTTATCCTCAGGCGCCTTTTGTTTTTCCGCCTCCTTGGCGGCTTCCTTGGCGCGCGCATCGCGCCATTCGGCTTCAAGGGTGAGTTCAAGACTGCCAAGCGCGCTTGAAAGACCTTCGGGATCGGCTTCGATCAGAAGGATGTCGTCCTGATGGAGTTCGCGAAACGGGCTTGGGGCCGGGATGCGGGTTTCATTGCGGATCAGGCCAATGATCTGGGCGTCGGACTTTTCAAGTTCGTTGTTGATATCACGCAGCAACATGCCGATGGCCTTGCTGCCTTCGGTAATGCGGGCCTCGGTCAGGTAGGAGCCGGTTTCAAACCCTTCGGCACCGGCGCGTTCGCGGGTTGGCACCAGAAAACGGCCCAAGAGAATGACAAACAGCAACCCGGCAAGCGCGATGGCGATCCCGACCGGGCTGTAATCAAACATCGAAAAGCCCGATCCGGTTGCCTCGGCCCGAAAGCCCGAAACGATCAGGTTGGGGGGCGTCCCGATAAGGGTCGTCATCCCGCCCAGGATCGAGCCGAAAGCCAGCGGCATCAAAATCTTGCCCGGTGGCAGGTTCTGTTTGTTGGCGATCTGAAGGGCGATGGGCATCAAAAGCGCCAGAGCCCCGACATTGTTCATAAAGGCCGACAGGACAGCAGCCAGAAGACTAAGGGCGGCCATGGTCACAAACGGGCCGGCCGATTGCGGCAGGACGGTCCGCGACAGGGTGTCGACGGCCCCAGATCGCTGCAGAGCGGAGGACAGAATGAGGATACAGGCGACCGTGATGACGGCCGGATGGCCAAAGCCGACAAAGGCCCCGTCGGTCGGGACCAGACCCAGAACCACACAGGCCAGAAGTGAGGCCATCGCAACCATGTCATGGCGCCAGCGCCCCCATAAAAACAGCACAACCGTGCCAAGCAGTACGGCCAGAATCATGATCTGCGGGGTGGTCATTCGGGCTGTCCTGTTTGTTGGGGCGTCATTGATTGATTGTTGCCTGAAGCCTATGAGCGTCGCGGGATTCGGTCAAGCGCATCAACCGCGAACGTGTGGAAATCATCCTGCCAGAATTGTCAGGAGGCTGTGTTAGTATCACCCTGTTTCCATTTAAGAAATTACATGTGTTCTGATGCCAATTGACAGTGCCGCCATGCCATCGCCCGTCGTTTCGATTTCCGCCAAACAGGCGCGTAATCTGGCCCTTGTCGGGCAGGGGTTTGATGCCAACCCGGACCGGGATGTGACCAAGCGCCGGATTTTGAAGACCATCCGGGCGACCAACATGCTGCAGGTCGATAGTGTCAATGTTCTGACGCGCGCACATTACATGCCGGTCTTTTCACGGCTGGGCGTTTATGACCCGAAACTGCTTGATGAAATGGTCTGGGGGAATGCCCGTCAGCGCAAGCTGTTTGAGTATTGGGGCCATGAAGCATCGATGATCCCGGTTGAGGATTATCATCTTTATCGCTGGCGGATGCGCGATGCCGAGCAGGGCTTGGGCACCTGGGGCAATATCGCACGGGTTCAGCGTGAACAGCCTGATCTGATTGACAATATCCTGCGCCATATCGACCGCGAAGGGGCGGTTGCCGCCAGTTCACTCGAAACCGAGGAACGTAGCAGCGAGAAATGGTGGGGCTGGTCAAACACCAAGACCGCGATGGAATATCTGTTCTGGAGCGGTCAGGTTATGGCGCGCAAACGGCGCAGCAGTTTTGAGCGCGAATATGATCTTCCCCATCGCATTATCGGCGATGCGGCCCACGCACCTGACCGGGATCGGCAGGACGCGATGTGTGATCTAATCTGTCAGGGGATTGCCGCCATGGGGGTGGCTAGCGAGATTGATCTGCGCAAATATTTCCGCCTGCCAACCGATGAAACCAAGGCCTGTCTGGCGCGCCTTGTTGAAGAAGGCCGCTTGTTGCGGGCCGATGTCGAAGGCTGGAAACAGCCGGGTTATCTATGCCCGAAGGTCAATCCAAGGTCACGCGCCAAACCGACTTGTCTGATGGTGCCGTTTGATCCGGTGATGTGGGAACGTGACCGGGTAGAGCGGATATTCGGCTTTATCTATCGGATCGAGATTTATGTTCCCGCCGAGAAACGCGAATACGGCTATTACGTTTTGCCATTCATGTTAAATGGCGAGTTTGTTGCGCGTGTGGATTTGAAGTCGGACCGGCAGGCCGGGGTGCTTCGGGTGCAAAGTGCGCATCTGGAAAACCATGCGAAGGCCGCCAATGTGGCCGGGCCGCTGATGGAAAACCTGATGCGGCTTTCGGTCTTTTTGGGACTGGACGGGGTCGAGGTCATGCCCGCCAATGACTTCTCGAGATATCTTGCCAGTGCGGCGATAAGGTAAACGGGGCGCAGGTCCCACATCCGCGCCCCGTCTATCCGTCATCCTGGCTGACCACAAAAGCTTCAGGACATTGTGGTCATTATTGTCGCACCTGGCCTTACCAGCAGGTGTAACCCCCATCTGCCAGAACGATGGACCCTGTCATCAGGCTGGAAGCGTCCGATGCAAGGAACAGGACAACCGATCCGATTTCTTCGGTCAGGCCCAGACGGGCCATCGGGGTGCCATTGATCCAGGCGTCATACATTTCCGGCTTGGATTTCACGAACTCATTAAGCGGGGTCGCGATATAGGTCGGTGCAACCGCATTGACGCGCACACCACGTGCGCCCCACTCGGCGGCAAGCGATTTGGTCAGGTGATGAACCGCGGCCTTGGAGGCGTTGTAATAGGCCTGTTCCTGCGGCTTGTTGACGATGAAGCCCGACATGGAACCGACATTGACGATGACGCCGTTTTCCTTGGCCAGCATCTGCTTGCCGAATTCACGGCAGCACCAGAAGGTGCCGTTCAGGTTGACATCAATGACGTTGAGCCAGTGTTCATCGGTCACGGTTTCGGCCGGCGTTTCGGAACGCGCGATGCCGGCATTGTTGACAAGGATGTCAACGCCGCCCTGCTTGGCCATTTTTTCAGCGCTGTCGCGGACCTGATCGGTGTTGGTGACATCCATGATGTCGATGTCAGCGGAGTAACCTTTGGATTTCAGGTAATCGCGGCCTTCTTCGGCAACGCCGTCACTGATATCGCCGATGATGACATGGGCGCCTGCTTCGGCAAGAGCTTCGCAGCAGGACAGGCCGATGGCGCGACCGCCACCGGTGACATAGGCCCGACGGCCGGTAAGATCGAACTTTTTCAGGTACATTTTGGACTCACAATTATCTTGGTTGGTAAGACGGGACCGTAATGCGTGTGGGACATTGCGATCCGGTTCATGCACGTATCAGGATTTGCCCAGCGCTAGCCCGTGGGCGTCAAAGCGATGGAGGCGATCCTGTTCCGGGGTCAGGAAAATTTTGTCATGTTCGCCCAGCGGAACTTCGCCGGTAGCACGGACTGTCATCGGGCCATAACCGTCGGCCTCGACATGCAGATAGGTTTCTGCACCAAGGTGTTCGGCGATTTTGACCGTTGCGGGGATTTCCCCGGCTTCCGTGCTGACAGCGACATGTTCCGGGCGAATGCCGATTTCGTGGCAATTGTGTTTTTGTGCAAGCTCCCCGCCCAGGAAGTTCATTTTCGGTGATCCGATGAAGCCCGCGACAAACTTGTTGGCCGGGTTGTTGTAGAGTTCCATCGGTTGGCCGACCTGCTCGACGCGGCCGGCCTGAAGAACCACGATCTTGTCGGCCATGGTCATGGCTTCGACCTGATCGTGGGTCACGTAGATCATGGTGGTTTTGAGTTCCTGATGCAGACCGGTGATTTCAAGCCGCATGTTCACACGCAGGGCGGCATCAAGGTTGGAAAGCGGTTCGTCAAACAGGAAGGCGGCCGGGTTGCGGACAATCGCACGACCGATGGCGACACGCTGACGCTGACCACCCGAAAGCGCGCTTGGGCGGCGTTCGAGATAGTCGGTCAGGTTCAGGATCTTGGCCGCAGACTGGACTTTCTCTTCGATAACTTCCTTGCTTTCGCCAGCCATTTTCAGGCCAAAAGCAATGTTGTTATAGACCGTCATATGCGGATAGAGCGCATAGGACTGAAAGACCATGGACAAGCCGCGTTTGGCCGGGGCCTCGTTTGCGACATCCGTGCCATTGATCAGGATTTTGCCATCGGTGACGTCTTCAAGTCCGGCAATCAGGCGCAAAAGCGTTGATTTGCCACAGCCCGACGGGCCAACAAAGACAACGAACTCGCCATCATTGATATCAAGATCGACACCGGGAATGACGTCCAGTGTGCCGAAGGTTTTCTTGACTTTCTCCAGTCGGATAGCACCCATTTTGGTGTTCCTTCTTCCAGATTTCTATCAGGCTGCGGTTACTTGACCGCGCCGAATGTCAGACCACGAACCAGCTGTTTCTGAGAGAACCAGCCAATCACGAGAATTGGGGCAACCGCGAGCGTCGATGCGGCTGAAAGCTTCGCCCAGAACAGGCCCTCGGGGCTTGAATAGGAGGCGATGAAAGCTGTCAGCGGGGCTGCATCAGACGTTGTCAGGTTGAGCGTCCAGAAGGCTTCGTTCCATGCCAGGATCACATTGAGCAGCATGGTCGATGCAATGCCCGGAACCGCCATGGGCAACAGCACAAAGATGATTTCCTTGGGCAGGGTTGCGCCATCCATGCGGGCCGCTTCGAGAATGTCGGTCGGGATTTCCTTGAAATAGGTGTAGAGCATCCAGACCATGATCGGCAGGTTCATCAAAAACAGAACCATGATCAGACCAAAGCGGGTATCAAGCAGTCCCCAATCACGGAACAGCAGATAGATCGGGACCAGAACGCCGACCGGCGGCATCATCTTGGTCGAAAGCATCCAAAGAAGCGCATCCTTGGTCCGTTTGGTCGGATTGAATGCCATTGCCCATGCGCAAGTCACGGCAAAGACCAGACCGACAAGGGTGGATCCGACAGCCAAGATGACCGAGTTCATGGCGAACTTGAAATAGTTCGAGCGTTCCTGAACTTCGACATAGTTTTCCAGCGTCCAGTCAAACGAGATGAAGCTGGGCGGAATGGAAACGGCTTCGAGTTCTGTCTTGAAGCTGGTCAGCACCATCCAGAAGATCGGGAAGAAGATCAGAAGACCCACGATCCACGCAAAGACAGAGAAGCTGACATAGCCAAGGGGTGTCTGTTTGTTTTCCATGTCGTGGCCCCTATTTGTCCAGGTTCTTGCCGATAAGGCGGATCAGGAAGATCGCCACGATATTGGCCAGAATGACCGCAACAATGCCGCCAGCAGAAGCACCACCTACATCGAATTGCAACAGCGCCTGCGTATAGACGAGGAAGGCGATGTTGGTCGTTGCCAGACCCGGGCCACCACCAGTGGTGACAAAGATTTCGGCAAAGACGGTCAGCAGGAAGATGGTTTCGATCAGGACAACCACCGTGATCGCACGGCTGAGGTGCGGCAGGGTGATATAGAAGAAGATCGAGATCGGCCCGGCACCGTCCATCTGGGCGGCTTCTTTCTGATCGCGGTCAAGCGACTGAAGGGCGGTCAGAAGGATGAGCACAGCAAAGGGCAACCATTGCCAGGACACCATGATGATGATCGAGGTCAGTGGCGCGTTGGTAAACCAGTCGATCGCGGGCAGGCCAAACAGGCTGGCGATCCAGGCAAACATGCCTGACACCGGATCCATCAAAAGGTTTTTCCAGACCAGCGCGTTCACGGTCGGCATGATGAAGAATGGTGCGATCACCAGCAGGCGCAGGATGCCGCGGCCAAAGATCGGCTGATCAAGCATCAGGCCCAGCAGAATGCCACCCACCACGGTGATGACCAGAACCGATCCGACCAGCAACAGGGTGTTGGCAAGGGACGCGAAGAACGCCGGATCTGTCAGGAAGAATTCGTAGTTAAGTGTTCCGATCCACTCTTCCATACCCGGCGACAACAGGTTGTAGCGCAGGAAGGAGAAGTAAATCGTCATGCCCAGCGGGACGGCCATCCACAAGAACAGGACGATGATCGACGGTGCGGACATGATGCGCCCGGTAAGGGTCGAGGCCCGTGTCGACATGATGTGCTCCCCGAAATTACGTTTGTGTCCTTAGGTCCTGAGCTTGGCCCTTAAGGGAAAAAAAGGGCGGTGCGTTTTGCAACCACCACCCAAGTTTCTCTCAGGTTAAGGAGGTGCAGACCGGAATTCCAATCAGGTAAAGAATTCCGGTCTGGGAAGTTTATCAGTAGTAACCAGCCTTGCGCATGGTGCGATCGGTGGAGGATTGTGCAGCCGAAAGGGCCTGCTCAACACTCATCTGACCGGCAAGGGCTGCGGAGAACTGCTGACCAACCGTGGTGCCGATGCCCTGGAATTCTGGGATTGCGGCGAACTGGACGCCAACATACGGCTTCGGATCCAGGGTCGAGTTGATCGGGTCTGCGCTGTCGATCGCCAGAAGGGTCTCGTCTGCGAACGGTGCCGCTTCGAGATATTTCGGGTTTTCGTAAAGCGACATACGGGTGCCCGGCGGTACGTTTGCCCAGCCTTCCTTGGAGGCAACCAGTTCGAGATAGGCTTTGGAGGTCGCCCAGGAGATGAACTTCTGTGCGGCTTCTACTTTCTGTGAGCCCATCGGAATGCCAAGGTTCCAAGCCCAGAGCCAGTTGGCGCCGGAGCAAGTTACAGCGCACGGTGCTTCGGTGAAGCCGACCTTGTCTGCAACTTTGGATTCTTTCGGGTTGGTGACAAAGGATGCTGCAACGGTGGCGTCAATCCACATGCCGCATTTGCCGGAGTTGAACAGCGAAAGGTTTTCGTTAAAGCCGTTCGAGGTCGCGCCCGGAGGACCGTAATTCCCAAGAATGTTGGTGTACATGTCGAGCGCATCTTTCCATGCGTCGCCATCAAAGGTCGGTTTCCATTCTTCGTCGAACCAGCGTGCGCCATAGGCATTGCCCATGGTGGTAATCAGTGCCATGTTCTCACCCCAGCCGGCTTTGCCGCGCAGGCAGATGCCGTAAACGCCTTCGTCAGGCTTGTGGAGTTTCTTGGCGATCTCAAGGGTCTGATCCCAGGTCAGGCGACCGTTGATTTCGATGCCCGCTTCTTCGAACAGGTCGGTGCGGTACATCATCATCGAGCTTTCGCCGTAGAACGGTGCAGCATAAAGCTCGCCATCGTTCGAAACAGCGGAGCGGATCGCAGGCATCAGGTCATCGACGCCATAGTCGGAACCAAGATTATCAAGCGGTGCGAGCCAGCCTTTTTCAGCCCAGATCGGAACTTCGTAGGTGCCGATGGTCATGACGTCATACTGACCGCCCTTGGTGGCGATGTCGGTGGTGACGCGCTGACGCAGGGTGTTTTCCTCGAGCGTGACCCACTCAAGGGAAATGTCGGGGTTCTTGGAGGTGAAATCATCCGTCAGCTTCTGCATGCGGATCATGTCACCGTTATTGACGGTTGCGATGGTCAGTTTCGTTTCGGCATTGGCGTGTGCGATACCGCCAGCCAGCAACGCACATAGCGCTGCTCCCATTACGCGTTTCATATTTCCTCCCAAAGGACTATTTACCCGCTGAGCAACTTCAGCTGCACATATTGATCATTTGTTCAGGTGATGAGCATTCACTCAATTTCGCTATTACTTGTCAAACAAAATCGTTTTTGCGCCGCACAAAGAAACGCCCCGCCAACAGGGTTGGCAGGGCGCAAAGGCATTCGAACCATGTGCAAAACCGCCACGTGCTAGCGCAGCAAACTTTCCGCAGTTGCTTCGTCGGTAATGAGAGTTGAAATCAGTTGACCGCGCATGGCGCCCCGAATCGCTGCAACCTTTTTGGCGCCCTTGGCAACCGCGATGGTGTTGGTTGCGGGCTGCACAGCAGGCGCGCTGGTGACGCAATGATTGACCGGATGATCGAGGATATTGCCATCCTGATCAAAGGACCAACTGATCACCTCGCCAATGCCGCCGCTGTCGCGCAGCGAGACCAGCTCGTCTTTCGAGATAAAGCCATCAATATGCAGCGGTGCGTCATCGCCGAGATGCCCGACGCCGATAAAGCGGATGTCGGCCTCACGCGCGAGTTTGAGGATATTGTCCATCGGCGGCTGGGACTGCATCCGTTGGCGCATCTGCGGATCGGCAATGATGACCGGGATCGGTAATGGATAGTGCGGTGCGCGGGTGCGATCTGCCAGATCCGTGACCGCGTCATAGAAACTGGCCGCCCCGTCATGGGCGATGGTCCCCACCAGCGAGACGATCTTGTGATGATGGGCATCAATGCGCCCGATCTCATCGACCATGGCGCGCATGGCACGCCCCGTGCCCAATGCGATGATCTGCGGGTCGGTTGAATGCAGGGCACGTTCAAGATAGTTGGCCGCGGCCTGTGCCATACCAAACATCGCATCCGGGGCAGCCGGATCGGTCGGCACCACATCGCAACTGGCGATGCCATAAGTCTCGCAGATCGCCTTGCCCAGTTCCATGCAATGGGCAATCGGGTGATCGAGGTGGACTTTCACAAGACCTTCGCTGACAGCGGCCGACACCAGACGCTGTGCCGTCGGGCGCGACACGCCAAGCTTGTGGGCGATTTCATCCTGTGTGTTGCCAGCACAATAATAAAGCCAGCCAGCGCGGGCTGCTTCATCGAGGCGGGCCGCTTCCTTGCGCGTGCGTTTGACCATCCGATTCCCCAGATTTTTTTAGGCCCACAGTCTTTTTGACGGCGGGCATTTTTTGATTTTGAAATGTCGTGTTCTTTTTCCCTAGCGTCTTTTGGCGCCTCTGACCAGCATCTTGCCGGGATGTGGAACGACAAAACCCGCCCAGCGATGGGCGGGTTTTGCTTTCAAATCGGCGAAGGATCGAGCAGATCCCTTATTTCTTGGGCAGGAAATCGGCGATCAGTTTTTCTGCGATCTGCACGGCATTCAATGCCGCACCCTTACGCAGGTTGTCGCCAACACACCACAGCGACAGACCGTTTTCGACGGTCGGGTCCTTGCGCACGCGTGAGACAAAGACATTGTCTTCGCCCTGGACTTCCTGCGGGGTGACATAACCTTCGTCCTGACGGTAATCGACGACCGAGACACCCGGGAAGTCTTTCATGGCCTTGCGGGCGTCTTCAACTGTGATCGGTTTTTCAAACTCGATATTGATCGCCTCGCCGTGGCCGACAAAGACCGGGACGCGCACGCAGGTCGCGTGGACCGTGATTTCCGGCGCCAGGATCTTGCGGGTTTCGACCGTCATTTTCCATTCTTCGCGGGTCGCGCCATCGTCCATGAAGCTGTCGATATGCGGGATGACGTTAAAGGCGATCTGCTTGGTAAATTCTTCTTTCTGAGGCGGATCATTCACATAGATGCCGCGCGTCTGGTTAAACAGCTCGTCCATCGCCGCACGGCCAGCACCTGATACCGACTGATAGGTCGATACGACAATGCGTTTGATCGCGGCCATGTCATGAAGCGGCTTAAGGGCCAGCACCATCTGAATGGTCGAACAGTTCGGGTTGGCGATGATGTTTTTCTTGGCATAGCCCGCCAGCGCGTCGGCATTGACTTCCGGCACGACGAGCGGAACGCCTGGCTCCATGCGCCAGTAGCTGGAGTTATCAATCACGACACAACCGGCTTCGGCAGCCTTGGGGCCCAGTTTCTTGGCGGTTTCGCCACCAGCGGAAAACAGCGCAATGTCGGCCTTGGAAAAATCAAAGGTCGCGGCATCCGAAACCGACAGCTCGTCGTCTTCGCCATAGGAAACCGTGCGGCCGATGGATTTCGAAGAGGCCAGTGCAAAGATCTCGTCTGCCGGGAAATTGCGTTCGGCTAGGGTGTTGAGCATTTCGCGCCCAACATTTCCGGTCGCGCCAACAACGGCGATTTTAAAGCCCATCTGGGTGCCTCTTTTCAGTCTGTCAGGCGGCGGCGGTCCGCGCGCCTGCCTGTGAATAATGTCTGATAATCTGGGGCGACATGTAAGGGTTTCTGGGCAATTGCGCAAGCGTGTCCTTGGCAATGCGATAATGATTACTACTTGAGATTGCTGAAAAATCTGGCAGAATTGTTACAGGGGTTCATGTGTCGAACCTGAAATCAGATTCGTTTTGCATTTGCCGGGTTGATTTCTGACTTTCTGCCTGGCGGGCGTTGGCGCCACCAGTGCCACCACCTGACGACTTTTCCGGACGACCAGCCAAAACGTTCCTGATCAAGGTTAGATGCAGATATGCAGCAACGCTGCATATGGGGCGATCAGTAGGGCCAGAACCCACTAATTTGATTTGAATGGCAGACGTTATATTTGCGAAATCCAAGGAAAAGCCCGCGGGGCGGGCTGGTATCCCGGCCAAGGGGTTTGACGCCGGAGTTTGTAAATATAACGTCTGTCCTTCGGATTCACCGGATTAGCACGGGCTACTTTGTCGTAAAACTTTGAAAGATTTATATCTTCCTGCAGTTTTCCTCCGCGTATCCGCACAAATCCGATGAACCATTTAAACCAAATTAGTGGGTTCTGACCCTGTTCCGACTTTTGTAAAAAGGACGGCCGATGACGTACCCGATGACTTTGGATTGGACACAGAAAAAGGTTCTCGATTTCTTTCGGGAGCATGTGACGCGCGGAACTTTGGTCTTTCGCGTCGATGACAAGCACGAGATCGTGCTGGGGGACGGGACAGACCCGCGTGCGGGCATGACTGTTCCGGACTGGACCAACACACTTAAAATGGCACTGAGCCCGGACCCGGGCTTTGGCGAGGCTTTCATGCATGGCGGCTTCGACCTTGTGAAATGCGAGATGGAAGACCTGATACGGATCTTGCGTCTTAATTTCGAAGGCGGCCATTCGACCAGCGGATTTGGCAGCTTTATTGAAAAGCTGCAGGCGCTGAAATTCCAGATCGGGCAGTTTACCTCGGTCCGGGCAGCGTCGCACCGCGTGCGCCATCACTATGATATCGGCAATGATCTTTACACCCGGTTCCTTGACCCGGAGATGCAATATTCATGTGCCTTCTGGGATGATGGGGCGCAGACCCTGGAAGAAGCCCAGCACCGGAAAATGAGCCTGACGACACAGCGGCTCAAGATCAATGAACCCGGTTTGCGGGTGGTTGATATCGGGTGCGGCTGGGGCGGTTTGAGCCGCTTTATCCACCGGGAAACCGGGGCCGAGGTGCATGGCATTACCCTGTCGACCGAACAGTATAACTGGGCCCAGGAAAAGCGTGCCGAGATGGGCGCGAACATGAAGACAGGACTTGATTATCACCTGCTGGATTACCGCCTGTTTGCCGATGCCAATGCCGGGAAATATGACCGGGTGGTTTCGGTCGGCATGTTCGAGCATGTCGGACGCCATCAGTTCAAAACCTATTTCGAAAAGGTTGGTGAGCTTCTTAAGGCCGGGGGACGTGCGGTGATCCATACGATCATCAAGCCGCGCGCCGAATTCACATCGCCCTGGATTGACAAGTATATCTTCCCGGGCGGCTATATCCCGGCGGTGCATGAGGTGGTCGAGGCGGCCGAACATGCCAACCTGACGGTCGAAGCATCGCATTTCCACCCAGGGCGGAACTATGCCCAGACGCTGATTGCCTGGCGGGATCGGTTCCGCGAGGTGGCCGATGAACTGGACCCGGAAAAATACGACGAAGAATTCAAACGCATGTGGGAATTCTATCTGGCGGGCTGCATCAATGCCTTTGACGCGGCCGAGGGCGGCGGCGGCATGCGGGTCGTCCAGTTTGTCTTTACCAAGCCGGGCTTTGAATATGCCTGATGATTCAGGGCGGGAAACGACGGTTTCCCGCCCTGTTTGTTTTCCGAGTGCCGCTTCCCATATCAAGTAATAAGGCGCTCGAAATTGCTGCGGTGAGTTGCGCAGCATGACTGCAAATCAAAAATCAAACAAAAGCAGTCGCAAACGTGCCTTCAAACCAAGCCACATCGCGTGATGGACCGGCACGACAGATGTGAAAAGCGAATATGAAAAGTGATGGCCGGTCATTTTGTCGGGAGGAAACGACATGTTGAAAGTGATCACCTGGGATGACGCCGACCACCAGACGCAAACGGATGATGCCATGGCAGCGCATATCGGACGGTCGGAGGACTATGTTCGCGCCTTGGCGGACATTGAAATGTCGAGCTGTGAACGCGATATGCTGCGTGCCCACGCCAATGCCCCGGGACGCAAGATTACCGGTTTGAAACTGGCCGAAACGGTCGGGCATTTCGGGTGCCGGATCGGGAACAAGAAATACGGTCGCCTTGCTGCCAAGATCGCGACGGCAGCGGATTTGCCGAAGTGTGAGAGTGATGTCAGTGATTATCTGGCGGCGATCTTTACCCTTGCCGATGGCACGCAAAGCGATGGCGAGGACTGGACATGGGTAATGCATGACAATGTCGTCCGCGCGCTTGAGGATGCTGGCATGGTCTGAGGCGGGCGCATCGCTGATTTTATGAATTTCGAATTTTGCGGGCGGGTCGTGTAACACGGGCCGCCCGTATTTCGTCCTTGTTGGCAGAGGGGGGCATTTCCCCCAGATATTCCTCGTGTCACCAAGGAGAATAGTCATGACCCGCTTTGCCTTTCACGAAGTCAGCCCGAAACTGTTTCAGGCCCAGTTCGCGCTTGCCAACGAACTTGGCACAGACCCGCTGATCGCGCCGGTGTTGCGTGATCTGATCGAATGCCGGGTGTCGCAGATCAATGGCTGTGCCTATTGCGTGCGCATGCATTCAGACAGCTTCGCCAAACATGGCGGCGATCCCGTTAAAATGACGATGCTGCCAGTCTGGCAGAGTGCAGAAGGATTTACCGAGGCGGAGCGTGCGGCACTGGTATGGGCCGAATGCCTGACGCGCGCGGAATGCCAAGTCACGATTTCGAAGTGTCATCGCATGCTTCTGGATCATTTCGAGGAAGCCGAGATTTCCGAGCTGACCTGCATCATTGCCACGATGAATGCCTGGAACCGGTTGGGTATTGCGCAGCATGAATTTGCATAATCTTCGCAAGCTTCCTGACGGGGCTGGGAGAAGCCCTTACAATCAGCCACAAACAGCGATACGGGATTTGCCCGTATCGCTTCATGCGTTTGGTAGGTCATCCTTGGCAGATCGTATTTTTGAACAACATCGCGCGCGGCTTACTGCACTTGCCTATCGCATGCTGGGCAGTCATGCCGATGCCGAAGACGCGGTTCAGGATGTCTGGCTGCGCTGGCGCAATCAGGATCAGGACACGATCAATGATGCCACTGGCTGGCTGGTGCGGGTGTGCAGCAACATCTGTCTTGATGTGTTGAAATCAGCCCGCCGTCAGCGCGAGAACTATGTCGGCCATTGGTTGCCCGAACCTTGGCTTCCGCCCGAACAACCCAAAGCCGAAGCCGAGTTGATCGAGCGCGATGGCCTTGGACAGGCTTATATGTTGATGCTCGAACGTCTGGCCCCGATTGAGCGGGTGGCACTTGTGCTACACGAGGTTTTCGAGTGGTTGCATGATGACATCGCCCCCCTGATCGAACGTACGCCCAACAATACCCGCCAGATCCTGTTTCGCGCACGCCGCAAGATGCAGCGTGAAAATGACCGGGATGCTACGCCCGAACCGAATGCGACAGCGTGCGATCGCGAACGGTTGGACGCGTTTGTTACCGCGATCGGCACCAGTGATGTGGGGCGGTTGCTGGATCTGCTCGCCCCGGATGTGATTTTGTATTCCGATGGTGGGGGCAAGGCGCTGGCGACGGCCAATCCGCTGTTTGGGGCGGATCATGTTTCGCGATTCTTTGTCGGTGTCTGGGGCAAGCGCAGCCCGAATGAGCGCGTGCTTGGCATCACGCTTGCGGATGCATGCTGGCTTCTGATGGTCGAAGACGGGATTGTCACAACGGCAATTAGCGCGACCGAACGCGACGGGCAAATTATCGATCTGTTTGTGCACCGCAATCCGGACAAGCTGGCATTGTTTTCAGCGGTTCTGGCCGATGCCAAGGAAGTCACGCTGTAATGCAAAAAGGCCGGATCGAAATCCGGCCTTTTCATATTTGGGATCGTGAAGAATGATCAGACGAGTTTGTCGAGTTCGTTGATCAGCGACTCACCCATGACGGTGGTCGAAACCTTGGCCATGCTGTCCTGCATGATGTCAGCGGTGCGCAGGCCGCCCTTAAGGACGTTCTGAACCGCGTCTTCGATCAGGGTGGCGTCATCGCCCATGTCGAACGAATAACGCAGCATCATGGCAAACGACAGGATGGTGGCCAACGGGTTGGCAATGTCCTGACCGGCGATGTCCGGCGCGGAGCCATGTACCGGCTCATAGAGCGCTTTGCGCGCACCGTTTTCATCGGCCGCACCAAGCGATGCGGACGGCAGCATGCCGAGCGATCCGGTCAGCATGGCGGCACAATCAGACAGGATGTCGCCAAACATGTTGGTGGTGACCATCACGTCGAACTGTTTCGGGTTACGCACCAGCTGCATGGAGGCGTTATCAACATACATGTGGCTGAGATCGACTTCCGGGAAGTCCTTGGCAACACGTTCGACAACTTCGCGCCACAGAACGGTGGATTCCAGAACGTTGGCCTTGTCGACAGAGCACAGGCGCTTGTCACGTTTCATCGCCATGTCAAAGGCAACGCGTGCGATGCGTTCGACTTCCGGCTCGGAATAAACCAGGGTGTTGAAACCGTGACGGACACCGTCGCGTTCTTCGATACCGCGCGGCTGACCGAAATAGATGCCCCCGGTCAATTCACGCAGGATCATGATATCGAGACCCTTGACGATGTCTTCCTTGAGCGAGGACGCACCGGCAAGTGCATCGAACACCAGCGCCGGACGCAGGTTGGCGAACAGACCCATTTCCTTGCGGATTTTGAGAAGACCGCGTTCGGGTTTGATGTCGAACGGCATGTCGTCCCATTTCGGACCACCAACAGCACCGAGCAGAACCGCGTCCGCGGCCATGGCATCCGCCAGCGTTTCGTCGGTCAGCGGGTTGTTGTGCGCATCAATCGACGCGCCGCCAATCAGACCTTCGGTGATTTCGAAATTCACGCTGCGCTTTTTCGCCATCCAGTCCATGACGCGCTGAACCTGACGCATGACTTCCGGGCCAATTCCGTCGCCCGGCAGCATCAGTACTTTTTTGGTGGTGCTCATAAATGCTTCCTTCCCAGATATTATCGAGGCGCATGACCCCGTAGCGATCAGAAAACGGGCGACAAACCGATGTTTGCCGCCCGTTTTGCAATTACAGCGACAGCCAGGGCTGCGATGCAGCGCGCTTGGCTTCGAATTCGTTGATGGCGTCGCCCTTCTGCAGGGTCAGGCCGATATCGTCGAGACCGTTCAGCAGGCAATGCTTGCGGAATTCTTCGACTTCAAACTTGATGCAACCGCCGTCCGGGCCGCTGATTTCCTGATTTTCAAGATCGATGGTGACGGTGGCGTTGGCACCACGTTCCGCATCAGACATCAGTTTGTCGACATCTTCCTGCGGCAAGCGGATCGGCAGGATGCCGTTCTTGAAGCAGTTGTTATAGAAAATGTCGGCAAAGCTTGGTGCGATCACGCAGCGAATGCCGAAATCAAGCAGCGACCACGGTGCGTGTTCACGCGAAGAGCCACAGCCGAAGTTATCACCCGATACCAGGATCTTGGCATTGCGATAGGCCGGCTTGTTCAGAACGAAATCCGGGATTTCGTTGCCGTTGTCGTCGTAACGCATTTCATCAAACAGGTTCTTGCCAAGGCCCGAACGTTTGATGGTTTTGAGGAACTGTTTGGGAATGATCATGTCGGTATCGACATTGATCATCGGCAGCGGTGCTGCAACACCGGTGAGCTTGGTGAATTTTTCCATTGTCTTATCCCTTGCTTCCAGTTTCCCAGGCCAGACCGAGTGCTTCGATCAATTCTTCGGTCGCGTCGAGTTCCTGCGCAACGAAGTCCGGCAGGTTGATGCCGGTCAGTTGCGGCAGGAGCTGCTCAAGCACCGGTGCGCGGCCCAGACGCGGGGCACTTTCGCGGAAATTGATGAATGTCTGATCGGCCATGGGAACCTTCCTTAACCGAGTTTGCGAATGTCGGTCAGATGACCGGTGATCGCAGCCGCAGCTGCCATGGCCGGGCTGACGAGGTGGGTTCGACCACCACGGCCCTGACGGCCTTCGAAGTTACGGTTCGAGGTCGAAGCGCAACGCTCGCCCGGGGCCAGACGGTCCGGGTTCATCGCCAGACACATCGAGCAGCCCGGCTCGCGCCAGTCAAAGCCTGCTTCGATGAAGATCTGATCAAGGCCTTCGGCCTCTGCCTGTTCTTTCACAAGTCCGGAGCCCGGAACGATCATGGCATTCACGGTTTCGGAAACCTTGCGGCCCTTGGCGACTTCGGCAACAGCACGCAGGTCTTCGATACGACCGTTGGTGCATGAACCGATAAAGACGCGGTCGATCTTGATTTCCTCGATCGGGGTGCCTGCGGTCAGACCCATATATTCCAGCGAACGTTCGATGGCTTTCTGCTTGCCAGCATCCTTGCCATCGGTCGGGAACGGAACGGTGCCGGTGACGGGTACGACGTCTTCCGGGCTGGTGCCCCAGGTAACCTGCGGGACGATATCGGCAGCATCGATTTCGACAACTTTGTCGTAATGTGCGCCTTCATCAGAGGGCAGGGTCTTCCAGTATTCAACAGCCTGCTCGAACGCAGCACCCTTCGGTGCCATCGGGCGGCCCTTGATATATTCAAAGGTCTTTTCGTCCGGTGCGATCAGGCCGGCACGCGCACCGCCTTCGATCGACATGTTGCAGACGGTCATGCGGCCTTCAACCGACAGCGACCGGATGGCCGAGCCAGCATATTCGATAACATAGCCGGTACCACCAGCAGTGCCGATGCGACCGATGATTGCAAGGGTGATGTCCTTGGCAGTAACACCCGGATGCAGATCGCCTTCGACTTTGACCAGCATGTTCTTGGCCGGTTTCTGAACCAGCGTCTGGGTTGCCAGAACGTGTTCAACTTCCGAGGTGCCAATACCAAATGCCAGGGCGCCAAACGCACCGTGGGTCGAGGTATGCGAGTCACCACACACCATGGTCACGCCCGGCAGGGTAAAGCCTTCTTCCGGGCCGACGATATGCACGATGCCCTGACGCAGGTCAGCCATCGGGAAATAGTGAATGCCGGTATCCTTGGCGTTCTGGTCAAGGGTTTCAACCTGAATGCGGCTGTCTTCTTCCTTGATGCCTTCGGAACGGTCAGACGTCGGAACGTTGTGATCGGGCACCGCAAGCGTCAGCTCAGGATGGCGCACTTTGCGGCCCGTATTGCGCAGGCCTTCGAATGCCTGCGGGCTGGTCACTTCGTGGACGAGATGTCGGTCAATATAAAGCAGGCAGGTACCATCATCCTGCGTATCGACCACATGGCTTTCCCAAATCTTGTCAAAAAGGGTTTTAGGCTGACCCATCTCGACCTCCTCATAATACATCGATCTTTTGAGCAGCAACGCTTGGCCCGCCGGATGCAGTTCTGAATGTCACGAAGATCGGTGCAATACCAGCCGTGTATGGCGGGCGGGACGTGTCGTTTCTCCGGCGCAACCGGCTTTATCCGGTCTGCGAAATTTTATTATTCAGAACCACGCGGGTTTGATCGTTTTTGCCGCGGGAGTGCCTTTATACACGCCGCCTTCCAAATCGCAAGGTATGGGGCGCGTGTTTTTGGCTGTTTCACACTCCTAAATAGAGTGGGGCGGTTTGCAGCATCCCAAAGTAGCCAAATAAGGCTTTGGTGATGTAGGTAAGGGATATCTGATATAACCTGAGCTGATGAATTAATCCTCAGGTTTCTGCGGAACTGCCTTCATTGCGATGGAATCAGGCGATTCGCCATAATGCAATTAATATGTGTATTTCTGTTTTTGTGATCCATCAGGCGCGTAAGGCTAACGCAGATACCAAAAATGAAAACGGGCCCACCCGAAGGTGAGCCCGTCTTTGTTCTGACGCGAGATGCGCGAAGAATTACTTCTTCTTGCTGCGCTCTGCAGTGGTCAGCTTGCCTTTGTGGCCGGTGGTCTGCTCGGCGATACGTGCAGATTTACCGGTACGGCCACGCAGGTAGTAGAGTTTCGCGCGACGTACGTCACCGCGGCGAACGACTTCGATTTTGTCGATGGCCGGGGAATACGACTGGAAGATACGCTCAACGCCTTCGCCCGATGCGATTTTACGCACGGTGAAGGAAGAGTTGAGGCCGCGGTTCTTACGCGCAATGCAAACGCCTTCGAACTGCTGGATACGCTCACGGGTACCTTCAACGACTTTCAGGTGCACACGAACGGTATCACCTGCATCGAATTCCGGAACTTCGCGATTTTCAGCGATCTTGTCGAGCTGCTCTTTCTCGAGCTGCTGGATGATGTTGGTCATGGTTTAACCCTCTTTGATGTTCCCGTTTGCCACGTACCGGTCCCAAAGGTCCGGGCGTCGCGCACGGGTAATTTCTTCTGCCTGAGCATGCCGCCAGGCTTGTACCTTGGCATGATGTCCGGAAAGCAAGATCTCCGGCACGTCACGCCCGTTCCAATTGGCCGGGCGCGTGTAATGCGGATATTCAAGCAACCCGGTTTCAAAGCTTTCCTCGTCGACAGACTCGGTCTTGTTGACCGTTCCCTCAATGAGGCGAATGCACGATTCAATCAGGACCATGGCCGGCAGTTCGCCGCCCATGAGGATGTAATCACCGATGCTGATTTCCTCGGCCGCGTGTTCATCCAGAACCCGTTGGTCGATACCTTCGTAACGACCGCAAAGCAGGATGGCACCCGGGCCTGCTGCCAATTCACGGCAGCGTTTCTGGTTCAGCACTTTTCCCCGCGGGCTGAGATAAATCAGCGGCAATTGCGGTGCATCTGCACGCAATTCACGCAGGGCGGCGTCGACAATATCCGGGCGCATGACCATACCGGCCCCGCCCCCGAAGGGATTGTCGTCTACAGTGCGGTGGCGGTCGGTTGCATGATCGCGGATGTCTTTGACATCAAGCGACCAGATCCCGTTCTCAAGCGCCTTGCCAGCCAAAGACTGACCAAGCACACCCGGAAACATTTCCGGGAACAGGGTTGCAACTTTTGCCTGCCACACAGACATCGATCAGGCCTCCTTCCCGCTGCCGGTCGCGGTTTCCGCGCCTACTGCATCTGCAGTAACGGCCTCAGAATCGCGGTCGGCCTGAGAGTCCTTGCGGGATTTGTTCGGACGACGGCTGCGATTGCCGGGTCCGTCTTCATCCTGCAGTAGCCCCTCGGGCGGATTTACCACCATCTTGCGTTCCGAAAGAATGACCTCGGGCACGACTTCCTTGGTGAAGGGAAGAACCACAACCTTGTTTTTGGCTTCTTCAAGCGCGACTTCGATAACGTCGCCAGCGCCGAAATCAGCCACACCCCGAACGGTGCCGAAAATCGAACCATCAATGTGGAACGCTTTCAGACCGACAAGGTCAGCAAGGTAGAATTCATCTTCTTCAACCGTCTCAGGCAGTGCAGCACGCGGTACATGCAGCTTGGTGCCCCGCAGCCGTTCGGCGCCGTCCCGGTCGTCCACACCTTCGATCTTGGCGATCAGCTGGTCGCGGACATGTCCGACAGGAGACAGCTTGTATTTCACGCGTCCCTTGGCGTCGAACAACGGGCCGTAACCGACAAGGTTATCCGGATCGACGGTATAGCTTTTGACGCGCACGGCACCACGCACCCCGTGCGGGGCGGTGATCATGCCGACGCAGACATAAGCTTCGTCGTTTTTGGATTTGCGGGTTTCAGCCATTTCGGTTCACAAGTTTTTGGTATCTGATCAAAGCGTGCGTTTGGCGATTACTCGCCTGCAGCTTCTTCTTCAGCAGGTGCTGCTGCTTCGGCAGCGGCTTCCGCAGCAGCGGCAGCAGCAGCTTCGGCTTTCTCAGCTTTCTCACGAAGACGTTCCTGAGCTTTCGCTTTCGGAGCAGACTTCTGCGGCTGTTCGGTCGGTTTGAACGCGTCAGCAAGGCCAGCTTTGCCCAGGAAACGTGCAACACGATCGGTCGGCTGTGCGCCAACAGACAGCCAGTATTTGATGCGCTCTTCTTTGAAGGTAACGCGGTTGTCAGCATCCTTCGGGAGCATCGGGTCATAGGTACCGACACGCTCGATGAAGCTGCCGTCACGCGGCGAACGAACGTCAGCAACTACGATACGGTAGTACGGACGTTTTTTGGCACCGCCACGGGAAAGACGAATCTTGACAGCCATTCGGATAAGTTCCTTTCAGCTTGGGTTTGTAGTCTTCTAAATCATGACCCCGAAGGGCCTATTCACTTGGTCTTTGATCCGGCTTTAAGGGCCGGGTTTGGTTCCTAAGAGGAATTCCTGAAGAACTCATTCTCGAACCGGGGGCTTGGCTATTTCTTTTTGCCGAACCCCGGGAATCCCGGAGGCAGGCCACCGCCGCCTCCCAATCCCGGCAACCCGGGCGGCAATCCGCCCCCGCCACCGGTCAATCCTTTTGGCAGGTTGCCCAAGTCCGGCATTTCGCCGCCCTCAAGCATCGAAGGGTCCATTTTCGGCATGCCGCCAAACATGCCCTTCTTGCCCTGCTTGCCCATCTTTTTGATCATGGTGGACATGGTCTGATACTGCTTCAGAAGCTTGTTGACCTCCTGAACAGTCAGACCACAGCCAGCAGCAATACGCTTTTTGCGCGATGCCTTGATGATGGCCGGGTTTTCACGTTCTTTGGGCGTCATCGACAGGATGATCGCTTCCTGGTGGGTCAGAAGTTTGGGATCAAGCTTGGTCTGCGACATCTGTTTTTTCAGCGCGCCCATGCCCGGCAGCATTCCCATGATGCCGGAAAGATCCCCCATTTTCTGAAGCTGTTTGAGCTGTGCCAGAAGGTCGTTCAGGTCAAACTGACCTTTACGCAGCTTCTTGGCCATTTTCTCGGCGTCTTCGGCCTTGATGTTTTCAGCAGCCTTTTCAACAAGGCTGACAACATCGCCCATGCCAAGAATACGGTTGGCGATACGATCGGGATGGAAGGCTTCCATCTCGTCGATTTTTTCGCCGATACCGATCATCTTGATCGGGCAGCCGGTGATCTGACGCATCGAAAGGGCGGCACCACCACGGGCATCACCATCAACACGGGTCAGAACGATACCGGTGATACCGACCTTGTCGGCAAATTCCTTGGCAACGTTGACCGAGTCCTGACCGGTCATCGCATCGGTGACCAGAAGGGTTTCAACCGGGTTGACCGCATCACGGACCTGGGCGACTTCGCTCATCAGTTCCATGTCGATATGCAGACGGCCGGCGGTATCAAGGATCACCGCGTCATAGCCTTCCTTGCGGCCGGTATCCATGGCGCGCTTGGCAATCGATACCGGCTTTTCGCCCATGACGATCGGCAGAACGCCAAGACCGTTATCGTCAGCCAGAACCTTCAGCTGCTGCTGGGCGGCCGGACGATAGATATCGAGCGATGCCAGAAGGACTTTCTTGTTGCGCTTCTTGGTCAGGTTGAGCGCGATCTTTGCAGAACTGGTGGTTTTACCCGAGCCCTGCAGACCGACCATCAGGATCGGCACCGGCGGGGTAGAAGCGAGATTGATTTCCTCGCCTTCGCCCAGCATGTTTTTGAGTTCGTCATGGACGATCTTGACGACCATCTGACCCGGCGTGACCGAGCGCAGAACGTCCTGACCAACTGCACGTTCGGTGGCGTTGGAGATAAAGGTTTTGACGACCGGAAGTGCCACGTCCGCCTCAAGCAGGGCGACGCGTACTTCGCGCATGGCTTCCTTGACGTCGGATTCTTTCAGCGCGCCACGTTTGCGCAGCTTATCGAGAACCCCGCCAAGGCGATCGCTTAGTCCTTCAAACATTCCAAATCCCGTCTGTGTTGCCGGTGTTTCCACCGCGTGCGCACAAAAAACTAAAACCCAGTGCTCGAAACTCGAGGACTGGGGGAGTCACCCCTTGGGCGACCTTTGGTGGGGAGGGTTTATTGGATCAGGGGGTGGGAGTCAAGCGCAATCGGGCGCAAAAGCGCGTTATTCTGCGCTTTTCATCGGCTTTGTCGTGCAATTGCCGATTCCGCCAATATGCGCGGGTGTTTAACCCCCGGTCATGCGCGCTGCCATGCCCTTTGTGGTGGCCGGGGCGATGTCCGGGGTGATGTCCAGGGTTATGCCGGTTCAATCGCGTGATTGTCGATCAATCGGGCCTTGCCAAGCCGGGCTGCCACGAAGATGCGCGCCGTTTTCCGGACCGTATCGCTGATCAGTTCCAGTGTCGCCGCATCACGGACTTCAAGGTAATCAATCGGATCAAACCCGGCCTTGAGAATATCTTCGCGCCCCTGGGCCAGAAGCGGGCCGAGTTCTGCCCCCGTCGCGGCCTTGGCGGTGATTTCGGCCAGCACCTTGTTCAATGTCGGGGCAATTGCGCGTTCATCAGGTGTGAGATAGCGGTTGCGCGATGACATGGCCAGACCGTCATCTTCGCGCAGGATTTTGGCCCCGATAATCTCGACCGGGATGTTCAAATCCGCACTGAAACGGCGGATGACCATCAGTTGCTGGAAATCCTTTTGGCCGAAGATCGCGCAATCCGGCAGCGCCTGGAGCAGCAATTTGGTCACGACCTGTGCCACGCCATCAAAGTGGCCGGGGCGGGCTGCGCCACACAGCACATTGGTCATGGCCCCATCAACGCAGACCTTGGTGGCAAAGCCGTCGGGATACATTTCCTCGACCGAGGGGGCAAAGCACAGCTCAACTCCGGCGTCGTCCAGCAGCTTCTGGTCCGCAGGCAGGGTACGTGGATAGGCCCCGAAATCTTCGTTGGGCGCGAACTGGGTCGGATTGACGAAGATCGATACAATCACGCGGTCTGCATGTTCACGCGCCAGATGGGTCAGGCTGACATGGCCATCATGAAGGGCGCCCATGGTCGGAACCAGGGCGACACGCAGACCTTTGGCGCGCCAGTCGGCAACAGTCGCGCGCAAATCAGCGACAGTGTGAACAGTCGTAAGGGACATCGTTATCGTCGTACCGAAGATTGCAGAAAATCGCGGCGATCCGGGCCCGGGGCTCAGACCGCGCGCAACTTACCTTTTTTCGCCAGCCCAAAGCAATGTTCATCCGCCGGGAACTGGCGGGTGCGCACTTCGTCGGCATATTGGCCGACGGCCTCGGACACTGCATCGCCAAGATTGGCGTAGCGTTTGACGAATTTTGGCGTGAAGTCGGAAAACAGGCCAAGGATGTCTTCAGTGACCAGAACCTGACCATCACAGGCGGGGGACGCCCCGATGCCAATCGTCGGGATATCAATCGCCTCGGTGATCTGACGGGCGACCGGTTCGACCGTACCTTCGATCACCACCGAGAATGCGCCGGCATCGGCAACCGCCTTGGCATCGGCAAGGGCCTTTGTCGCGGTTTCTTCATCGCGGCCCTGGCTTTTGAAGCCGCCCATGGTGTTGACCTGTTGGGGCATCAGGCCGATATGGGCCATCACGGGCACACCGCGCATGGTCAGAAATTCGATGGTTTCGGCCAGTTCCGCACCGCCTTCGATCTTGACGGCAGCACAGCCGGTTTCGGCCAGAATGTGGGATGCTGTGCGGAACGCCTGTTCCTTGGATTCCTGATAGCTGCCAAAGGGCAGATCAACAACAACGCAGGCATTTTGTGATCCGCGCATGACGGCCTTGCCATGATTGACCATCATATCGACGGTCACGGCAAGCGTGCTTTCCATGCCATAGACAACCATGCCCAGTGAATCACCGACCAGAAGCAGGTCGCAATGTTCATCAAGGCGCTGGGCCATTGGCGCGGTATAGGCGGTCAGGCAGACAATCGGTTCCTGCCCCTTACGGGCACGAAGTTCTGGGACGGAGGTCCGGCCCATCTTTTTGCTGGTGGCACTCATGACGTTTCTCCCCCGGTACAACCGGATTTCGCTGCCCGATCTCTGTCGGGCGTGCGGTCATGTGTACAATACCATGGCCGCGAACGGGAAACATTTTTTGCAATCGCGAAATAGGCAATTCGGCCAATAACCGCCATTTCAGGCGTGTCGGGACTGATGTTTCGAATGATCTGTACCGCTTAGTTCGATTGGCCGTTCACAGGTACGAAGAAATCCACGAAGGAATCAAAGACCTTCGGCAAGATCTTCGAGCATATCAAGACCGACCGCTTCGATATGGCGGTTGTCCTTAAGCGAAATGGTCGATTCCTTGCGAAGCTGGGTCAGCGTGCGTGACACGGTTTCAATCGTCAGGCCAAGATAATCGGCAATGTCGGACCGGCTCATGGGCACATTGATGGTCTCGGTGCTTTCGCCGCGATGTTCCTGACGACGGGCCAGCATCAGAAGGAAGGATGCGACCTTTTCCTTGGCGGTCTTGCGGCCCAGCAGAAGCATCTGATCCTGTGCGGCAGCCAGTTCGTCGACGGCCATGCCAAGCATGCGTTTTTCAAGATGCGGAAACTTGTCGAACATCTTTTCGAGCTTCTGACGCGGGAAGCGACACGCGGTGACCGGTTCGATCGCCTCGGCGGAATAGCTGTAGTTCGAGTTCAGGGCCAGCCCCAGGAAGTCACCGGCAAACAGGAAGCCGGTGATCTGACGGCGGCCATCGCCCAGCAGCTTGTACAACTTTACCGAGCCGGCCGTCACGTTGAACACATAGTCGGCTTCTTCGGCCTCGTGGAAAATCGTGCTGTGCGGGTCGTAATGAGCGTGAGTCAACAATTGGCGCAGCTGATCATGCTCGTCACCATGCAGGGCAGAGCAGAAGGTTAAGTCCTTGATCGAACAGGCTTCGCAAATTTGGGGGCGGACTGCCATCGCAGACTCCGATGCTGGTGACCCGGTAGGCGGAATGAAACTGAATCTATCCGATGAGATAGCGCAGTTTCAAGCAATTCTAACTATCGCTTTGATGGAATTTCTTTGAATCGGTCGGTGGCGCGACGTCGTCATCATCAAAGAGAATGCGATTTGCCGCACCTTCCATATCGTCAAACTGCCCCGAACGCAACGACCATAAGAATGCGCCAAGGCCCAGAAGCCCGAGAAACAGGGCAATCGGGATAAGGAGAAGGAGGTTGCTCATGGCATTAGGCTCCTGCCTGCTGCGACAACTTGGTTGCCGGTTTCGTGCCGATCTCGTCAGGCTTGCCTGATTTTGCATGCAAACGCAAGGCGTTGGCGATCACGATTAGGGAAGAAGATGACATCGCGATGGCCGCAAAGAGCGGGGTTACAAACCCCGATACCGCCAGCGGAATCGTGACGATGTTATAGGCAAAGGACAGGGCAAAGTTTTGACGCACAAGCCGGTCAGCCTTGCGGGCGACGTCAATGGCTTCAATCACAGCGCCAAGCCGGTCGCCCTGAAAAACGATGTCGGCCGCATTTTGCGAAATCTCGGCGGCTGTGGCCGGGGACATTGACGCGTGGGCTGCCGCCAGGGCCGGGGCATCATTGATGCCATCGCCCACCATCAGGTCGTGCTTGCCCGCATCTGATCGGGTTTGGATATGGTTGGCTTTCTGGGTTGGCGACATCCGCGCTTGCCAGTTGGGAATGCCCAGCGTTTCGGCAAGCTGGCGGACGGTGCTTTCGCGGTCGCCTGAGAGCAGGGTCATGTCAAAGCCGCGCTTGCGCAGGGTGTCGATCACATCGGGTGCGTCGCTTCGCATGGTGTCGCGGAAGACAAAACGTGTCGGTGCAACCCCGGGCTCTGCCAGCCACAATTCGGGGCCGATAATATCAGACGGCACCGCCGCATTTTCGGCAATATCGCAAAAGGCACGGCTGCCCAGCCGGATTGGACCCGCGGGACCAGCCGTCATCAGGCCAAGTCCAGCTTGCTCCGTTACATTGGGATGTGCGGTGACATTGCCCGCCGCACGCACCAGGGCGCGCGACAGCGGATGGTTACTGTTGGCCGCCATGCTGGCCGCCAGCATCAATTTGTCCTCAGCCGGTTGGCCAACCAGTTCCGGTTTGCCAGTGGTCAGAGTGCCGGTTTTATCGAAAATGATGCCGGTGATCTTGGTCAGGCGTTCAAGCGCGGTTGCCGATTTCACCAGAACCCCGGCACGCAACAGCCGCCCGGTGGCAATCACCTGAACGACGGGAACGGCAAGTGCCAGCGCGCAGGGGCAGGTAATGATCAGAACCGCGATGGCATTCATCAGCGCGTCCTGCCAACCAATGCCGACAATCAGCCACCAGCCGATGAAAGTCGCCAGCGACAGGGTATGAACCACCGGCGCATAGGCCTTGGCAACCCGGTCGGCAATCGCGACATAGCGGGCGCGGCCCTGTTCGGCATTTTCCATCAGGCGGACAATTTCCGACAGCAAGGTATTGCCGCCGGTCGCCGTTACCTCGATGCGAAGCGGGGCAGATATATTGGTGGTGCCAGCAAAGACCGTGGTGCCCGGACGGGTCAGGACCGGGATGCTTTCGCCGGTAATGATGCTGGTGTCGATATCGGACTGACCTTCGATGACCTTGCCGTCAATGCCGATGCGTTCACCCGCCGCAGCCAGAACGATCATGCCTGGCGTGGCCTTTTGCGGCGCGATCAGACGCCGGGTGCCATCCGGATCAATGACCGTGATCGAGCGGGCATTAAGCGACAGAAGATGTTCTGCCGCCGAGCGCGCCTGTCCACGTGCGCGCCCATCCAAATACCGCCCGATCAGCAGGAAAAACAGCAACGTAATCGCACTGTCGAAATAGGCATGTGGTTCGCCGCGGATGGTTTGTGCCAAGCTCATGCCCAGTGCCAGAATGACACCCAGACTGATCGGCACATCCATATTGACCCGGCGATTGCGGATAGCACCAAGGGCCGAGCGATAAAATGGCAATCCGGCATAGGCCGCTGCGGGTAGCGCGATCAGGGCGGAAATCCAGTGAAACAGATCGCGGGTCGCCCCACCCATGCCCTGAAAATACCCGGCCCAGACCGAAACCGACAGCAACATCACATTGCCCGCGGCAAACCCGGCGACCGCCAGACAGCGCAGGAGTTCCTTGTTGCGCGATGTTGTGGCCTGTTCAAGGGCAGCCGGATCAAACGGGATCAGGCGATAGCCCATCTGCATGACCGGACGAATGATGTCTTCGATATCGCTGACCTCGCCCTGCCAGCTCAGGCGCAGGCGGCGGGTCGTCATATTGACGCGCGCGTGCAAAACAGCACTGTTTCGCTGCAGCAGGGTTTCAATCAGCCAGACACAGGCCGCACAATGAATGCCATCGACCATCAGATTAAGATGATGGTGGCCGTCGCTATCGGTGCTGGCCAGTTCGGTGAAATCGAAATTTGCGACTTCTTCTTCGTCCGGGCGAAGCGCACGGACCTTGGGATCGATGGCACGTCGCTTGTAATAGGAAGTCAGTCCCAGTTCACCCAGCAACTCATAGGCACCGGCACACCCGGCACAACAAAAGTCGGGTGCCGCCGGCGACATGGGCGTCACCGGTTCGCCACAGTGACGACAGGACTGAAGGGGGGCGTTCATGGATTTACGACGACATACTCGACGGTCTGATAATCATCACCCATCGCATTGGCGATGGTACGCAGCTGCCAACGACCATAGACCGGGAAGGAGGCACTTGCACGATATTCACCCGGGGCAATTTCTGCCATCGGGATGGTGGCATCAAGATCGTCACGATCGGCACGCGACATCATGACAGACATCTTGGCGCCGGTAATCGGGTTGGAGTCCTTGTCGCGGAACAGAACCGTGATGGTGCCATTCTGATCAATGACACCATCGACGCTAAGCTTGCTGCGCCAGCCAAGTTCTTCCTGGCGGGCAGCCCCGGAAATGGCCGCGTTATAATTGTTGCCTTCTTCGAAGGCATGCTTGGTCACGAGGCCATTCCAACTGGTCATCGAAAAGGTGATCAGCGAGATATTGGCGATCAGCATGATGGCGAAACCACCGACAAAGTACCATGGGATCCAGCGGTCCGACTTGCGCGGACCGTTTTGATCGGAAGAAGGGGATGTCGTCATCTGCATAGCCATTTCTTGTCTCCAATACTGATGCGCTGCTGCGATCAGTTGTCGGTCTCGGGACCGGCGAACACTGTATCATATGTTTCGGTATTTCCGGTGTCCTGATCGGTCACGGTAAATTCGAACGGTGTCGATTTGCCGTCAAGGTCGTCAGGATCGGCGGCGATAAACACGCGGAAACTGCCAACCCGGTCCGGTGCCACATCAAGGTCAAAGGTGCCATCCTGATTGGGCGTCAGGCCAATGACCTGAAGCTCGGTGGCATCCAGTCCCTGAATGGACAGGACATAGGTTTTCTCGGCCTGTTCCTTGTTGAGAACCTTCATGGTGTAGCCATTACGTACGTCACCATTGGACAGGGCAACAAACAGCGGGTTGCGGTCGCGCAGGACATTGAGTTCCAGCACCGAACGGTTGGCCAGACCAAACATCATCACAGATGCAATGATCACCAACAGCACCGAATAGAAGATGGTCCGCGGGCGAATGATGCGTACGCGGGTTCCCTTGCCCTGCGCGCGAAGCTGGGTGTTCTGTACCGAGTCAAAGCGGACCAGATCACGCGGGAAGCCGACCTTGTCCATCATCTCGTTACAGGCATCGATGCACAGACCACAGCCGATGCATTCAAGCTGCAGGCCATCGCGGATATCAATGCCGGTCGGGCAGACATTCACGCAAGCGTGGCAATCAATGCAGTGGCCGGTTTCGGGCACTTCGCCGCGAACAAGGTTTTTACGTTTGATCGGACCACGTGTTTCACCGCGCCAGTTTTCGTAGGTGACGATCATGCTTTCATCATCAAGCATCGCAGACTGGAAGCGCGGCCACGGGCACATATAGGTGCAGACCTGCTCACGCGCCCAGCCGGCCAGAAGATAGGTCGAACCGGTCAAAAACGCGATCGTGACATAGGTGCCAAAGCTGGCATTGGCGGTAAAGATATCGACCATCACGGTCGGAGCGTCATGGAAATACAGGACGAACGCCCCGCCGGTCGCCATGGAAATCGCGATCCAGGCCAGATGCGTCGCGCTGATTTTCCAGACTTTTTCCAACGTCCATTTCGATTTGTCGAGACGGACACGGGCGTTGCGGTCCCCCTGAATGTAACGTTCAACCAGCATGAACAGATCGGTCCAGACCGTCTGCGGGCAGGCATAGCCGCACCAGATACGGCCAAACAGCGACGTCGCCAAGAACAGACCAACAGCCGCCATGATCAGGATGCCGGTGATGTAATAGACTTCCTGCGGCCAGATTTCGATGAAGAAGAAATAGGCGCGGCCCAGATCCATGTCGATCAGAACGGCCTGATCGGGGGCGGTCGGTCCCCGGTCCCAGCGCAGCCACGGCACGACCCAATAGATGCCCAGAAGGGCGATCAGTGCAAACCACTTCAGGTTCCGGAAGCGACCGGAGACGCGTTTCGGATAGACTTTGTCGCGCGTTTTATAAAGCTGGATATCCTCTTCCTCAGGCGCGAGGTTCGGATTAGCCTGCGGGGGGACTTCGGAATGCTGCAAATTGGACATGGCCATGTTCGCTACCTGGTTGTTGCTCTGAACCCGACGACTGCTCTCTGTGCGGGGCGAACCCGCCAGTCGTTTTGAAGGTTAGGCTGTCAGGAGAAGTTGGTTTCTGGCAGCTTTGCAGGGCAAACTCTAATTATTCAAATCTCAGTCAGAAGATACGAGAGGCCCACTTCAGACACCATGACACATGTCAATTTGTCGGACGGTTCTGTGGGAAAAGTACGCGAAAGCTGGTGGATTGATCAGGCGCGCAGAAAAAAGGCCCGCGATCATTGATCGCGGGCCTTGCTTGAAAGCGATTTGGCGTGCTGCTTACTGGCCGCCACCGAGCGAGTGGACATAAACCGTCAGCATTTTGATGGTTTCTTCGTCCAGACGACCACCCCATGCCGGCATGACGCCGCCACGGGAATTCATGACCGTCTCGGTGATGGTTTCTTTCGAACCACCATAGAGCCAGATGGCATCGGTCAGGTTCGGCGCACCGAGATCCTGAACGCCTTTGGCATCTTCGCCGTGGCAGGATGCGCAGTTCTCTTCAAAGACGACCGCACCGCGATCCGCCGCAGCGGTGTCGGTTGCACGATCGGTGAAGGAAAGAACATACTCGACCACATCTTCGATCTGGTCACGTTCAAGCAGTTCGTCACGACCGAAGGCCGGCATGTCATTGAAGCGGGTATCTTCGTTGGCATCCCAACGCACACCGACATGCAGTGTTTCGTTGATCGCCTCAAGCGTACCGCCCCAAAGCCACGCATCGTCCTGAAGCGACGGGAAGCCCGGGTTACCCGAACCGCCCGTGCCATGACACGGTGCGCAGTTGTCGGCGAAGACCGCCTTGCCGCCAGCCATGGAGAAGTTCAGAAGTTCACTGTCATTGGTGATTTCCGAGACATCCAGGGCTGCCAGACGTTCCATGTAAGGTGCACGTTCGGCCGCAACATTGGCCATGGTTTCGTGCAGCTGGGTACGGTTGGTGGTTGCAAACATACCCTTGAGATAATCATTGGCAGTCGGCCAGGACGGGTAAACCACCCAGTAACCAACCGACCAAATGCACGTAATCCAGAAGACATAGACCCACCAGGAAGGCAGCGGAGTGTTGAGTTCCTTGATGCCATCCCATTCGTGACCGGTGGTATCTGTTCCGGATACCTGATCTTTCTCGACTTTAGTCGACATAGCTCTGTTCTCCCCTCAATCCTGATCCCGGAAGGGGATCTGCGCATGTGCTTCCATGTCCTTGTTGCGCTTTTTGCTCGGCCACATGACCCAGGCAATAATCGCGCTGAACAGCAGCATCAGCCACAAACCCCACAGAGGGCGGAAAAAGTCAGCGAGTTGCGTAAAGAATTCCATGACGATTCCCTTGCGTTAGCGCAGGTTCATCTGCGGGTTGTAGGTGGTGAAGTCGACCATCCGGCCGAGGACCTGCAGGTATGCGACAAGCGCATCCATTTCAGTCAGCTCTTCCGGGTTGCCGTCAAAATCACCTGTTGCCGCATTCGGGTAGCGCGCGAGGAAATCATCATCCCACGCCGCATCCTCGCTGGCCTGCAGGTAAAGGTCTGCCTTGGCCGCCTCGATCATCTCGTCTGAGTAGGGGACACCTACCAGTTTGAGGGTCTCGAGATGTGCCTGAGCGTCATCGAAGTCCAGTTTGCGTTCCGCCAGGAACGGATAGCCCGGCATGATCGATTCCGGCACAACAGCGCGCGGGTCAATCAGGTGGGCAACGTGCCATGCGTTGGAATATTTGCCACCAACACGGGCCAGATCCGGACCGGTACGTTTTGACCCCCACTGGAACGGATGGTCATACATCGATTCTGCTGCAAGGCTGTAATGGCCATACCGTTCGACTTCGTCGCGGAACGGACGAATCTGCTGGGAATGGCAGTTATAGCAACCTTCACGGATATAGATGTTACGACCGGCCTGTTCGAGCGGCGAATAAGGACGGACACCTTCAACCTTCTCAATGGTCTGTTCCATCGTGAACAACGGTACGATTTCAACGATACCGCCGATGATGACAGTCAGGAAAATACCAAGGATCAGAACAAAGACGTTCTTTTCAACAAAATGGTGTTTTTTAAGAAGCATATCTCGTTCCCCCTTATTCGGCTGCAACGGTTGCAGGTGTGCCGATTGGTGCTTCTTCGCGCAGGTCACCCTTGATGGTCTTGTAAACGTTCCAGACCATCAGTAGCGAACCCAGCACGAACAACAGGCCACCAGTTGCACGAATGATGTAGTAGGGATGCATTGCCTCGACAGTTTCGATGAAGGAATACTGCAGGAAACCAAGCTCGTCATAGGCGCGCCACATCAGACCCTGCATGATCCCCGAAACCCACATCGAGGTGATGTAAAGAACGATCCCGATGGTGCCGAGCCAGAAGTGATGGGCCACAAGGCGCATCGAATACAGGCGTTCACGATTCCAAAGGACCGGGATCAGGAAGTAGATTGCACCGAACGATACGAAGGCAACCCAACCCAATGCACCGGAATGCACGTGGCCAATGGTCCAGTCGGTATAGTGCGACAGGCCGTTGACGGCTTTGATCGACATGACCGGGCCTTCGAAGGTCGACATGCCGTAGAAACCGACAGCTGCGACCATGAAGCGCAGAACCGGGTCCGTGCGCAGTTTGTCCCAGGCGCCCGAAAGCGTCATCAGGCCGTTGATCATCCCGCCCCATGACGGCATCCACAACATGATCGAGAAGGTCATGCCAAGGGTCTGTGCCCAGTCAGGAAGCGCGGTGTAGTGCAGGTGGTGCGGACCAGCCCAGATATACAGGAAGATCAGCGCCCAGAAGTGGATGATCGACAGGCGATAGGAATAAACCGGACGTTCGGCACGCTTCGGAATGAAGTAGTACATCATGCCCAGGAAGCCAGCCGTCAGGAAGAAGCCCACAGCGTTGTGGCCGTACCACCACTGGGTCAATGCATCCTGCACGCCAGAGAACATCGAATAGGACTTCGTGCCAAACAATGAGACCGGAATGGCAAGGTTGTTGCCCAGATGGAGCATCGCAATGGTCACGATAAAGGCCAGATAGAACCAGTTCGCAACGTAGATGTGCGGCTCTGTACGCTTGAGCAAAGTTCCGACGAAGACCGCCAGATAGCAAACCCAGACAATGGTCAGCCAAAGGTCAACAAACCATTCCGGTTCGGCATACTCACGCCCCTGGGTCACACCGGTGACATAACCGATGGCTGCCAAGACGATGAACAGCTGGTAACCCCAGAACACAAACGCCGGAAGTGCCTTGCCGCCATAAAGCGGGGCGCGGCAGGTGCGCTGCACCACATAGAATGACGTCGCCAGCAACGCGTTACCGCCAAAGGCAAAGATCACTGCGGACGTGTGCAGTGGACGCAAACGTCCGAAGTTCAAAAATTCGGTATCAAAATTGAGAACCGGAAAAGCAAGCTGCCATGCGATGACATCGCCCACCAAAAATCCGACTACTCCCCAAAATACGGTCGCAAGTGCGCCCCAGCGCACAACGTCCATATTATAATCGACAGCAACTGAAGGCGATGCTGCCTGTGCCATGCTCCCCTGGCTCATGCTTGACTCCCGTTCAAGGTGGTCGGGTGAACTGCCCAAAACCCTCTCGGGCAGTTTCAATAGTCCTGATGAATCGATGACCAAATGATCTTCAACCCACCTGCACAAAAAGCCCCACCCAAAATACGCCTTGGCTTTACGTCAGGGCGCGTCATTCCGGGCGAGGTTTCCTAATTCGTTCGATGAGTATGCGGACTGATCGTCCCAAAGCCATTGACCTACGTCAATATTGGCTTGCAAACCCGTCAGAAATTCAATCGGAGGAAACGTTATGGCCCTTCGGATGGGTACTTCTGTACTGGCTGTGTTTATGCGCGCCAAACCCTTAAAAGGTGTTGATGCACATCAAGGTGAGCGCGAATTATTTCCGGCATGATCTGATAAATTCTAGAGGGCAGGATCATGTCAGAAGCCTATAAGTCACTTCCACTTACAGCACAGACCGCGGATATGACCTATCCGCTGGTTCAGATGTTGAAAGTCGACATGTCATTTGATCGTTGGCGTGCATTCGTCGATCAGTATTGCGTGCCGGTGGCCACGGAGTCTTTTGGTGCGAGAACCGATGGTGATGACATCCTCTGGCAGCGTCAGCGTGGCATTATCGTGATTGCCAATGAACGCGGTTATATCCATGGCCTGTTTTCCTATTATGTCCGCGATGACATGACCGATGGCCTTGTCTTGCATGTCGACAATGTCATGGCGGTTGAAATTGTGTCGGGCGATTATGTCCTGGATGCCATGCGCGATGGCATGACCCGTCTGGCCCGTATTCACCAGTGCAGCAATGTCTATGTATCGCTTGGTGAACCCGATGACCGCCTGCGGACCTATTTCGCCCGTTCGGGATATGCGCCGAGCAAAGTGCGTTATTGCGCGCCGGCCGCACCGCGCATGTCGGCCTGATCCAGCCCAAGATTCCATTCCGTTCTGATCCGTCTTCGTTGCGAAAATCCCCGGCCCATCGGGGATTCCCCCTGTGGACGCAGTGCGCAATCAGGATTATAAGGCGGGTATGAACGGTATTCCTTTTGTCAAAATGCATGGTCTGGGAAATGATTTCGTTGTCTTTGACGGACGACGCGATCCCGCTGTGCTTGATCTTGATAACGCGACTGCGGCCCGCATTGCCGATCGCAAGACCGGGGTTGGCTGTGATCAGCTGATTGTTATTGAACCGGCGCGCGATGATCTGGCCGATGCCTTTATGCGCATCCGCAACAATGATGGCGGCGAGGTCGAGGCCTGTGGCAATGCGACGCGCTGTGTTGCCAATGTCATCATGGGCGAACTGGGCCGCAAGGAAGTCATCATTGAAACCGTTGTCGGATTGCTTGATGCCAATGGTCTGGCCGATGGCCGGGTGACGGTTGATATGGGGCAGGTCAAACTGGACTGGCGTGATATCCCGCTGTCCGAGGCGGTTGATACCAATCATATTCCTCTTTCCCTTGGTCCGCTGTCAGACGCGGTTGGCGTTAATGTCGGCAACCCGCATGGCGTTTTCTTTGTCGATGACGCCGAGGCGATTGATATCGAAAAGCTGGGGCCGGTGCTTGAACATCACGAAATGTTCCCGGAACGTGCCAATATCGAGGTTTGCAGTATCATTGATGAAAACAAACTGCGCATGCGGGTTTGGGAACGCGGCGTCGGGGTCACTCGGGCGTGCGGCACCGGGGCCTGTGCCGCGGGTGTTGCGGCCGCGCGCCGTGGCCTGACCGGACGCAAGGTCGAAGTCGTTCTTGATGGTGGGCCGCTAACGATTGAATGGCTGCCCGATGATCATGTTCTGATGACCGGGCCGGTGGCGACCAGTTTCTCGGGCTTTTTGCATGCATCCCTTCTGGGGAACCATTGATCAGGTTTTGAAAACCGGCCGGGCGGAAACGTTGGCCGGTTTTTCTTTTAGGTAATTTTGCGGGCCTGATCCGGCCTTGCGTCGGTTGCGCTGATCGGGCAAAACAGGGCGCATCAGGATTTGGCTCAATCCATGTCGGGACACCCAATCCCGTCTTTTGTGAAACTCAAAAGCAGGTTCAGATAATGGCTGACTTCAATACGCTTGACGGTGTCAATGTCGCTGGCAAGCGCGTTTTGCTGCGCGCTGATCTTAACGTTCCGATGAAAGATGGGGTTGTGGGCGATACGACTCGTATCGACCGTACCGTTCCGGGCCTGATCGAACTGGCCGATGCCGGTGCGAAACTGGTGATCATCACACATTTCGGCCGCCCGAAAGGGGCGCGCGTTCCGGAAATGACCCTGAAACCGGTGGCCGAGGCCCTTGCCAAGCAGCTTGGTCGTCCGGTGAAGTTTGCCGATGATTGCATTGGCGATGCAGCAGCCAGCGTTGTGAATAGCCTCGAAGACGGCGAAATCGCCCTTCTGGAAAACCTGCGCTACCACGCCGAAGAAGAAAAGAACGATCCGGCCTTTGTCGCCGAGCTCGCCAAACTGGGCGATGTTTATGTCAATGACGCGTTTTCCTGTGCGCACCGTGCGCACGCCTCGACCGAGGGTCTGGCGCGCGCACTTCCGGCTTATGCCGGCCGTTTGATGCAGGCCGAGCTCGAAGCACTTGGCAATGCGCTGGAAGCACCGAAACATCCGGTGATGGCGATTGTCGGTGGGGCAAAGATTTCGACCAAGCTTGATCTTCTGGGCAATCTGGTGGCCAAGGTCGATCAGCTGGTGATTGGCGGCGGTATGGCCAATACCTTTTTGGCGGCCAAGGGTGTGAATGTTGGCAAGTCGCTCTGTGAGCATGATCTGCTCGACACCGCACGGGCCATTTTCAAAAAGGCCGAAGCTGCGAATTGTGAAATCGTCCTACCGGTCGATGCGCTGGTCGCCAAGGAATTTGCCGCCAATGCGCCGCATGATGTTTCCGATATCGATGACGTTGCTTCTGATGGCATGATCCTTGATGCCGGTCCGGCAACCATTGTTGATCTGAACAAGCGTCTCGAGTCTTGTGAAACGCTGGTCTGGAACGGCCCGCTTGGTGCGTTTGAAATTACCCCGTTTGATACCGCAACCGTTTCGGTCGCCCAGCACGCTGCTGAACTGACCAAGGCAGGCAAGCTTCTGTCGGTTGCTGGCGGTGGTGACACGGTCGCAGCCCTGCGTCATGCCGATTCTGATCAGGCATTTTCATATGTCTCGACCGCGGGCGGGGCCTTCCTTGAATGGCTTGAAGGCAAAACCCTTCCGGGGGTGGCAGCGCTTCGCGCCAGCTAAGCCATCGCCTTTATGGCAAAATGACAAACCCCGCCAAACTGGTGGGGTTTTCTTTTGGCTGGTCCGTAAAACCTTGCCAGCCTAATCCTTTTTGACGTCGGGCAGGCTGTTTTGCGCGGTGCTTTGCATGATGGCATCGCGATCCTTAAGGAACGCGGCATAGCCATTTTCCGTCATCGCACCGGCCAGTTCGATATAGACAGTGAACAGGCGCGATAATGTGTCGGCCTCGTCGGTATCAAGAACGGACAGCAATTCGCTTGATCGCGCCTGACCGGTCTCAAAATGCTCCCACGCATGTTCGAGCAGGATTTTGCCAAGATAATCCAGGTCATCATATTTGCCCTGACCGATGGCATTGCGGATCTCGCCCAGGGTGATGTCGGCGGCAATCAGCATTTCGGAGGGGATGGTAACCAGGCGGTCCGGGCCTTTGATGTCTTCGGGCAGGTCGCGCAGGATGTGAATGATATAGCAAAAGATCGCCATATCACGCGCATGATAAAGCGGCGGATTGGTCAGCGGCGAGGTATAGCCGATTTCGGGATCATGCCGTGCTGACAGCAGATAAACAAAGATCGATGCCGGGGCAGCGGTTGCCCCTTCGCAATAGGCGATGAAATCGTCCCATTCATCCATCGGTTCTTCGGCGATGTCGCGATGAAGCGCATCGGCCAGTTCAATCCATGGATCGGCGGGAAGGTCGCTGCGGCCAAGGGTCAGGCGGAGCGCGTCATACACCGGACCGGTCAACGGCCCGCCTTCGGGCATTGGATTGTCCATATCGGCCTTGGCCGCCATGACCTGGGCCTGCCATTGATGCACGGTTTCAAGGACGTCTTCACGTTCGGCATCGCGCTGGGCGTCGGGAAGCTCAAGGAAACCGTCATCGACGATATCGTCAATCACGCGCATCGAGGCATAGGCAGCCAGAAAGAATCGCTGACGTTCCGGGCCAAGGCGCATGGCCGCACGATAAAGATTGGCGTTTTTCGCCGCGGCCAGATCGTTACAGGCATCAAATGGTGCGCCAAGCACAGCATGTTCTGGTGGAAGCGAATGGCTCATGCGCGTCTGAATGTCCCCTTGGGTTTCCTTTCAAACAGTCATACAGGACTGCCCGGCCCGCGCAAGATCAGAATTCGATCCGATAGCTTGCCGTCAGTCCCAGCATCGCATCAATGCCATCAAGCAGACCGTCTTCCGGATTGCGGGGCGTCAAATCGCGCGAAACCGACCCGTGTAATCCAATCCAGATATCTTCAAGCGGCATATAGGATAGCGATCCGGCAAGTCCGGCATCATGGGCATCACCCACACCGGTTAGATTGATACCCGGACGGACGCGGCGTTGGGCCCCAAACCGATCGGTCTGGTAAATGCCGATCGTGCCCGGGGTTGCGGCATCAAGATCAAGGAACGGCCCCACGGTAAAACCAAGATCGGGGGACGGCGAATAGCCAAGCCCGATCTGGGCATTCATGCCGTGATCAGCGCGCGGCGCGCCGCCGAATTCAAGCCAGTATTGCGAAGGATTATGCGGATCGCTTGGCGTGGGTGCCAACGCAATGCCATAGCGGGAAGACGGGGTCAGTCCCTGATCAAAGCCGGGCGGGAGTGTTGATGAAATGCCGCCGGGACCAAAGGCCGAGCCACCCGGCACCAGCTGCATCCCGGTTTTTGATGGCGGCACATTTTCAAGCGTTTGCGCCCATACAGAAGGGTTCTGCGCCAGACCTGCCAAAAGCAAGGCCGTCAGAAACGTCAGGGTCCGGTGTCTTTTTACCCAATTTAACCACTGCAGCTTTGTCATGTCGCCTGTTCCCACAGGTGATTGAGCAACCACAAAAATCGAGGCAACAGCCAGACTGCGTCTCGTCCCGGACGCTTGAATGGTGTGATTTTGTCGCTCCCAACCAACAACCGTCCAACCCGTGCCGCGTTCTTGGCGCGCGGCAAAACATCATCGGATTTATGACGGACGGGATTTTATGGCGTGAAGATATCCTGCTTGTGACCGGGCTTTGGCCGGTCAGGATGTGCTCATGCTCAGAAAGTCCCGAATTGCGTCGATTTGCGCTTTATCATTTAAGTGGGGAGCGTGCCCGCAGTTCGCCACTGCAAAAACCGGCATTTCCGGTTTTTTCTGCTTCATCTTATCAACAATCGGTTTGGGAATCAGGTCGGATTTCTCGCCACTGATTAACATGACCGGGCAGGGCAGGGCGTCGAATTCGGCCCAAGCATCAAACTTATCAATGTGTTCGGCAAAGACCCGCATGACTTCCGGGTCGTAATGCATCATGAAATTGCCATTCGGCAGACGGCGAACCGATCGCGATGCCAAAAAGGACCAGGTCGCGTCATCGGCTACCCCGAAAGAGGCATAAACAAGCCGGACAAGCTGTTCGACTTCGTCGATGGTTTCAAATTCCGGTGACGCCCCGACATAGGATTTGATGCGGGCAACGGCATCGGGGTCAAGTTCCGGTCCGATGTCATTGAGAACCAGCCGTTCGATCCGCCCGGCGACCTCGGTCGTGGCATAAAGGCCAATCAACCCGCCCATCGATGTGCCAATCCAGTCGCAGGTATCGATGTTGAAATGATCAAGCAGTTCAAACATCTGTGCGACATAGAAAGGCACGGTGTATTCCGTATCCGGATTACTGGCCCAGCCAGAGAAACCACGCCCGATCATCGATGGGCACAGCACATAATATTTGTCGGTGAAATGTGGCGCGACATGATCAAAGTCATCCGCCAGACGTGCAAGCCCGTGCATCATCAAAAGCGGCCGGTTGGCCGGATCGCCCCATGCCCTGACATGGACCTCATACCCGCAGCATTTGACGAAATGTTCGCGAAAGTCGGCCATGCGGTGCTCCTTGTCAGGGATGTCTGGTTCTGACTTTGATCGTTATGCGGATTTTTTGCGCGCGATCATGAACAATCGGTTGAACGGAAACAGGGTGCGTCCGTCATCGCGGGACGGATAAACCTGATTAAGGCGTTCCTTGTATTTCTTGGTAAAGGTCGCGCGCGCTTCGTCATCGGGCAGGGCGGCCATGACCGGCCGCAGGATGGTCGAACTGGTCCAGTTATAGACCGCATCCGGACCCGTCAGGACATGGCAATACTGGGTTTGCCACAGATCGATGTCGTCACAGGCCGGTGCGAGCACATCAAAATAATCACCAGGGCGCATGATGCGTGCAGCATGCATGGCGGCCGCCACTTCCTTGCGCCAGTCCATGCCGGTTTCGCCGATCAATTGGTGGCTGGGTGCCAGGAAATTGTTGGGCACCTGAATGGCGATGATACCGCCGGGGCGGATATGCTCAAGAAGACGGGGAAACAGTTTCGAATGATCGGGCACCCAATGAAGGGCCGCATTCGAAAACAAAAGATCAACCGGTTCATCGGGCTGCCAGTCAGCAATGTCGGCCTTTTGCCAGGTGATGTTTTCATCGCGCTTGCGCGCGGTTTCAAGCATCTCGTCTGAGGAATCGACCCCAACGATGCCGGGTCCGTCCGCTGTGCCCGCGCCATAGGCATCGGCAAGAACGGCGGTCACCGATCCCGGGCCGCAGCCTAGATCGACAATGTGACGGGGGGAAAACCCGTTTGCCGATTTGGGCAAACGTGAAATCAGATCGATGGCCGGTCGCAGGCGCTCATTGCCGAACAAACCGTAACGGGCAGGGTCCCAATGTGTATTGCTCATGGGAAACTCTTATCGCGTTTCGGGGGTCGTTTGAAGCATTGAGGTGACGAAACCCCAAAGACTTGCGCCCCGAACCAGAGAACGGGGCGCAGCAAACCGGACCAGAGGTCCTGTCACATTCCGTCAGCGATTAGTGATCAGCTGCTTCGAGCTGGTCATAATGGCCTTTGATCAGATGGAACATGAACAGCACGGCGCCAATGAACATCGTAAGGCCGACGAAGTAGGAATAGCCGTCGTGCGAACCTGACGCATAAAACAGGCCAAACAGACCGACCACGATGGTCAGAACACCAAAGATCAACCGATCCATACCCATGCTGGAACTCCTCTAAGCCGAATGTGAGTTATAATAAGCAAAATGTAGCGAAAACTGTGCAGCGATCAAGCCGCAAACATCGTTTTATGCCCGACCCATTTCACGAATTCTTTGCGGTACATCATGAAATTCGGCCGCAATTTGCAAATAAACCGGCCTTTTGAACGGCACGATCAGGTCCGGCAGGGTCGCCAGATCATTCCAGCGCCAGCTATCAAACTCCGGATGCGGCACATCAATATTGATGTGCTTGTCCTTGCCGGTGAAGCGCATGGCAAACCATTTTTGCTTCTGGCCGCGATACTTGCCCTTGAACGCTTTGCCAATCAGATGTTCTGGCAAGTCATAGGTCAGCCAGCTTGGTGTTTCGGCAACGATTTCGGCCTTGTTGGTGCCGATTTCTTCTTCGAGTTCGCGCATGGCGGCCTCAACCGGGGTTTCACCATCATCAATGCCGCCCTGTGGCAATTGCCATGCGCCTTCAAACCTGAACCGGTTGCCCATCCACACCAGGCCGTCAGCGTTAAACAGGGCAATGCCGACACACGGTCGATAGGGAAGATCGTCAGCCGTGACTTTATCGGGGGTAACGGTTTCCGTCTTTTTGGGTTTATCGGACTTCTTTGCCATGATTTCTCCTGACGGACGGGCCGGGTGGTCCGGCATCTGTCACTCGTTCTCGATTGTGTTGGCGGGTTCTGCGTTTTCTTCTTGGGCTGCCTGCTCGGCCATGACTTCGCGTTCGCGTTCCTCGGCTTCAAGGCGGGCGGCTTCGGCCTCGTCAGCGGATTGCGGTGTAACTTGCTGACCGGTAACCGCACTGACCGGGACAAGAACCACACCCTGACGGCGCAGGCGGAAGGCCCAGTTGCGCAGACGCTGGATCGTGACCGGATAGGATTGGGCAATCCCGACGGCAACACCGGTGCGTTTGGCCATCTCGACCAATTCGGCCAGGCGGCTGTCGATCTGGCGGCGGCTTGGCGTTTCATCAATGATCACATTGCCAATCGCATTTGGGGTGTCGGCATTTGCCGCCAATTGGGCGCCATAGCTGGCCACACCGCTGCCCGATCCTTCGACATACATCAGCCCCGTGCGCGAGATGAATTCGATCACCGGGCGAATGGCGCTATCAAGGCTGCCAAATTTCGAACCCTGACGGCTGACCAGTCCGGCATATCCTGGGAAACGCGCCAGAAGCCATTCAAGCCGGACAAGGTTTTCACCCTCGGACAGGGATGTCAAAAGTGCGCGCGGGCCGGGGTCGGAAAGCGGGAAGTCGGCCGGTTCCATCGGAAGTTCAAGGAAGACTTCATGGCCCATGGCGCGCGCTTCGCGGGCAACCGTTTGCAGATCGCGGGCATAGGGCGAAATCGCTAGCGAAATGTTAAGCGGCAGATCATTGATCGCCGTTTCGGTACGCTGTTCGTTTAGGCCGACACCGGTCAGCATCACGGCGACGACAGGTGTGTCTTCGGGCAGTTCAAACGGGCGCTTATAGGCATCAAATGGCGTTGTGCCATCATCGCCAATACGCGGGATGCGGCCAAAACTGCCTTCTTCGTCAAGGCCCGGCAGCGGCGCCGGGCGCAGCGGATCGGGTTCGATCGGTTCGTCAAGCGACCCTTCTTCTTCGATCAGGGCGGCGAGTTCTTCGGGGGTCGGGGCATCATTGCCATTGGTGCCGTCCGCGCCCGGGGTGCCGATCAGATCGGATACGCCATCAAGGTCGCCTGCGATGTCTTCGGCAGACTGGCCGTCGCCATTTTCGCCGTTGGCGGCTTCCTGTGCGGCGCGGTCGCGATCCTGAACATCCTGAACGCCGCGTGCGATTTCTTCTTGCAGTTCGCGCTCCGTACCCGGAACAGTCATCGTCGATTCAGGTCCGCCGGTATGGAAAAGCCGCCAACCGGTTTCAGGATCCAGAATCGGGATCATCGCCACAGCGGTTGCACCAAATGGTGACAGGAAAAGCGTAATGATCAGCATTTTCGACAGCCAGCTGCGCCGTGATTTCGGGCGCTTTGGCAGTCGTTTGAACTGGACTTCTATCGGCAGTTCGTCAAAGGGCAGGTCATCAAGATTGACGTCGTCTTCATCTTCGTCGGCGTCAGTCATCCCCTCGCCAAGGTCTTCGGCCAGATCATCGGCCATTTCCCCGTCGATGTCGCCGTTCTTCTTTTTTCGGAACGGCAAGGAATTTAGGATTTTCCTGAACACGAACAGTCAGTCTCTCACGATGCCGGGCCCACCCTTATCCATTCGGACGTGGGCCAAACAGGGAAATACCCCGGATCATGTCAAGCGCACGTGACAGCTGATAGTCATCAATCGCCAGCTGTTCGGCCTCGTCACGGCGGGAATTTGCATCCTGTTCCGCATCGGTGATGCCTTCGTCCTCGTTGCGAAGCGCCCCGCTAAGGGATGCTTCTGAACGACGGGTGTCGGCCTCGATGCTTTCGACACGTGCCTGCGGAACGATGATGTCCGGCACGATGCCCACTTCCTGAATTGATTTGCCTGACGGCGTGTAATAGCGCGCCGTGGTCAGGCGAAGGGCGACGTTGCCCGGCATTGGCAGGATGGTCTGAACCGATCCCTTGCCGAAGCTGCGCGTGCCCATAATGACCGCACGGCGGTGATCCTGAAGCGCGCCTGCGACAATTTCGGACGCCGAGGCAGAGCCATCATTGATCAGAACCACGATCGGCAGACCTTTGCTAAGGTCACCGGTGCGCGCGTTGTAGCGTTCGGTGTTCTGGGTGTCGCGCGGACGGGTCGAGACGATCTCGCCCTTATCAAGGAAGGCGTCTGATACCGAAATCGCCTGATCAAGAAGACCGCCCGGGTTGTTGCGCAAGTCGATCACCAGACCCTTGATTTCTGGGCCGATGTCTTCGCGCATGTCGCCAATGGCGCGCTGCAGGCCGCTAAAGGTCTGTTCGTTGAATTTGGTGATACGGATATAGCCAACATCGTCTTTTGGTTCGGCACGCACCGACTGGATCTTGATCACGGCCCGGGTCAGAGTGACGTCAAACGGGGTCTGTTCCCCCTTGCGGATGATGGTCAGGACAATGTCGGTATTGACCTTGCCGCGCATCATCTCGACCGCATCATTAAGCGTCATGCCGCGAATGGCGGTGCCGTCGATGTGGGTGATGAAGTCGCCCGGCTGCAGGCCGGCCTTTTCGGCTGGCGTGTCATAGATCGGTGCGATGACTTTGACAAAGCCATCTTCCATCGTGACTTCGATGCCAAGGCCGCCGAATTCACCGCGGGTATCGACCTGCATTTCCTCGAAATTATCCATGTTCAGATAGGAGGAATGCGGATCAAGCGATGTCAGCATGCCGTTGATGGCGGCTTCGATCAGTTGTTTGTCATCGACATCTTCGACATATTTGCCTTTGACCTGTTCGAACACGTCGCCGAACAGATTAAGCAGGCGATAGGTCTCCGCCGAGGAGGTTGAAGATTGCGCCAAAACTGGCGACGCAAGGCCGAAAGTCATGCCGGTCGCGAGTGCGAGTACTGCCAATCGTGAGGTTTTCATCCACTTACCTTGCCGTTTTTCGAGGCCAGCCATGGAAGCGGATTGATTGCTTCCCCGTCCTGGCGCATCTCCAGATATAGTTTTGGCGAAGTTTCACCCATAATACCAACAGGTTCGCCCGCCAACAGATATTGTCCTACCACACTGTCGAGCCGATCAAAACCGGCGATAAGGCTATGGTATCCTTCGCCGTGTTCGATAATCAAGAGGCGGCCGTACCCGCGGAAGGGGCCGGCAAAGACAACTTTGCCGTCAAAAGGTGAGACAACCTGCGCATTTGCGCGGGTGCTGATCTCAATTCCCTTGGATCGGTTGACGGTCAAGCCATCCGGACCGCGCGATTTTTCACCAAAAAGTGTAACCACTTTACCACTGGCAGGCATCCTGAGGTTGCCTTGCGCCAGGGTAATTGAACTGCCAACGGCGAATTCTTCTTCGTCATTGCCGTCGTTGGCGTTGCTCGGAGCACTGCTTACTGGCTCAGTCTTGCTCTCGGGCGGTGGCGGGGGTGTGTTTTTCGCAATCGTTGTTGCGCCCAGCATATCGGCATCCGGTTCGGTGCTTACAGTTGCGCGCATTTCAGGACGTGCGCGCGGCATCGGCAGGCCTTCGGCGCGGTTTTGCAGATTGCGCAAAAGCTCGCCCAGTGATTTGGCCTCATCGGCAAGCAGGCTGACCGCCTTGGCAGCTTCTTCGGCTTCGGCTTCTGTCTGGGCACGCAGGCGGCGCTTTTCATCAAGCAGGGCAGCAAGGGATGCGCGTTCCTGCTGCAATTCATCGGTCGCACTGGCGACATCACTTCGCCGTTCGCGGATGTCTTCGCGTAGCGTTGCGATTTCTGTCAGTTCCTTGCGCAGATCACGTGCATGTTGCTCGACCCCGGGCAAGGCGGCCTTGAGCAATACGGCAGAGCGCAGGGTATCTTGCGGTGATGTCGGCAGGGCAATCACGGCTTCGGGCGGGGTGGTCGACAGGCGCTGCAGGGCCATCAGGATGCGGGCATATTGCCCGGCCTTGTCTTCAAGGCTGGTGGCAGCGGTTTTTTCGCGCGCTTCAAGCGTTTCAAGCTGATCTTCGAGATCGGTCAAAGTGGTTTCAAGGCGCTGGGTGCGTCTGGCGACTGAAATCGCCTCGGACTGAAGGGCTTGTTCCTCGGTCCAAAGTTCACGCGATTTGCGCGACAGGAATTCTTCCTGTTTTTGCTGTTCGGAAAGCTGGCTTTCAAGTTGATCAAGCTGCTGATCAACCTTTTGCAGCGATTGGGCAAAAGACGGCGCTGCCCCGTTCGCAAACAGCACCGCAAATGCGGTCAGCGCAAACAGGGCGATCTTCGAGACTGATTTAGCTCGCAAGAAGCGCGTCATTCTGTTTCAGGCCCTTAAGCAAGGGTTTGCCGGTCATCTCGGCCGGTTGTGGCACGCCCAGCAATTGCAGCAAGGTCGGTGCGACATCGGCCAAACGGCCATCTTCCAATGTTACCCCTTCCGGAGCGTTAACAAGGATGGTCGGAACGAGATTAAGCGTATGTGCCGTGTGCGGTTCGCCGGTTTCCGGATCAACCATCACTTCGCAATTGCCGTGATCAGCGGTGACAAAGGCAACGCCACCGACCGATTTGATCGCGTCAATCACCTTGCCAAGGCAGGTATCAACCGCCTCGGCCGCCTTCATGGCGGCTTCAAGGATGCCGCTATGGCCGACCATGTCCGGGTTGGCGAAGTTCAGGATGATGGTGTCGTATTTTTCCGCCTTGATGGCCGCGACCAGCTTTTCGGTCACTTCCGGTGCGGACATTTCCGGCTGCAGGTCATAGGTCGCGACCTTGGGGGATGCGACCAGAATGCGGTCCTCGCCCTCAAATACCTGTTCTTCGCCGCCGTTAAAGAAGAACGACACGTGCGGGTATTTTTCAGTTTCGGCGATGCGCAGCTGCTTCATGCCGGCCTTGGAAACCACTTCGCCAAAGATGTTTGGCAGGGTCTGCGGCGGATAGATCGCATCCATGTATTTTGCATGTTCGGACGAATATTCGACCATCCCGGCCTGCACGGCGAAGTTTACCGGCGTGCCGCGATCAAAGCCGTCAAAGTCCGGCGCACAAAGGGCGGCGAGGATTTCACGCGCCCGGTCAGCTCGGAAATTGGTCATCAAAAGACCGTCGCCATCCTGCATACCGGCGTAATCGCCAATCACGGTCGGCAGAACGAATTCGTCGGTGGTGTCAGAGCCATAGGCATCGGCAATCGCGGCCTCGGCACTTTCGGCTGTGCGGCCATCGGCATAGTTCGCGCCCTGAACCATGGTGAAATAGGCCTGGCTGACACGTTCCCAGCGATTGTCGCGGTCCATCGCATAATAGCGGCCCGTAACCGTCGCGATTTCAACATTGGCATCGCCGATCAGGGTGCGGAATTTCTCAAGGAACTTGGGGGCACTTTTCGGCGGCGTGTCACGGCCATCAAGATAGGCGTGGATTTTCACCGGCACGCCTGCACCGGCGATGATTTTGGCAAGGGCTGCCATATGTACCTGATGGGAATGCACCCCGCCTTCGGACAGAAGACCGGCAATGTGGCAAACGCCGTTGGAATCGGACAGCTTGGCGATGATCTTTTTGACGGTGTCGGTTTCGGCGATGGTGCCGGTTTTGACCGCCTCGTCAATTTTGGGCAGTTCCTGCATGACCACGCGGCCGGCACCGAGGTTCATGTGACCGACTTCCGAGTTGCCCATCTGACCTTTGGGCAGGCCGACATCCAGACCGCAGGCCTTGAGGAACCCGGTCGGATTGTTGGCGTAAAGGTCATCCCAGACAGGCGTGTTGGCAAGCGCAACAGCGTTGTTCTTGCTTTCTTCGCGATACCCCCAGCCGTCCAGAATGCACAGCACCACAGGGCGCGGGCGCTTTACGGAATTCTTGTCAGTCACGTTCATAACCCCACAGATAAAGGAAAAGGCTGAATGTCCCGTAAATATGGTGACTTAGGGGATATTTCGCCATCAATCCCGTCATGCGGGCAGGGTGGGTCTACCTTCGCGCACAACAGGTACATGAATTACACGGGCAATTTAGCACGATTGCCGGTGCTTAACAGCATCCGCCGCAGAAAATTTTGCAGATGCAAACCAGTTCTTTTGACAGTGTCTAAAGACGCAGATAGTGTTCAATCTGACGGTGAACCTCTGAGGTGGCAGAAATGCCATTTCGCACCGTGACGGGAGAGTTCGGATATCACGCGATTTGCATGATGTGCGGCGCCGAAGGAGCAATGCCTCATAAACACTCTCAGGCAGATGGACCGTCACGGATAGAGGCTCTGGAGAGAGAAACCAAAAAGCGTCAGGGAGAAGACGCGATATGGTTTCCACCGAAGGATGAACGCCAGTTGCCCGATATTTATCGGACGGTGGCAGATAATCTCAGGTCAAGGGACAGAGGGGGCAAAAACACCGGTTCGTAAACAGCGCGAAAACAAGCGCTTTACTGAGCCGTGAAGGAGGCCCTTGATGACAAATCCCGCAACCGATCCCTCTTCGGGATCGCAAGACAATTCCCAACATGACGTTAACCTGTCGGTTGTCGACCTTTACACCATTGGCATCGGCCCATCGAGTTCGCATACGGTTGGCCCGATGCGCGCGGGATATCGTTTCTGCCTTGAACTCGAAGCATGCAATCTTTTGCAAAATACCGGCAGTGTCGTGGTGGATCTGTATGGCTCGCTTGCCCTGACCGGCAAGGGGCACGCCACCGATACCGCTGTCATCATGGGGCTGAATGGCAAACGCCCGCGCAATATCGATCCCGACGACATCGTGCCAACGGTCACGGCGATTGATGAAACCAGCCTGTTGCAGCTTTATGGGCAGTATCCGGTGGCGTTTAACCGCGATACCAATCTGGTGTTTCATTTCACCGAAACTCTGCCGCAGCATCCCAACGGCATGCGCATTACCGCCTTTGACCGCGATGGCGTGAAAATCCACACCCAGGAATATTTCTCGGTCGGGGGTGGCTTTATCGTATCGAGCGACGACCACGGTGCGGAATATTCCGGCGATAACATCACCCTGCCATTTCCGTTTTCCTCGGCCGATGAGCTGATGGAAATCTGCAAGCGCGAAGGTCGCTCGATTGCGGAAATCATGATGGAGAACGAGCAAAGCTGGCGCAGCCCGGAAGAAACCATCGCCTTTGTTGATCGTGTCCATGACGCGATGATGAGCTGCATTGATCGCGGCATTCGCACCGATGGCATTTTGCCAGGCGGACTGAACGTCAAGCGCCGGGCATCAAACCTTTATAAGGAACTGACTGAAAAGCCCGAAGCAGGCCTGCGTGATCCGCTGACCGTGATTGATTGGGTCAATCTTTATGCGCTTGCGGTCAACGAAGAAAACGCAGCAGGTGGCCGGGTTGTGACTGCGCCGACCAATGGTGCTGCGGGGGTTATTCCGGCGGTTCTGCGCTATTACGAAAAGTTCGGCGCCAACGCCAATCAGCACAATATCCGTGAATTCCTTCTGACCGCAGCGGCCATCGGGTCGATCTATAAAAAGCGTGCCTCGATCTCGGCCGCTGAAGTCGGTTGTCAGGGGGAGGTCGGCGTAGCCTGCTCGATGGCGGCCGGTGCGCTGTGTGCGGTTCTGGGCGGCACGCCCGAGCAGGTTGAAAACGCCGCCGAGATCGGCATGGAGCATAACCTTGGCCTGACATGCGATCCGATCGGCGGTCTGGTGCAGGTGCCGTGCATCGAGCGCAACACCATGGGCGCGGTCAAGGCGATCAATGCCGCACGTCTGGCATTGCGCGGTGACGGGCAACATACCGTGTCGCTGGACAAGGTGATCGAAACCATGCGCCAGACGGGACTCGACATGCAAAGCAAGTACAAGGAAACCAGTCAGGGCGGCCTTGCGGTCAATGTCAACGTGGTTGAGTGCTAAACCCAATTCTTAAGAATAGGGCAGAAAGCCGGGCTTTTTCGCATGTGTCATGGAAATGACCCGGTTTGCTGCGATTGTTTCTTGCGACTTGTGGTTGGTGTTTTGCTATGATTTGCCGATTAAAAATAGGGGCAAAGACCCCAATATCGGTTGGACATAGACATGAGCAAAAAACTGTTCCGCATTTATATCGCGGTCAGTCTGGATGGCTTCATTGCGCGCGCCAATGGTGCGGTGGACTGGTTGGGTGAATATGACCCGGCCGAATTCGGCTTTGATGACTTTCTGGACTCCGTTGGCACGTTGATCATCGGGCGAAACACCTTTGATCAGGTGATGGAATTTGGCGACTGGCCCTATGAGGCCCGTCGCACAATCGTTCTGACATCGCGCGATCTGCCCCGTGACCGGCCCGCTAATACAGAGGCCTATGGTGGCAGCATCATCGAACTGGTCGATCAGCTGCGCGACCGCCGAACCGGGGATGGCGACATCTGGGTCGTTGGCGGCGGCAGTGTGGTGACACAGTTCCTGTTTGGCGGGTTTGCTGATCAGTTGGATATCTTTACGATCCCGGAAGTGCTGGGGGACGGGATATCGCTGTTCGGGCGTGACGCCGGGGGGCTTAAGCCCCGCCTGTTGGCGTCCGAGCGATACAATTCCGGCGTCGTACGCAGCCAGTACGGTTTGGCATAGGGTGTTTCGTTTGACTAGGCACGGAGCTTGGGCGTTTTCAGAGAGTAGCTAGGTCTAATAGTGCTTCTTCGAAGACGCCTTTACTCTTGCATGTGATCCCATCGGCTCCAGCACCCTGCTCTTGCGTGGAAAAGGATACTTGAGAGCTATTCATTTCCTGATGGTAAGCGGTGACCCCGGTTATCTTCACTTGAATGTTCAACACATAGCTAGCATTAGCCCGCATGAGAGTCTGAGACGAATTCAGTGGGGCAATATAAATGTTTGCTCGTCCTTCAAGGCTAGTTTGCCTTACTCGATCTACTATGTGATTTGTGCCTTCGACGCCAAGCCAATGACTGGAGCTACCCGCAACAGGATAGGTAAACGTTTGGGTTCCGCGAGCAGGGTGCTTGGACGTAATCGTTGTAGTGCCGCATTCGACATATTTTGTCGGGTCATTGGCTGAAAACGAGACGTTGATAATCCTACTCTCTTTAGAGATGTTATTGATTACGAAGAAACTTTGGGAGAGTTCTTTTACATATTCATCCCACACAGCTTCGAAGTCTGCTTCTATCGTGATCTCGTTTGTGCCTAACGAACTGGAAAGGTCCGGTGGGGAATAGTTTACCTGACTTCCAGCACACCCCGAAATCACCAGAACTGTCGACAAAGCTAACCAAAGGCGTACCGAAATCCGGCGGAACATTGCAACCCCCAAGTGTTGTTTCTTCTGAGAAGAATATTACTTTGAGATCGCATTGAAAGTTCTCTTAAGGGTAGCTGCTTAAATCTCTTCAAGTGCCTCAAGCGATTCCGGCAGGATCTGACCGCCATCGACGACGATTTGCTGGCCGGTGATATAGGCCGCTTCATCGGATGCAAAGAACAGGGCGGCGTTGGCGATATCTTCGACACTGCCCAGACGTTTGAGCGGGATCGAGTTCGCCATGGAATCAAGATATTCCTGACCCAGGTCCGCCAGCCCCTCTGTCATGATATTGCCGGGCATGACGGCATTGATCGTCGTGTTATAGCGTGACAGTTCCATGGCCGCCGTCTTGATAAAGCCAAGCTGACCGGCCTTTGATGCGCCGTAATGCGACCAGCCCGGATAGCCCGTCACTGGCCCGGTGATCGAGGATGTAATCACCACGCGGCCCTTGCCGGTTTTTTCGAAATAGGGGATGCAGGCCTTCACGCACAGGAAGCTGCTTTTGAGGTTGGTCGACATCACCTGATCCCAATCATCGGCGGTCATATCAACCATCTTGATCTGCGGGAAGATACCGGCATTGGCGCACAGGATATCAATCCCGCCAAAGGTCCTTGCGGTGTAGTCAGCCAACGCGCTTACCTGATCGAAATCCGACACATCACACAGGAACTTGTCACCGGTGCCCCCGGCGGCCTTGATTTCATCGACGGTGGCTGCCGCGTCCTTTTCGGTGCGGGCGGCAATCATGACATTTGCGCCCTTGCTGGCAAATACCATGGCAATGCCCTTGCCAATGCCCTTTGAGCCACCGGTGACGATGACGCTTTTGCCGGAAATCGAAGTAAGCATGGTCGATCCTTTCGTGAAGTCATTGGGCAATGCGCCTGTGCTAGATGTGTTCTGTGCTGCGGATTGCCGGTTCCCTGATTGTGTGCTGCGTTATGTTTCCTTGATGATTGGGCGAAATATTCCGTGATGCAACAAAAAATGTTGCAAGTTACACATTTTGTGCCGCATTATTCACAAAATGGCAGGGAGACGGCCCCGAAACGGCGCGACAACTCGTTTTGCACGGCCAGCAGAAAGCGACAGGAGGCATCGGTTGGGCGGCATTTACGATGACAACATGATTGATGTCCTGAAAAAGGGCGCGGAATCGGTCCTGCCCGGTTGGGGGATGGGCGTGAATACCGATGTGTCGCTTTTGACCGTGTCGGAGAATGCGACTTTTCTCGCGACCGATCCCGATAGTGACGCAAAGCTGATCTTGCGGGTGCATCGGCCGGGTTATCACACGCGGGCGGAAATCGAATCTGAGCTGGCCTGGATCAATGCCCTGCGTGCCAGTGATATCGTCGATACTCCCAAGCCGCGCCTGCGTAGTGACGGATCATTGGTCGCCGAATTTGATCAGGACGGGGGCAACCGCCATGTGGTTGCCTTTGATTTCATGAGCGGCGAAGAACCTTCTGCCGATGAAGCATTGGTCGATGGCTTTTTCAAGTTGGGCGCGATCAGTGCACGTTTGCATGGACATGCGCGGCAATGGACGCGCTCGGTCAATTTCGTGCGCAAAAGCTGGACGTTTGACACCACGCTTGGGGCCAATCCGCATTGGGGGGATTGGCGCGCGGCCCCCGGTCTTGATGAAGATGGCTTGACCTTGCTTGAACGGCTTTGTGTGCATCTTGATCAGAAACTGGCCGCCTTTGGCATGGGCAATGATCGCTATGGCCTGATCCATGCTGATTTGCGTTTGGCGAACCTTCTGGTCGATGGTGATCGGCTGGGTGTGATCGATTTCGATGATTGCGGCTTTGGCTGGTTTGGCTATGACTTTGCTGCCGCAATCAGCTTTATCGAGCTTGATCCGATTGTCCCGGCCCTGAAAGAAGCATGGATTGAAGGGTACCGAACTGTCGCGCCGTTTTCGGCTGCTGACGCGGCAATGCTGGATAGTTTTGTCATGCTGCGGCGTTTGCTTTTGACCGCGTGGATCGCAAGTCATCCGGAAACACCGACCGCGCAGGAGATGGGCACGGACTTTACCGCCGGAACCCTGCAAATGGCGCAGGATTATCTCACCGTCGAGAGTGCGAAATGAAACCTGCGCGCCCCATCCTTGATATGAATGCCTATGATGGCAAAACGTCCATCGGCCACCCACCGGCCGGTGATGACCTATTGTCGCGCCGGACCCGGAATTTCGGGGCGGCATCGGTTTTGTTTTACCGCGATCCGATTGAAATGGTGTCGGGGTCTGGCTGCTGGATGACGGCGGCAGATGGCACGAGCTATCTTGATTTTTATAACAACGTGCCCTCGGTCGGGCATTGCCACCCGCGTGTGGTTGCGGCCATGGCCGATCAGGCCGCCAAGCTTAATATCAACAGCCGTTATCTGCATCAGACGACCGAGGAATATCTGGATCGCCTTAAGGCGACATTCCCCGATTACCTTGAAAATATCGTCCTGACCTGCAGTGGCAGCGAGGCCAATGACCTTGCGCTGCGTATTGCCCAGCGGTCGACAGGGGCGCGCGGCATCATCGTGACCGAGTCCGCCTATCACGGCAATACGAGTGCGGTGACAGAGATTTCGCCATCCGCACTCAAGCGCGGCAATCTGCCCGATCATGTCGTTGCCGTTCCGGCACCGAGCAAGCTGAGCTATGGCGATGATGTCGCGGCGGGCTTTGCTGATGAGGTCCACAAGGCCGCACTGGTTTTGCAGGATCGTGGCCATGGGGTTGCGGCCCTGATTGCAGACAGCATTTTTTCAAGTGACGGCGTCTTTTCAAATCCGCGCGGGTTCTTGCGACTGGCGGTGGCGGTGGTTCATCGTTGCGGCGGGATATTTATCGCTGATGAAGTCCAGCCGGGCTTTGCGCGAACCGGCGATGCGTTTTGGGGCTTTGATCGCCACGATGTCGAACCCGATATCGTCAGCATGGGCAAACCGATGGGCAATGGGTTCCCGATGGCCGGTATTGCCGTGCGCCCGGAACTGCTAAGCGCATTTTGCGAGGATGTCGGATATTTCAATACCTTTGCTGCAAGCCCGGTGGCATCCGCAACGGGCTTGGCGGTTTTGGATGTCATCCGTGATGAAAACCTTCAGAGTAATGCAGCGCTTTGTGGCAAGTCGCTGCGCGAAGGGTTGATGCATCTGGCCGATATTGATGGTCGCATCAGTGATGTGCGTGGTGCCGGGTTGTTCCTGGGGGTGGACCTGTCCCCCGATGGTGATCCGGCCAAGCCCAGCGGGCAGCTGGTTGGTGACGTGATCAATGCCATGCGCGAACATCGCGTTCTGATCGGGGCGGCCGGAAAATATGGTCAGACGTTGAAAATCCGCCCGCCACTATGTCTGAAATCGTCAGAAGTTGATTTCTTTATCGAGGCGCTGGCGAAGTCGCTGCGCGCCTGCCGCTAGGAACGCATGACCGGACTGAATTCGGGGATTAATTGCTGTTGGCGGCCTTGATCGTGCAGCCGCTTTCGCGGATGGTTTCACCCAGCACGCCCATCGGGTGTTCATCCGTGACCAGAACGTCAACCGCTGTCCAGTCGCAATAACGTGCCGGGAAGGCCTGATTGAACTTGGTGTGATCGGCAACAATCATGCTACGGGTCGCGCGTTCCATCATGACGGAATAAACATCAGCCGCCTCGATCAATGCATCACTGGCGCCGTCGCCATCAAGGCCACTGGCGCCCAGAATGGCCCACTCCACCCGATAGTTTTCCAAAAACCGCACTGTTTGCGCACCATGCATTGCACCTTCCTGGGCGTGGTAAACGCCCGGTGCCATGATCACCCGGATGGTCGGGTTGATGGCAAGAACCGTGGCGACGCCAAAGGAATGGGTGATCACGGTAAGATCGGTCATGGTCACGGCCAGCCGTTTGGCCACATGCACCGTGGTTGCACCCGATCCGATCATGATGTGGCGCGCACCGGCCAGAATCGGGACGGATTGTTTGGCGATGCTTTCACGCTCTGTGATGTGAAGCTGATGGCGTTCATTGAGGCCCGGCTCGCTGGCCTGACGGCGGACCGCCCCGCCATAGGTGCGGTTGATCAAGCCTTGCGACGTCAGCTCGTCAAAGTCGCGCCGAATGGTTTCATTCGAGACATTCAGTCGTTCGGCCAGATCCGCGATCCGAAGGGACGGTTCGTGGTCCAGTTCGCCAAGAATGCGTTGTTGTCGAAGGGATTTCTTGTTTGACGCCATGGCACGATGATAATGCCCGCACCAGCATCACGCCAGCCGTTTTACGCAAGGTACTTAGGGTCAGGACCTATTAATTTGATTGGAATGGCAGAGTTTATGTTTGTGAAATCCAAGGAAAAGCCCGCTGGGCGGGTTGGTATCCCGCGCGAGGGGTTTAACGTCGGAGTTTGCAAACATGAACTCTGTCCTTCGGATCGCTCAGATTTGCACGGGCCACTTTGTCGCAAAACCTTGAAAGATATATATCTTTCGGCGGCTTCGCTCCGCGTATCCGCACAAATCTGAGCGACCATTCAAACCAAATTAATAGGTCCTGACCCTAGTCAGTCGAAATCCCGAACTTCCGGCAATGGGCGTGGTAGCTGCTGGCAAGTTCGTCCGCCCCGATCAGATTGCCGGCCTCATCCTTGTAGGTCAGGTGATGTTCAATCGGCTGACCTTGCCAAAGCTTCTCGATCTCGGCCCGTTTTGATGTCTTGCGGAATTCGGCAATGAAGTCATTGATCGCACAAAGCAACGGATAGGATGCCGGTTCGGCCGCGACCGCCGCGACATAAAAGAACGGGTGCGGCAGGATCGGTTTTGGCAGAACTTCAAGCTTGCCATGCCACGGGCTTTGCGGGTTTTTCGACGCCCAATAAAATACCGGGTGGTCCCCGGCAAAGGCATCAATCGCCCCGTCGGCAACCGCGTCATGCACGCGCGAAATATCGCCATAAGCAATCATGTTCGAAAGCTTGGCAATGCCGCCGGGCTTGTTTTCATTATCCGCCCAGCGCAGGCCGACATCTTCAAGCACGGCAAGGGCGGCCGGGTCATTGACTGTACCCAGGACCTTGCCTTCAAGATCGGCAATCGTGTTGATTGATGTGTTGTCCGGGCGGCGGATCAGCGAGAAGTTCAGATAGGTGTAGGTATCTGAAAACGCCACACCCTTATAAAAATCACTTGGCGGTAACGCACACCAGACAACATCGGCAGGCGGCTGACCGGCCTTTTTGCCGACAAACAGAAGTTCGGTCAAAAGGTCCCACGGATGTTCAATGAATTCACATTCAACGCCGATGGATTTGGCAAAGGCCACTGCATAATCGATATCGATGCCGTGCAACGGCCCGCCTTTTTGCGGGCGGAAGGATGCGCCGACCAGTGCCGGATCAATCGCAATGCGGATTTTGCCGCGCGCCTTGATGTCGGCCATCCGGTCATAGGCCGGGTCTTCGGGAATGTGGTTGGCGGCCAAGAAGCGCGAAAGTTTGGTTGAGACGTTTGCAGGATCGGTGGTGCAATCAGACAGCTTGCCGATTTCGCCCGACGCCCAGCTGACTTTGCTGCGTGTGCGGGCCGATGAATCCTTACTGGCATCAAGCAGTTCAAACACGACCTGATTATGCCCGCTGATATGTTCAAGCCGACCGGACATCTGGGCAAAGCGATCTTTCAGGCCCCCAAGGGCTTCTTCGATTTCACCCCCCAGGCTATCAAGGTCACTGCCGATATTGCCCATGCTTTCACGCAGGGACTTGGTGACATCGGAAAGATCGATCAGGTCGACGGCCTCATTGGTGCGCTGCATGGTGCTTTGCGCCAGGTTGCCGACTTCCTTGGCAACCACGGCAAAGCCTCGGCCATGATCACCGGCACGCGCCGCCTCAATCGTGGCGTTAAGCGCCAAAAGCTTGATGCCCTTGCCGATATCTTCAATCGCGCTCAGCACCTTTGCGGCCCCTTCGGCCTTGGTTTCAAGATCCTGACTGATCTTTTCAAGGTCACCGCGAATGGCATCGGTTTTCGACGAAACGGTTGTGCGGGTGCTTTCCTGCACATCGTTGGCCGTGGCCGTGCTTTCTTCGATTTCGCGGCGGGTTTCTTCAAGACCGGTGCGCAAGTTGTTGGAGCGCACATCAATCTCGCGCATCAGGCTGTCCTGGGTTTCGCCGGCGGTATTGGCGAATTCCAGCAGGTTTTCGATGTAATCAAGGGCAGTGGAAATGCCACGCATCAACGCATCAAGTTTATCGGCTTGCGGTGTGGGCGCAACTGACTCCATTTCGGGGATGTCTGATGATTGTTGCGGCGCGTCCTGATCGACTTCGTCCGCACGCGGAGCCATGATGGTTTCGTCCATTTTTCAAAGCCTCACCGCTGCCACTGAATTGTGTGAATTTTTATTTCTTATAAGGAAACTTTATCGCCCGGTGGAAATTGTTGCAAGGCAACATATTGTGAAAGTTGATAAAAGCACCTGTGACGCCTTGAAGTTGCGATGTTTTTCAAATGCCGCTCCGCGACCCGTGCCCGCAAAACGGCATTTGATGTTGCGTTGCAAAGTCTAGGCGTCGGCAATGCCGAACTTGCGGCAATGGGCGTGATACAGGGTCGCCAGTTCATCGGCGCCAATAAGGTTTCCGGCCTCGTCCTTGTAGGTGAGGTGATGTTGCAATGCCTGACCCTGCCAAAGTTTTTCGATCTCGGCCCGCTCATTTGAACCACGGAATTCGCTAATGAATTCGTTGATCGCACAGAGCAATTTCCACGATGCCGGTTCGGCCGCGACAGCAGCGGTATAGTAATAAGGCAGCGGCAGGATATTACCCGGCAGGACTTCGATCCGGCCATGCCACGGGCTTTCCGGGTTATTGGCAGCCCAGTGGAAAATCGGCTGATCAACCGCAAAGGCATCCACCGCCCCATTGGCTAAGGCATCATGCAGGCGAGTCTGGTCGCTATAGGCAATCAGGTTGGACAGCTTGGCAATGCCGCCCGGCTTGTTTTCATTATCCGCCCAGCGCAGTCCCTGTTCTTCAAGAACCTGAAACGCCACCGGGTCATTGATGATGCCCAAAACCTTGCCATTCAAATCCGAAAGACGGTTGATCTCGGTATTGCCTGCACGTCGACACAGCGCGAAGTTGAGATAGGTATATGTGTCGGAATAGGCGACACCTTTATAGAAGTCGCTGGGTGGCAGGGCGCTCCAGACCACATCGGCCGTTGGTGCACCGGGTTTTGCACCAACGAATAAAAGCTCGGTCAGCAAATCCCACGGATGTTCAACAAATTCGCACTCAACCCCCAGCCATTTGGCCAGCGCGCGTGCGTAATCGGCATCAAGGCCGCGCAACGGATCATTTGGCTTCGGGCGGAATGACAGGCCGACAAAGGCCGGTTCGATGGCAATACGGATTTTGCCGCGCGCCTTGATATCGGCCAACCGGTCATAGGTCGGATCGTCATGCAGGTGATGTTTATCAAGAAACCGGCTGAGGTTTGTTTGTGCCGTGCTCGCATCGCCCAGGCTTGCGCCCAGTGCCTTGGTGTCTTCATGTGCCCAGGTCACCTTGCTGCGTGTCCGCGCCGAGGCATCCTTGCTGCCCGCGAGCAGTTCGAACACCACCTGGTTATGTTCGGAAATATCGGCCAAGCGGCCGGACATGTTGGTAAAGCGTTCCTGAAGGGTGGTCAGCGACCCTTCGATTTCATTGCCGAGGCTATCAAGGTCACGGCCGATATTGGCCATGCTTTCGCGAAGGGCCTTGGTCACGTCAGACAGATCAATCAGGTCGACCGCTTCGTGGGTGCGCTGCATGGTGCTTTGCGCAAGGTTGCCGACCTCCTTGGCAACCACGGCAAATCCGTGGCCATGATCACCGGCGCGGGCGGCTTCAATCGCGGCATTGAGCGCCAAAAGCTTGATGCCCTTGCCGATATCTTCAATCGCGCTCAGAACCTTGTTGGCGCCTTCGGCCTTGGTTTCAAGTTCGGCACTGATGCGTTCAAGGTCGGCGCGGATGGCTTCGGTCTTTTCGGCCACGGTGGCACGGGTAGAGTCCTGCACGTCGCGGGCAACACTGGTGCTGTTGTCGATCTCGCGCCCGGTATCATCAAGACCGGCGCGCAGATTGTTGGAACGCACGTCAATCTCGCGCATCAGGCTGTCCTGGGTTTCGCCTGCGGTGTTGGCAAATTCCAGAAGATGCTGAATGTAATCCAGTGCGGTGGAGATGCCGCGCATCAGTTCTTCGATGCCAGCAGCGGTTTGGGCGACGTCGTGCGCAGTTTCGCCGTCCTGCGCGGCCAAAACGGTTTGTTCCATATTCAAAGCCTTACCATTGCCCAAGAGTCTTTTTGATTTTGGGAATATTTCTTTCTTGTAAGGAATGTTATCGGGGCAATTGGCATGTTGCAAGGCAGCATGCGCTAAAAAGGAGAAAAGATCCTTGTTTTATCGCGCATTGCTTGAGCAACGGTATAGGTGATATTCGACCTCAGGTGGGGTTAAACCCCACCTTTACGCCGCAACGCGAAATTGTTTCTGCCGGATCGGGAGGTCGGTCACTTTGGTGCCGGACCAGATTTAAAAATTGATAGGTGGTTCAGGCGGCATTTCCGGGAAGGAAGGTAAATCACTTGGCTGTTTGTCCCACGAAGGGGCTCGGCTGGCGTAAACTACCATGCTGGGCTGGGCGATTTCCGGATCGTCAAGGCTGGATGCCCTTGGAAAAACCACTCCGGGCATGCCGACATTACGGGAAAACAGTGCAGACCCACATGTCGGGCAAAAAGCCCGACTGATCATGTTGCCGCTGTCGGCTTTGCGATCATAGACAGTGACTTTTCCGGTAAGCGTAAAGCCATCCTCGGCAACAATGACATGGGTGCAATGCCCGGTGCCGCTGCTTTTGCGGCAATCAACGCAATGGCAATGTCCGGTCAGTTGCGGCGGGTTGGCGCTTTTGTAACGGACAGCACCGCACAGGCAGCCTCCTTCAAAGCCACCGCTTTGTTCATGGCCGGAAGGGCCGCCCGGGAGCGGATCTGGATGCGGTTTTTGGTTCTGTGACATAGTTTTCTCCTGACATCTTCATGAAACGGGAGTAGATTGTAAGTTGTAACTTGCAAGTTACAACTTACAATTGATAAAGAACTATATTTCAAATGGTTAAGAGAATTGTAGAGCCGCGATCAGGGTGCCCGATTGCAACGACTCTGGATATTATCGGAGATCGATGGACCATGGTGATCTTGCGAGACCTGATAAACGGAAAGACAAAATTCTCGGAATTTTTGGACTCACCAGAAAAGATCACCAGTAGTGTTTTGAGTGATCGTCTGGAAGCAATGGAACGATACGGCTTGGTTTCCCGAAAACTTTACCAGAGCCGACCCAAACGATACGAAATTCGGTTAACCCGAAAGGGCGCAGAACTCTTGCCAGTCATGCAGGAAGTCTGTCGCTGGGCAAACCGTCACATCCCAGGAACCTGGATTCCACCGGAAGACTTCATGGCGTCTGGAATTCCATCAAGTGATTAGCTTGGCTGGTAAACGCAGCCGCAACTATTCGCGGTGATAGGGATGGTTGGTCTGGATGGCGTGGGCGCGAAACAGTTGTTCGGCGATAAGCGCACGCACCAGCATATGCGGCCAGGTGGCCTTGCCCAGTGACCAAAGCGTGTTGGCCCGTGATTTCAAAGCCGCCCCATGCCCGTCCGCCCCGCCAATGGCAAAGGCAATATTGCCGGCATATTGATCCATCCAGCCTTCAAGCTTTTGCGAAAACTCGATAGAGCCGTATTCCTTGCCGCGCTCATCAAGCGCGATCAGGAAGGCATTTTCCGGAATGACACCAAGCAGAAGGTCTGCTTCGCGGTCTTTGAGCTGATTGGGGGGAAGCTTCTTTTTTTCTTCGACTTCGCGCAGCACGAACGGCCAGCGCAGTCGGGCAGCGTAATGGTCAAAAAGATCTTTCTCGGGGCCGGATTTCATCCGTCCCACCGCAGCAAGGGTGATTTGCATGTCTTCGATCCAGACCGTTCCGCAAGATACCTGTTTGGTGCCAGACCCGTGATGATAGGCAGGCGCCAAACAGCGCGGGCTGTTAGTACAGCCGCGCTGCCTGCTGTTTCAGGGCCGGGTTTTCAACGCCCCACATTTCTTCGATGTTGTAGAACGCACGAACTTCCGGACGGAACAGATGAACAATAACATCACCCGTATCCACCAGAACCCAGTCACCCTGTTCCTTGCCTTCGGCCAATGCACGGCCCTGGCCAGCATCCTTGATGGCTTCGACAATGTGCTCGGCCATGGCTGCCACCCGGCGCGAGGACGAGCCGGTTGCAATAACCATGTGATCAGCAAGGGAGGTTTTGTCGGTCAGATCAATGGTGACAAGGTCTTCAGCCTTGTCATCTTCAAGCGTACTCTTGATCAGCGAAAGCATTTCGCCCGGCTTAAGAGTCTGTTTTGCGGTACCTATGGTCGCCACCTTAATGTTCCGCGCGATGGTCGGAATTGTCCGACAAACACATCGCTGCGATGCTTACACCTGCCATCTGCCTTCGGCGCGAATTGCAGTCGAAGAAGCCGGATGGCGCTTGATTGGCAGGTATACCCAGGCCGGAACATCGAGATCGGCCAGCAAACCCGCCCTGTCCATGGGAATGCGCCAGCGTTCCATACGGCGCGCGGCGGTTCCGGACAATGCCTTGTTAGAATACCCCTCACGGTCAAGAACCGCAATGGGAGCACGTAAAATCAACCTTTCCCACCATTTCCATTTATGGAACTGGGCCAGGTTGTCTGCTCCCATCAGCCAAACGAACTTTGTTCGGGTAAAACGGCGTTGCAAGGCTGCAAGAGTGTCGGCCGTATAGCGGGTTCCAAGCTCGGTTTCAATTGCAGAAACAACAATGCGGGGATGCTTTGCCATCATCAGTGCCGAATCAAACCGGTCGGCAAGGTCGGCCATACCGGTCGATGACTTCAGCGGATTTTGCGGCGATACCAGCCACCAGACCGCATCAAGCTGCAAGCGTTTCAACGCCTCGAGCGAGATATGCAGATGGCCTTCATGGGCGGGATTGAACGACCCGCCCAACAGGCCGACCCGGGGCGGGGCCGCATGTGATCTGGGTGCCGCTGAGGTCATGGACGGGTTTGGCCCTGACCACGGACAATATATTTATAGCTGGTCAGCTGCTCGACTCCGACCGGGCCACGCGCATGCAGCTTGCCGGTCGAAATACCGATTTCGGCACCCATGCCAAATTCGCCGCCATCGGCAAACTGGGTCGATGCATTCACAATCACGATTCCGGAATCAACACCATTCAGGAAGGTGGCCGTGGCTGTTGTGTTTTCAGCAACAATCGCGTCGGTATGGTGTGAACCAAACGTGTTGATATGATCAACCGCTTCTTCAACACCCGACACGACCTTGATCGAGACGATCGCATCCAGATATTCGGTGACCCAGTCATCGGCTGAGGCCGGTTTGATACGGCCATCAATCGCCTGTGCGGTTTCATCACCGCGCAGCTCGCAGCCCTTGGCAACCAGTGCCTCGGCAATGCGAGGCAGCAAACGCCCGGCAACCGAACTGTCGATCAGCACGGTTTCAGTCGCACCGCAAATCCCGACACGGCGCATCTTGGCGTTGACGACAATATCCACGGCCTTTTGCGGATCGGCGCTGGCATGGACATAGGTGTGGCACAGCCCTTCAAGATGCTTGAATAGCGGAATGCGGCTTTCATCGGTGATGCGCGAAATCAGCGACTGGCCCCCACGCGGGACGATGACATCGATGTAATCTGATAGTTTCAGCATTTCGCCCACGGCTGCACGATCCGTGACCGGAATCATCTGAATGGCGTTTTCGGGAAGGCCCGCTTCAACGATGCCGGCCACCATGCAATCAAAAATCGCGCGTGATGAATGGAAGCTTTCCGACCCGCCGCGAAGGATGGCGGCATTGCCTGATTTGATGCACATGGCCCCGGCATCGGCCGTGACGTTCGGGCGGCTTTCATAGATGATGCCGATCACGCCAAGCGGCACGGACACACGCGCGATATCAAGGCCGTTATGTTCCGGGCTCCAGCGGGCCAATTCACGACCAACAGGATCGGGCAGGGCGCCAACTGCTTCGACACCCTTGGCAATTGCTTCTATGCGGTCTGCATCAAGTGCCAGACGATCAAGCAAGGCCGCGGTCAGGCCCTTGGCACGGCCGGCTTCCATATCCTTTGCGTTGGCAGTCAGGATGGCATCGGAATTTTCACGCAGCTTGGCCGCCGCGGCCTTAAGGGCGGCTTCTTTTGGCTCGGCCGGGACCTGTGCGAGTTCGAGTGCCGCCTTGCGGGCCTTGATTCCCATATCGCGCATCAATGCTGCGATATCCTGGCTTTCGATACTGGCAAGCGCCGTCATGGTCCTGGTTCCGTTCCTGTGTTTCCGGCCTGTGCAAAAGCGCATCAGGTCGTTTGTTCTGAGATTTTATCAACAAATTGGCAAAATAGACGTCAAACCCGCTATCTGCAATGTCCTTGAATGCATAAAGCGCGCTGAATGCTTGCCAAATAGTGCGCGGCGGTCCATCTGTTGATGACAGAAAGACATGACATGCCGTGCGCATACCGCAATGCCGTTCGGTACCTGCTTGGGGATAAGGTTTTGAAAAATATGGGTTCCGACCAACCGACTGCGCGCGCAGAGTTCGGCGTCATCAAGACGTTCCTGCCCTATTTATGGCCGCGCGGCGAGGTTGAGCTTAAGGCACGCGTTGTTCTGGCCCTGCTGTTTCTGGTCGGGGCCAAAGTCGCCAATGTCTATATCCCGGTCCTTTATAAATACGCGGTTGATGCGCTTGGCGGTGGCGACAAGGCGGGTGATGCCGCGTCCAACGCGGCCCAGTCCGGATCGGCCGATACCATAGCCCTGATCGTTGTGCCGGTCGCATTGATTGTTGGCTATGGCCTTGTGCGTATTCTCGTCTCGGCCTTTGGCGAAATGCGCGATGCGGTCTTTGCCAAGGTGGCTCAACGTGCGATCCGCCGATCCGCGCTGAGTGTTTTTGAACATCTGCATGGCCTGTCGCTGCGCTTCCATCTCGATCGGCAGATGGGCGGTCTTTCGCGTGCGATTGAACGCGGGGTGAAGGGCATTGAATTCCTTCTGTCCTTCATGCTGTTCAACATCCTGCCGACCCTGCTTGAGATCGTGATGGTCTCGATCATTCTCTGGGCGCTTTATGATGTCTGGTTTGCGCTGATTACCTTTACCACCATCGTGATCTATATCGTTTTCACACTGGTGGTTACCGAATGGCGCATGAAATTCCGTCGCGAAATGAACAAGCGCGATGACGAGGCCAACACCAAGGCCATCGACAGTCTGATCAATTACGAGACGGTCAAATACTTCAATAACGAAGCCCATGAATCGGTCCGCTATGACAAGGCGCTTCGCGGCTATGAAACCGCAGCGGTACAGTCGCAAGTCTCGCTGTCAAAGCTCAATGTCGGGCAGGGCGCGATCATTGCGGTGGGCTTGGTTTTGAACATGTTGCTGGCGGCCCAGGGGGTGAAGGATGGCAGCATGACGGTGGGTGACTTCGTTCTGGTGAACACCTATCTGCTGCAGCTTTATATGCCGCTCAACTTCCTTGGTTTTGTCTATCGTCAGATCAAACAGTCGCTCACCGATATGGAGCGCATGTTCTCGCTTCTTGATGTGGAAAAGGAAGTCGAAGACAAGACGGATGCCAAGGGCCTTGCGTGCGGAAATGCCGCCATCCGGTTTGAGGATGTGCATTTCTCCTATAACCCGGACCGTGAAATCCTCAAGGGCGTGAGTTTTGAGGTCCCGGCGGGCAAAACCGTTGCCGTTGTCGGGCCAAGCGGGGCGGGCAAATCCACCCTGACCCGTCTGATGTTTCGCTTCTATGATGTGTCGGGTGGCAAGATCACGATTGATGATCAGGACATCCGCGATGTGACGCAAAACTCGCTTCGGCGCGAAATCGGCATCGTGCCGCAGGATACCGTCCTGTTTAACGATACCATTGCCTATAACATTTCCTATGGCCGTCCCGGCGCGGAGCAGGGCGAGATCGAAAATGTCGCCAAGCTTGCCAGCATTGACGGCTTTATCGAAGGTCTGCCCGAAGGCTTCAAAACCATGGTCGGGGAACGTGGTCTGAAACTGTCGGGCGGGGAAAAACAGCGCGTATCAATCGCGCGCATGTTGCTCAAACGTCCGAAAATCATGATCTTTGACGAAGCCACATCAGCCCTTGATACCCGAACTGAAAAGGACATCCAGCAGGCGCTTCGCGATGTGTCGCGCGGCCATACAACGCTGATTATTGCGCACCGTTTGTCGACGGTGATTGATGCCGATGAAATCATCGTGCTGCGTGACGGGCAGGTGGCCGAACGCGGTCGCCATCAGGAATTGCTTGATCGTGACGGCCTGTATGCCGAGATGTGGGCCCAGCAACAGGAAATCCGCGAGGCCGAGGAAATCCTCGCCCATGCAGGCGAAATTCCGACCTGATGGCCCTACCGGGTGAAATTGTTCTGGAACCTTGCGACGTCATCGCCAAATAATGGGGATGACGTCGCAACTGGTTTTGGGGGAAGTCCGGTGGGGAAATTGACACGAAGCGATCGGCATGCGCTTGAGGGGGCGTCATCAGAACACCAACATGATCATAGCCATGATCATCATCATGGCCCGATGGATGAAGGTGATCATGCCGGTGACACGCGCGAAGAAGTTGATCGCATGCGTCGCAACATTCTGGTCGGGATGGGTATGTTGCCGCTTGCCGGAATGGTTCTTAATCCGACAAAGCAGGCTTGGGCTGTCTCAAACGAAGTCAGCATGCGTGAAGATGGTCAATATCGCTATATCCGTTCCAATGCGATTCCCGATCATGCGACCGGCAGTTTTCCAAACAGCAAGAATCCCAATTCCATCAAGGCGCAATCGCTTGAATTTCGCTTGCCTCTGAACCCGGCGAAAACCGGACGATTTTCATTAATTGATCACATGTCATTTGGTGTGGCTGTCAATGGGGTGCCATTTGATCCCTATACAGCGGAGTTCTGGCAGCGCGACCGTCAGTCCGGCTGGCGTTACGAGGCGATCTCGCCAACGGTCGATCTCGGTCTTGATCAGAACAATGCTCATGTCCAGCCGGACGGGACCTATCATTATCATGGCTTGCCCAAGGGACTGATCAAAAGCTGGTCGCCCGACCAGCATTCCATTCGCATCGGCTTTGCCGCCGACGGTTTTCCGATCTATGCAATGTTTGGCTATTCCAAGCCAAATGATCCGGCATCGCCGGTGGTCGCAGTGCGCAGTTCATGGCGGGTGAAATCCGGCACACGTCCGAATGGACCCGGCGGCACCTATGACGGCACTTATGGCGAGGATTTCGAATTCGTTCCTGGGTTGGGCGATCTCGACGAGGCCAATGGCCGTGAAACCGTGACGCCCGAATATCCAAACGGCACCTATGCCTATTTCGTGACCGAGAGCTTTCCGTTTATTCCGCGCCTTTTGGCAGGGATGCCCGATCGCAGCTTTGCCAAGGGGCAGGGTGGTATGGGCCCCGGTGGCCCTGGTGGTCCGGGAAATGGTCCCGGTGCAGGACCCGGCGGTGATCGACGTGGCCCGCCGCCGGGCGGCGGCTTCCCCGGACAGCGCCCAAAATTCGGCCCTCCGCCGCGTTAATCAGGGCAATGGCCCGAAAACGGCCGTGCTATCAAGCAGCCACAGCGATGTGCTGATCGTGATGAAGGACAGTAAGGTCGCGGCCATTAGGGCGGCGGCACTCATGCCTTCGTGGCGGTAACGCTGGCCATAGATGGCATAGACGCTAAACATCGGTGCGCAGGCAAAGGTGACGGCGGCGATTTTCATCATCGGGTCGAGATATGGCACAAGGCCCAGCAACAGGAAAATGATCAGCGGGTGCAGCACCAGTTTACCAAATACGATGCGCGCCATGTCAAAGCGCAAACCGCGCAGCTTGAGGCCGACCAGCCCGCCGCCAATGACAAATAGTGCGACCGGGCCCGATGCCGATGCCAGCATATCAATCACCGAGAATATCGGGCCGGGCAAAGTGATGCCGGAAATTGAAATGGCAAGACCGATCAAAAGAGCAAAAATAATCGGGTTGCGCCCCAGTCGGACAAAGGTCTTGCGCCAAATATGCCAGCGGTTTGCGCCCTCGGTCTGGGCACTGTCGCCCAGGATCAGGGTCAGCGGTGTGATCACCAGATTTTCAATGATAAAGCACAGTGCCAGTGCAATCGCCGCCGTCGGGCCAAGCAATTGCACGACAATAGGATAGCCGACAAAGCCACTGTTTGAAGCCGGCATGCCCATGCCTTGCAGGGCAGCATTCTGTTGGCTTTTTCGGGCGATGACGCGGGCAAAGAAATAGCCCAGCGCAAACACGATCAGCGACCCGGCACCATAAACGGCCAGGTAGTCGGTATTGAGTACCTCCGTAATGTCACGCACGATCAGGGCGCGGATCAACAGGCAGGGCAAAGTTGATGACAAATGCCCCCATGCCACGTACGACGGGCTGCGGCACGATATTGCGAAAGACCGCGATGTAACCAATGGCAATCAGCAGGAAGATCGGTGTTGTAATGGCAAGGATATCAAGCATATGTGCCAGAGGCTTTCATTTTAAGTGCGCGCAGCTATGAGCTATCCCTGCTTTGGCGTGCAGGTCAAGAAACGGAATGATTTCCAAGATGAACCAAACGGTAATGGATTGGCCTGATGGGCTGGATCGACAAAGCTTTTCCGGGCTGGCTTTGTTACGGGTCGCATCACTTCAAGGCATGCGGGCGGCCGAAATCCTGGGCCGTTATCGGGTGCTTGAACATCTGGCGCCTTATGATCCGGAAGTTGTCGGAACCTTGCCGCTGGCGATTGATACCCCAAAATCCGATATCGATATCCTCTGCAACGTGTCTGATCTGGCGGCGTTCGGGGCGTTTTCTGATCAGAGTTTTGGTCATTTCGATGGTTATGCCCGCCATCGGCGCGATGCCACCCGCCATGTGAATGAGGCCCTTGTCGTCTGTTTTGCGTGCGAAGGTCTTCCCATCGAAATCTTTGCCACAGATCGCCCAACGCGAGCCCAATACGGCTTTATCCATATGCTGGTCGAGGCGCGAATTCTGTCGGTTATGGGCGATGATTTTGCCAAGCGTGTGCGTGACCTGAAGCAATCCGGTGTTAAGACCGAACCGGCTTTTGCCCGGCTTCTGGGATTGGTGGGGGATCCCTATATCGCGCTGGCGGAACTGGTGGATTTATCACCAGCGGAACTGTGCGCGCGGCTTGGTGTGCCCGGGCGCTAGGTCGTCGCGCCTGATATCGGTAACGCGTGATAGACGACGTTTTCGATATCCTGTTCTCTCGCGACCGTAAGCGCGTTTGAGGCGATATCGAGGATTTCACGCGCTGTGCAATTGAATTTGGCTTCGGGTTCTGCCCAGGTCGCGCCGACGCTGACCGTAATGCGCACCGGATCGCCATCGGCGTCGGTAAAGCGGCATTGTTCACGCACCGTGTCGCATAGTTTGAAACCAAGAAAGCTTGTTTGTTCCTCACGCGCGCCCGGCATCAGGCAGGCAAAGCCATAATCGTCAACCCGGCCGACAACATCACGGTCGCGAAGCGATGATGTCACCGCAGATGAAATGGCCAGAACAACGCGCTCCATGGTTTCCTTGCCATATGTTTTGACAAGGTTTTCATGGTCATCAATCTCGAAGCGGTAGATAGCAATCGGCGTGTGTTTGAGCCGCGCATTGATCAGCTCGCGATGCAGGAATTCGGTCATGCCCGCCGCATTCCATGAACGCGTTTTGGAATCGGTCAGCATTTCTTGTTTGGCCGGATCAAGGTCATCATAGACCTGTTGCGGGGTTCTTGCCCCGTAGCGCAGCGCGATGATGGTCTCGGCCCATAGTCCGAGGTCCTCGAGAATCTGAAGGTCTTCATCGTTGAACTGCCGACTGGTGGTGTCGACAACACACAGGGTTCCGATCTTGAAGCCATCCGGATTGGTCAACGGGACGCCGGCATAGGATCTGACAAAAGGCGCGCCGGTAACCAGTGGATTGTCGCGAAACCGATCATCGGAGACCGCATCTTCGACGACAAAGGCCTGATCGTCATGGATGACATGGCCGCAGAATGAAACGTCGCGCGGGGTTTCCGATGTCGGCTGGTTGATGTTGGATTTGAAAAACTGGCGGTCGTTATCAAGCAGGGAAATCGCCACGATTTCGGAACCGAAAATGCGTTGTGCAACGCGGGTGATGCGATCAAGTTCCGGGTTGGCGTCGCTGGTCAGAATGCCCATGCTTTCAAGCGATTTCTGACGATCAAGCTCGTCCTTGGGCAATACTGCCTTGTGCATCCGATTTCCCCCGTTTCGTGTTTTATGCCCCGAATTCTAGTCGGTTGCGGCGTGCAATCAAGGCGACCTTTGATCTAGTTTTTTGCGCCAACCGGATCGCCAATCGCAATCGTGCTGCCTTCGATCACCCGGCAGGTCACGCCACCGCGCCAATCTGGCATCAAGGCGTCTTGCAGGCCCATGGCAACGTCATCCATGCGATTGCAGGGATCGGTTTCACCGGTGATTTCAAAAACCACGTCACCAATCGAAAGTTTGCTGCCCTTGGAACGGGGCAGGGCAATCCCGCGGACATACAAATTGGCCCGGCGTTCGGTCCAAGCAATGTCATTACGGCCGATCTCATCGCATGCCGCCTGCCAGTCTTCTTCTGCCAGGATGGTCACCTGACGCCGGCGCAGTTTGCCTCGGTAATCCCCGTCAACGCCAAGATCGGTTGTGACATCAACCTGATCAAGCGTTTCCATCGGGGCGTGCGAGCGGGCCTTGCGCGCAATGCCAATCAGTTCAGCTTTAATCACCATTTATGTTTTCCACTGACCGGAAATGACCCAACGACCCGCGAAGTTTTCCGGCACCAGAATGGTCTGACGCGGGGTTCCGCTTTCATCTAGTTCCGGATAGTCGATGGTGTAATGCAGACCCCGGCTTTCACGGCGCCACAGGGCAGACTGAATGATCAGCTTGGCCACCACTGACAGGTTACGCAGTTCGAGCAAGTCATTGGTGACACGGAAGTTGCCGTAATATTCGTCAATCTCCGATAGCAGCAAATCCACCCGGTGCTGGGCGCGCTGCATGCGTTTGGTGGTGCGGACAATGCCGACAAAGTCCCACATCACGTTGCGCAGCTGTTCCCAGTTATGGGCGACAATGACTTCCTCGTCAGAATCCGTGATGCCGGTTTCATCCCAGTCCGGGATCGGTTTGAAATGATCCTGCACCGGCAGGGCTTCGACAATGTCCTTTGCCGCAGCATCGCCAAACACCAGGCATTCGAGAAGCGAGTTCGACGCCAGCCGGTTCGCCCCATGCAAACCGGTACCGGCACATTCGCCAATCGCATAAAGCCCGGTCAGATCAGTTCGCCCGCGCAGATCGGTCAAAACCCCGCCGCAGGTATAATGGGCGGCTGGGACAACCGGGATCGGCTGTTTGGTCATGTCGATGCCGTAGCTCAGGCAGTTTTCATAAATGGTCGGGAAGTGTTCCTTGATGAAATCGGCGCCCTTGTGGGTGATATCAAGGTAAACGCAATCCGCGCCCAGACGTTTGAGTTCATGGTCAATCGCGCGCGCGACGATATCGCGCGGGGCCAATTCACCCCGTTCATCAAACCGGTCCATGAAACGCGTGCCATCGGGCAGCAACAACTTGCCGCCTTCGCCGCGCACGGCTTCGGAAATCAGGAAGGATTTGGCTTGCGGGTGATACAGGCATGTCGGATGAAACTGGCTGAATTCCATATTCATCACGCGGCATCCGGCACGCCACGCCATGGCAATACCATCCCCCGTCGATCCATCCGGGTTGGAGGTAAACCGATAAACCTTGCTCGCCCCGCCGGTCGCCAGGATCACGGTGCGTGCGTTAAAGGATTTGACCTGCCCGGTATCAAGATCAAGCGCATAGGCCCCGATACAACGGCGGCCTTCGCCGCCGAACTTGCGATCAGTGACCAGATCAATCGCCAGATAATTTTCAAAAATCTTGATGTTGGGATGATTAAGTGCCTGTCCCTGAAGGGTTGTCTGCACCGCGCGCCCGGTGGCGTCAGCGGCATGGACAATGCGCCGATGGCTGTGGCCGCCTTCGCGGGTCAAATGGAATGGCTGATTGTTATCGCCATTCGGATCACGGGTCAGCTGAATGCCCAGTTCATCAAGCCATGCGATCGCCTTTGGCGCATTGGTGGCGACGAATTCGACGGTTTCACGTTTGCACAGATCGGCACCGGCGACCAGGGTGTCGCGCACGTGGTTTTCAATGCTGTCAGTGGCATCGAGCACTGCGGCAATCCCGCCCTGTGCCCAATTGGTCGAGCCGTCATCAACCTTTCCCTTGGAAAGAACGGCGACCTTTACATGCGGGGCAAGCTTAAGCGCCGTGGACAAGCCGGCAGCACCACTGCCGATGATCAGCACATCATACTGGAAAGAATTTTCGGACATTTTTCCCATCACTTTCGGGCGGAGCCAGATGGCGGAAATTGGCGCGATGGCGTCAACATCGGGCTCCGAACAGAGGCGCAGAATAGGACTGCTTTTGTCCAATCTCAAACATAATTGTCTGAAAAAGTATGATGAAACACCGCCGCAGCAACATTGTTGATCGCGCAAAAGGCCGCGATCGGGTTACCATCAGACCGGTTTGCGTCGTGCAGTCCGTCTTGACCAAGGGAGAGTCCGATGACGTCAGATACGGCCCGTCAGCATCACCACACAGGAAGCTGTCATTGCGGCAAGGTGCGCTTTGAAATTCAGGGGCAGGTCGACAATCCGGTGATGTGTCACTGCACTCTGTGTCGCAAATTGCACGGCCATGTCAGTGCCTATGCTCGGTTTGATCGGAAGGACGTGCACCTGATCGATGAAACCGGTTTGCGCTGGTACCGGATGTCGGGAAAGACGGATCGTGGCTTTTGCAAACTATGCGGGACGGCAATTTTCTGGCGACCGGTGCGATCAAAAAGCATGGCGGTGATGCCCGGTACCCTCGACGATACCGGTTCGCTCACCATGTCAGGCCAGATTTTCTGCGCTGATAAAGGCGATTACTATCCGCTTGATCCGGCGATCAAACAGTTCGATCAGTAGGGTCAGGACCTATTAATTTGGTTCGAATGGTCGTTCAGATTTGTGCGGATACGCGAAGCGAAACCGCCGAAAGATACCTATCTTTCAAGGTTTTGCGACAAAGTAGCCCGTACAAATCTGAACGATCCGAAGGACAGAGCTTATATTTGCAAACTCCTGCGTCAAACCCCTCGCGCGGGTTGCCGACCCGCTCAGCGGGCTTTTCCTTGGATTTCACAAATATAAGTTCTGCCATTCCAATCAAATTAATAGGTCCTGACCCTAATCCGTAACACCGGGGACCTTAAGCCAGGTCAGTTCGTGCTTGTTGTTATAAAGATGCACGACCTTTGATCCCGGAATATCGGCAAATTGGGTGATGGCGGAATAGTCCGTATCGCCCTGCAGCTTGATGGTGCAGATGAAATTGGTGGCCATGTCGGCCTCCATCCACTGATTGACCAGCTGATACAACCGATCCGGATAACAGATCACATCCGAGCACAGCCAATCGATATGGCCGATTTCCTTGGGGTCGAGGCCAAAGGCACTTTCCTGACGGAAATCCACACGTGGCAGATTGGCGATCTTGGCATCAAGGCGGGCCTTGTCGATGGAAATCACATCGGTGCCAAATTCATGCAAAACCCAGGTCCAGCCACCCGGGCTTCCGCCCAGATCCATGGTGCGTTGTCCGGCCTGCGGATAGGCGCCCAGTCGCGTGAAGGCTTCCCACAGTTTCAGGTAGGCCCGGTTTGGCGGCGTGACCTTGTCTTCTTCAAACTCGATATCGCCATTTTTCCACGGGCTGGAACAATCAGCTGCGGCAATGATGGTGTCAGGATCAATCAGCGTCCATGACCCAAGTGGTGCGGTTGGTGCCGGTTCGCCAAACACCTGGCGTTTGGCCGAAACATGCGGCAGGTGGCTTTCGATCAGCTTGGCGCGCGAAAAATGGTCAAACTTGAACAGGGCCCAGTTGCGCTGATTGAATTTCAGGATTTTGGCAGCACCCTTGATCGACGGGATGGCAATGCGCACCGGATTGTGCCAGACATTCTGTGCCCAGAAAACACGCCGTTCAGGACCCGGGGCAAACATTAGGCGGTCATGGCGTTCAATCACGTCGCCAAGTTCGGCTTCCAGCTGATCCTCAAACCCGACAGGGGCGAGATAGCCGGTAGCATCCATCGGTTCAATTACAGCATCGATGCCGTCCGGGGTGTCGAATATGTTTGTGTTTTCCATCATGGGCCTGCTTTTACGCCGTTTTGACCCAATAAAAAAGCGGGAAAGCTGCATGACAGCTTTCCCGCCGGTGATTGCCGATCAGGGAGACGACAACTCAGAATTTGTCAGCCTGCACCAGACTGTCGATCAGAAGAACCTTGGTCGGATCGCCTTTGATGCCAAAGTCATTGTCGTTGATCATGGCAAGCGCGCCATCACCCATGATGGCCAGGCCTTCAAGCTTGTTGGGCGCTTCCGGGTAATCGGCACTGTCAAAACGAAGCGTCTTGGAAACCGCGACCAGATCAATGCTGCCAAGATTGTTTTGCTGTTCCAGCGACGGGCTGGTCGACATGTCGTCCCAGCGGGTGGCAAGGATGTTGGTCGCACCCGCAAGCTCGACTTCATGCAGCTTGGTGGTCTTGTTGGTGCGTTCAAGCACCAGCAGACGGTCATTGCCAAGGGCGAGAACTTCCGAGATACGCGGAGAATTCTGTTTTTCCGACGGATCGTTGCGGAAGGTCTGCGGATCATCAAGCTGATAGATATATTCACCGGTAAGCTTGGAAGAGGCGCGGTCATACACAAACAGGCGGGTGTTCTTTGCCTTGGTGTAGGCGGCCTTGTCCGGGTTGGCCAGCGGGTTCTGAACCATGAAGTACAGCTTGCTCTCGTCTGGCGATAGCGCCATCGATTCAATGCCGCGGTTGGTCTGACGTTTGACCAGAATGGCTGGAAGACCGCCGGTCACCTTATAGGCCGCGCCTTCGAAATCCTTTTCCGAGCCAGCCGGAACGATACGCTCATTCACGGTACCGTCAGCTGCGACATGCAGGATCGACGGACCGTTTTCTTCGCCAATCCAGTATGAGCCGTCAGAAAGGCGAATGATGCCTTCGGCATCGATCGAGGACACCGACTGTTCCAGCATATTGCCATTGGCATCAACCGGATTTTCGGTTTTGGCGATGGTGAGCTTGTTGGTCAGCCCGGTCAGCGGCACACCATTCTGATCTTTCAGCGTGATGACATCCTTGATGTCAAAGCTGCCATCATCATTGAGGAAGATGGTGTAGATCGACGGCGAATAATCCGGGGTCGGATAGACCCGGACTTTCTGGCCCTTGCAGACCTGATCGGCGGACACGCCCAGAACTGCTTCGACATTTGCACAGGTAAAGTTCGGACCCCGGTCGGACACAGCATAGAACATGTTGCCCGGGTCGCCCGGACGGCGATAAGCGCCAGAGCCCAGACCAACGGTCAGATCGCGTGCCTTGCCGCCATCGACCATAACGGTCGACAGGTTGTTGATCGCACTTTTGGTTTCAAAAACCTTGGCCTCGCCCGCCATGGCAGAGCCCGCCATCAGCATGGCCGTAACGCCGAAAAGACCGGCCGAAAACGTCCGTTTCATCACTGGGAATCCCCTGGAAAATTTCACAAAAACAAGCAGCTCAAGCCCGCAATGTTCGGGCGAACTGTGTTCCTGTTCACATTAAGGGGTCTGTGTGACAGTTTGTTTGCGCTTGCGCGTCGCTTTGATGAAACAAATCAGACGCTTGGCACGGAGGCATCGGTTACCGGACTATTTCCAGAAATCCTCACGGCGCACCGTAAAGGTCTCCGATACGCTGGCATATTCCTGATAGCCAAGGCGTGCGAGCGGCTCAAACAGGGTGACATCCACCATCCCGTCGCGAATGATGGCATCATCAATATGCAGGCCGACTACCGTACCAATCACCATGGCACAAGGTCGGTCGGGATTGGCACTTGGCAGATCGACGATCTGAAAGACCTTGCATTCCATATGCACTGGCACACCCTTGATCAGGTGCGGTTTGACGCACTGGGCGGGTAGCTTTTCCAATCCGGCATATGCGAACTCATCTTCGCCCGGCGGCAACGGGGCGGAGGAAAAGTTAAGTTCCTTCAGCAGTGCCTTCGGGGCAACGCCGACGACGAATTCGCCGGTATCACGGGCATTGCGCAAACTGTCGACCGAGCCGCCCGATGAAAACATCACCATCGGCGGATTGCCATGCACCGCATTGAAAAACGAATAGGGCGCAAGGTTGGGACGGTCATCGACATCAACCGTCGATACCCAGCCAATCGGACGCGGCGCCACACAGGCCTTGAACGGATCATGCGGCAGGTTGTGCGCGGTTTTTCCCGGTTCGTAGAACATGGTGTGTCCTGATCTGTTTGCGCGGTGTTCCTTATCCGGTGTCGTAGCCCGGTTGGATCACCAATAATTATTCGGCCTGTTATTGGCCTGGTGCGTATTCATGTTCACGCACGTGTTCGGGGCGGTCGGCAAGGTGCAGGCGGGTTTGGGCCATCGGGGTTTCGGCGATGATTTTGCCGTTCTTGATGACGAACAGGCGGTTGGCGCGCATGCGGATGGCCTCGATGGTGTCGCGGGCCTGAAGGATGACGAAGTCCGCCTTGTTGCCGACCTCGATCCCGTAACCCTCAAGGCCAAGGATTTTGGCCGGTTGGGTTGTCACCGCGTCAAAGCAGGCGCGGATATCATCGCGCGAGGTCATCTGGGCAACGTGCATCCCCATGGAAGCAACTTCCAGCATGTCACCCGATCCCATCGAATACCAGGGGTCCATGACGCAATCATGGCCAAACGCGACGGTGAGCCCGGCATCGCGCAGTTCCGGTACACGGGTCATGCCGCGGCGTTTGGGATAGCTATCGTGGCGACCCTGCAGGGTGATGTTGATCAGCGGGTTGGCGATGGCAGAAACCTCTGCCTCGGCCATGAGCGCGATCAGCTTGGAGACATAGTAGTTATCCATCGAATGCATCGATGTCAGGTGTGATCCCGCCACCCGACCATTAAGCCCAAGACGTTGGGTTTCATAGGTCAGCATTTCGATATGACGTGACAGCGGATCATCCGACTCATCGCAATGCATATCGACCATAAGCCCACGGTCTGCCGCCATCTGGCAAAGTTCCGTAATGCTTTGCGCGCCGTCTGCCATGGTACGTTCGAAATGCGGAATGCCGCCGACAACATCGACCCCCTTATCAAGGGCGCGAATGACATTGTTCTTGGCCGTCGGGCTTCGCAGATAGCCATCCTGTGGGAATGCGACCAGTTGCAGGTCGATATAGGGCGCGACCTGTTTCTTGACGTCCAAAAGGGCATCCACCGCCAGCAAACGATCATCGCAGACATCAACATGGCTGCGGATGGCAAGCAGGCCTTTTGATACCGCCAGATCGCAATATTTCAGCGCGCGTTCAATCACTGCATCGGGGGTCAAAAGTGGTTTAAGCTCCCCCCAAAGCGCAATGCCTTCAAGCAACGTGCCCGACTCATTCATGCGCGGGAGCCCCAGTGACAGCGTCGCATCCATGTGGAAGTGGCTGTCGACAAAGGGCGGGCTGACCAGCATGCCGCCGCAATCAAGCACCTCGACTGCCGGAACATCAATGTGACTGGCGATCTCGACAATCTTGCCATTCTGACAGGCAATATCGACCCCGGTCTGGCCGTTGGCGATATTGGCATTCTTCAGGATCAGATCGGGTTGCATGATGTCATCCTTGGTCTGGTGGTGGCAGTCACAAATGGTATGCGCAGCTTATCGCTGTCCCTTGAACCATGGCACAAGAAGCGCCTTGGGGTAATCGGCTTTGCGGGCGACAACAATAAGCGCAATGATCGACAGGATATAGGGCATCATCAGGAAAACCTGCGATGGCAGGAATGCCCCGACCTCGGTCTGCAAACGCACCTGAAACGCATCAAAGGCCCCAAACAGCAATGCCCCGATCAAGGCCTTGCCCGGTCGCCAACTGGCAAACACGGTCAGCGCAATACAGACCCAGCCACGGCCGTTGATCATGCCAAAGAAGAACGCATCAAAGGCCGACATGGTCAAAAACGCCCCGCCCAGTGCCATCAGCGATGAGCCAACCACCACCGCCCCGATGCGAAGGCCATAAACCGAAAGACCCTGTGCCTCGACCGAGGACGGGTTGTCACCAACCGCCCGGATCGCAAGGCCCAGCGGGGTGCGATACAAAACCCAGCCGGTGACAAACACCAGAACAAGGGCCAGCATCGTCATCGCCGTTTGCGAAAACAGCGCCTGTCCGATGAAAGGCAGGTCCGACAGGAACGGAATATCAAGCGGTCGAAATGGCTCGATCCGCGGTGGGGAAGACACATCGGGCAAGGCTGTGCGATAGGTGAAATAGGACAGGCTGGTTGCAAGCAGGGTCACACCGATCCCCGACACATGCTGGCTCAGCCCCAACGGTACGGTCAGGATCGCATGGATCAGGCCAAAGAATCCCCCGGCGAGGGCGGCCACCAATACGCCGCCCCAAAGCCCCGCACCAAGCCATACAGCCATCCAGCCCGCCATGGCACCAGCGGTAAAGATGCCCTCGATCCCGAGGTTAAGCACCCCGGCGCGTTCGCAGATCAATGCACCCAGAACGCCAAAGATCAACGGCGTCGCGATGCGAATGGCGGCTTCCCAGAAGCTGGCGGCAAGAAGAATATCAATGATTTCCATGGTCTTTTCCCTCGCCCCTAGCCGTGTGCCGATTTGCGATCAAAGTGAACTTTAAACCGGGTTAGGAACCCGCCGATCAGAACGCACAGCAACGCCATGGCAACAATCAGATCCGCCAGATAGCTTGAAACGCCAATCGCGCGGCTCATGGAATCTGCACCGACAAAGACCGACGCGACAAACAAGGCCGATGCAATCACCCCGATCGGCGACAGACGGGCAAGCATCGCCACCACGATCCCGGCATAGCCATAGCCCGGTGACAGATCGGTTGCGAGATAACCCCGTGTGCCGGCCACTTCCGATACACCGGCAAGCCCCGCCAGACCGCCCGAAAGGGCCGCAACCAAGATCATGGTCTTGGTTACCGAAATGCCGGAGAATTTGGCAGCAGCGGCATTTTCCCCAACCGCCCGAATTTCAAAGCCCCAGATCGTGCGTTTGACGAAAACCGCCAAGGCAACGGCTGAGATCAGTGCGATGATCAAGCCGATATGAACCCGCATGCGTTCCAGAAGTGCCGGGAAAGCGGCACTATCAATAACCGGTTCGGATTGCGGCCAGCCCATCGACATCGGGTCTTTAAGCGCCCCTTCCAGCATCATCTGCACAAACAGCAAGACAATGAAGTTCAGAAGAAGGGTGGTGACGACCTCATCCACGCCAAGGCGGGTTTTCAAAAGTGTCGGGCCAATCAGCATAAGCGCCCCGGCCGCCATACCGGCAAGGATCACAACCGGGATCATCACCCAGCTTGGTCCGTCAATCACGCCAGAACCAATGGCAACGGCGGCCATGGCCCCCATGTAAAGCTGGCCTTCGGCACCGATGTTCCAAAGCTTGGCCCGGAATGCGATGGCAGCGGCAAGCCCGGTCAGGATCAGCGGCGTTGCGCGGGTCAGCATTTCCGAGATCGAAAAGACCGAGCCAAAGGCACCACTGATCATAAGGCCATAGGCCTCAATAATCGGCGCACCGGCAAGGGCAAGCGGAATGGCGGCCAGAAGAATGGCAATCGTTGCGGCCAGAACCGGCACGCCATACACCAGAAACGGGCCGGGATTATTGCGGGGTTCAAAGCGGATCATGCCGTTTCTCCCGAATTGGTGGTCTTTTTCGCATTCGGGGCATGCGGTGCCGCTTTTTGTCCGGCCATCATCAGGCCCAGTTCGGATCGATTAATGCTGTCGGTGGGCATGGCGGGTGTAATGTGCCCGGCATGGATCACCGCGATCTGATCGGAAATTGTCAGAAGTTCATCAAGGTCTTCGGAGATCAGAATGACCGCAGCCCCGCCCTGACGGGCTTCAAGCAAGCGACGATGGACTTCCGATTGCGCCCCAACATCAAGGCCGCGTGACGGCTGGTTGGCAAGGATCAGCCTGGGTGATTTTTCCAGAACACGTGCCAGAATCAGTTTCTGGATATTGCCACCGGATAAAAGGCGGGCCGGTGCATCCGGGCCGGGGCAACGCACGTCATAATCGCTAATCGCGTGTTCGGCCCGTTTGTGGATGGCGTCGAAATCAAGGAAACCGAGTTTCTGGTAGTCCGCGCTTCGGACATCCTCGATCGCAATGTTTTCGGCCACTGTCATTGATCCAACCATACCGTCATGATGGCGGTCTTCGGGGATGCGGGCGATGCCGTTCTGGGCAAACTTGTGGGCATCAAATTTGGTGACGGTTTCACCGAATATCTTGACCGTGCCGCTATCGGGTTTATCAAGCCCGGCAATGAGCTGTGCCAGTGCTGCCTGACCGTTGCCCGATACCCCGGCAATACCCAGGATTTCACCTTCGCGGGCGGTGACATTTACCCCATGCAGGGACCGGCGAGAATCCCCGCGATCAATGGTAACATCATGAAGGGTGATCACCGGCTTTCCAGCCTCCCGCGCGGTTCGGCGGCTGGCCGGGACTTCGCGGCCGACCATCAGTTCGGCAATGGATTTATGATCGGCGTCGCTTGTTTTCATCTCGCCAACCTTGGCCCCGCCGCGCAGCACGGCAATCCGGTGTGAAACAGCCAGAACCTCGGCCAGTTTGTGGGCGATGATGATCACGGCAAGGCCGTTTGTGGCAAGCTTGCGCAGGATGGCAAACAGGCTGTCGGCTTCTTGCGGGGTCAAAACCGCCGTTGGTTCATCAAGAACCAGCAAGCGCGCATCGCGATACAGCGCCTTGAGAATTTCCACGCGCTGCTTTTCGCCAACGGTCAGTTTGTGCACCGGCTGGTCCAGATCGACATTCAAGCCCGATCCGGCCATCAGCTCGCCAAGCTTGGCGCACGCACTGTTGCGATCACGCCGCAGCCTGAAAATCGGTTCGGTCCCAAGGACAATGTTATCAAGCCCGGTCAGGTTTTCAGCCAGGGTGAAATGCTGGTGAACCATGCCGATCCCGGCATCAAGGGCAGCCTGCGGGGCGCCCGGTTCAAGCTGTTCAAGCTCACCTGCGCGACTGGCGACCGCAACGGTGCCTTCATCTGCGACATAGTGACCGAACAGGATATTCATCAGGGTGGTTTTACCCGCACCGTTTTCACCAAGAAGGGCGACGATTTCGCCCTTGTGAACGGTCAGGTCGATGGCGTCATTGGCAACGAGTGCGCCAAATCTTTTGGTGACACCTGCCAGCGACAGCAGCAGGTCTTGCGACGTTTCAGGTGATGTGTGCGCAGCAGATGACATTCGGGTAATCCGTTTTGTTTTTATGCGTCACGCTGTGGGGCGGTGGGCGTATTCGTGGTGGGATCGGGGTTAGACCCTATCATGTCGTAAACGACAAAGGGCAGTTCGATTATGTAACCGAACTGCCTAGGGTCAAAACTCGTTCAAATCACCGACTTGGTCTCTCGGATTTGTGCGGATATGCGGAGCAAAATCGCAGCAAGATCTTAATCTTGCAAGGTTTTGTGACAAAATAGCCCGTGCAAATCCGGGAGATCCGGAGGACAACTGCTATGAGAGAAAGCCACTGCGTCAAATCCCTTGACCGGGGATCACCCCGGTCTGCGGGTTTTTCCTAGCGTTTTTCTCTCATATCAGCTGCCAAGGTGGTGATTTGAATGAGTTTTGACCCTAGTGCTTTCAGAGAAATCTTACATCGTTGATTTCGGTTCTTCGTCGTTTACTTCGACAGTGAAGGACCCATCAAGGATTTCAGCCTGTTTGGCTTCGACTTCTTCGACCGTACCGTCCGGCAGCAGGGCCGGATCGAGAACGACAGAACCGCCGCCAAATTCCATGTAGCTGAATTTGCCGTAATCTTCGGCCTCGAATTCACCAGCTTTGACCGCCTCAATCGCGTGGTCAATGGTGGCTTCCATGTTCCAAAGCGCGGAGCCCAGAATGGTGCCAGGGTAATCCGCCGCCGTGTCGATCACGTTACCAACGGCCAGAATACCGCGTTCCTTGGCGGCATCGGAAACGCCAAAGCGTTCGGCATACATGATGTCCGCGCCATTATCGATCATGGCAAAGGCTGCTTCTTTGGCCTTGGGCGGATCGTACCAGCTGTTGATGAAGGTCACCATGAACTCGACATCCGGATTGACCGATTTTGCACCTGCCATGAAGGCATGCATCAGACGGTTCACTTCCGGGATGGCAAAGCCGCCGACCATGCCGATCTTGTTGGTTTCGGTGGCCTTGCCAGCTGCCATGCCGACAAGGTAGCTCGGCTCATGGATGAAGTTATCAAAGACCGAGAAGTTTTCCCCGTCCGGTGCGAAGCTCGACCCCATCAGAAACGCGGTTTCCGGGTAGTCGGCCGCAACCTTGCGGGCGGCGCGTTCAACACCAAAGACTTCACCAACGATCAGGTCAGAACCGTTTTCGGCATATTCGCGCATGACGCGCTCATAGTCGGTGTTGGCGACGTTTTCGGAAAACTCATAAGAAATATCGCCGCGTGCTTCGGCCGCGTTAAGCGCCTTGTGAATACGCGAGACCCACTGCTGTTCGACCGGAACGGTGTAGATCGCCGAAACCTTGAGCGGATCGGCGGCCTGGGCCGGTGCACCAAAGCCAAACGAAACGACGGCGGCTGCGCCGACGATGGCCGACAGCATGGCACGACGCGTTAGGCGGAAAGTACCAGACTTCATTTTTGTCCCCCTGCGGATTATTGCCGTTATGCGAAACTCAACCTTTTGCATAGATTGTGAGCAGATTGTATACGCGATCACAAAAGAGGCAAAGCACCTTCTGTCCAAATGGTCAGTTTTCCGCTCTTTGGTGTAAGTCGCTGGGAATGAACAGGGTTTGGACTAAATTTTCGCGCGCAATTGGCCGGTTTTTGCTCAGCCATGAGGTGGGGCAGGCGTTTTCTGTTCCCGATTGGCGCGGTTGAGCCCGCCTTTGATTTGCCGAGTCCGGGCTGTATCACCCGGCTGTCCGGTTTTGGGTGTGACGGGCCAAAATCTTCCGGTTTTTCGACCATAGCAGTTAAGATTGTCTAAACAGGTGACGCACTTTCTAACACAATGCGAATCCTTGAAAAATTTCGGAGTCGGTTAACTCTTTCATTAACTATTTCGGTTGATGCTTTCATCAAGATTTCAAGGGGGAACCTAGAAGGCATCATGACAAAAAAGACATCTTTACCACTTGATCAGGTGATGGTTGGCGATTGCATCGAACTGATGAACAGCCTGCCGGAAAAATCCGTCGATCTGATTTTTGCCGATCCGCCCTATAACCTTCAGCTTGGCGGTGATCTGCTACGTCCGAACAATTCCAAGGTCGACGCCGTTGACGACCATTGGGATCAGTTTGACAGCTTCCGTCACTATGACGAGTTCACCCGTGACTGGCTGACTGCGGCCCGCCGTGTGCTTAAGGATACCGGTGCGATCTGGGTGATCGGTTCGTATCACAACATTTATCGTGTCGGGAATACGCTGCAGGATATCGGGTTCTGGATCCTCAATGATATCGTCTGGCGTAAAACCAACCCGATGCCGAACTTCCGCGGCAAGCGTTTCTGCAACGCGCACGAGACCCTTCTGTGGTGCTCGAAAAGCGAAGAACAGAAAGCCATCACCTTTAACTACGAAGCGATGAAGCAGCTCAATGAAGGCTTGCAGATGCGCTCAGACTGGTTGATGCCGATTTGCTCTGGTTCTGAACGTCTCAAGGATGACAAGGGCAAGAAGGTCCATCCGACCCAGAAGCCCGAAGCACTGCTTCAGCGTGTTCTGATGGCAACCACCCGTCAGGGTGACGTGGTGCTTGACCCGTTCTTTGGCACGGGCACGACCGGTGCGGCTGCCCGTCGTCTGGGCCGTCACTTCATCGGTCTGGAACGCGAAGAAAGCTACGCTGAAGCTGCGCGTGATCGTATTGCCAAGGTCCAGATGCTTGATGGTGACAGCCTTGAGCTGACCGAGTCGAAGCGTTCCCTGCCGCGTATTCCGTTTGGTGCGGTCATCGAACGTGGCCTGCTTGCACCGGGTGACAAGATCTATGACAACCGGGGCAATGTGGCCGCGATGGTGCGTGCAGATGGCTCGATCAGTCACAAGGATAATGCAGGCTCAATCCATCAGGTCGGCGCGCATGTTCAGGGCGCACAGGCTTGTAATGGTTGGACTTATTGGCATTACAAGTGCGATGGCCGACTGGTTTCGATCGATAACCTGCGCAGCCAGCTGCGCAAGGAAATGGGTCAGGTCCCCGCCTGATCCGAACCGGGAAAACTCCGGCTAAATCATTGATGCCCAAAAGAACCGGCGTGGTTGCAAAACCCGCCGGTTTTGCTTTTTTTCGAAATTATTGCTATATTTTCGAGATCAATGCTTATCCGCAAGGATAGATGGAGACAAAGATGCAGCCAGGTGCAGTAGGGGGTGCCGCATACGCACCCAACCCGGTCCAAATTCAGCAGGCAACCGCGCCGATTGCTGAAACGGGGAATAACGACCTGAATTCACCGCCGACACAGCGGGTAGAGCAAACAGCAGAAGCCGAAACGTCGCAGCAGGCCGCGCCGACCCCGACAGAGGGCCGTGGACAGGTGATCGATATTTACGCCTGATCGCGCCGCGCGAGGTTCATAAACAAAAGGCCCGTGGTTTTGACCACGGGCCTTATACATTGAGAGGCAGAAGGATTTGTTATGATCCTTCTGCCTCTTTTGTTTGAACGGGTGGTGGCCACCACCCGTTCACGGTGCACAGAGCGGTTG
>NZ_JBSWYV010000005.1:0-252344 GCF_056161285.1 Thalassospira sp. ABL2_045 | reverse complement strand
CCAAGGAAGTGGCCTATGTCGGGAGCTACTATGAGCGCCGGACAGTGGTGGATGGCAATGGTGATACGGCGGGTGTGGATACGCATCTGCACTATATCCGTGCCGATGATGCCAGCCTGGCTCTTCACAAGATCGAGATTGCGCAAGATACAACGCAAACCGAAAAGACGGTTTGGTATTCACTTGATCATATCGGATCGGTGGTTCTGACCACGGATGTGACGGGAACTGTCAGTGAGGCCATGTCCTATGATGCTCATGGTGCACGCCGTGAGGCGAGCTGGGAAGCCGCACTTCTACCCATCCGTCCGGTCGATACACCACGCGGCTTTACCGGGCACGAGCAACTTGATGCGGTTGGCATCATTCACATGAATGGCCGTATCTATGATCCGGAACTGGGCCGTATGCTTAGTCCCGATCCGAACGTGCCAGAGCCTAATCTCACCCAAGACTTCAACCGTTACGCTTATGTCCGGAACAATCCGCTTTCTTTTACCGATCCGACAGGGTTTGCGCTTTTTGATGATAAGGGGGGGGTCGTAGAATTTGCGGATGGTTCAACAGGCCCAGGATATCAAGGCGGCTCAGACCATAATTATGATGGCCGAAGCACGTGGGATAAGTTCAAGGACTTTGTTTTTGGAAACCCGATTGATCAGATGGAAGCTAAAAGGCAGGCGCGAATAAGAACTGCGGTAAATTCTTATTTGCGCAATGTTTCGCATATAGCGACTGCAAATCACCGGATTAGAATCGCGGCTACTGTAGGTGCAAGAAGCAAATGGATGGGGGCAAAGCAGCGTGCCCTTGCTGAAATTGAGTCCCTCGACTTGTTCACTAAGGAAGATGTTGATGAGTTTGAGCGGCATCTTGGAATGCGCGAAGCTGCTTCAGTCGCAGTTATGGCGCTGTCGCTTCGTAATGTGAAAGGGCCGTTAGCGAGCAGTACGAAAGTTGCGGCGGCGGAAGCGCAAGCTGCATTCAAGAGCAGCGTCGGTAGTAAACCAGCAAACTTAAGTCCGCAAGGAGCCGGAAGGCGCGGGGCTTTTCGTGAGGCAAAGCGAAGTGTTGGAATACCTGTCAGTCAACAACCGAGTAAAGTAAGTGTGAACAAAGATCGTCGTGGTATTGTACAGCTAGGAAAAAGTTATGAGTTTGAGGTGAAAGGTACTGGACGGACTAAGGTTATCCGTGACGACGCCGGAGGCCATAACTTCGGGCCGGGCAACTCACAGAATCGTGGACCACATTTCAATAACGAGAAGGGCGATCATTTTGACTACTAACATTAGAACGATATTTGCCCCAAACGTGCGTATTGTAAATGACGTGTACAACCTCGGATGGGGCTCTGCGGAAACTAGAATAGCTGGTAAGGCATGGCTTCTACCCCGTGCTCCGAAACCGGCTGAATTATTATTTTTGTTCAAAGACATTGTTGCTGAATTAAATAGGCCAGACCTCTGTGGGATCCCTGTGTTGATTTCTGGCCATTCAACATGGGTTCCAGCGACACGGGTTAACGAACATAAGAAGTATTTTAAGGGCCTTAATGGTCGATTTAAAAGATGGGCTAATCGTGATGATGCGATGGAAGTGACAGTTCATCAGGATGGCAAGTTACGATACTTTGCAGGCGTAGGGTTACGTCATGAAGACTTGCGGAATGCATTGGAGTTGTTGGAGCAAGATCAGATGGCTGGGGTTGTTTTTGGCTGTAACCAACAGAGCTTATCTACACTGCTGATGGCTGGCTGGGAGAGCGTGTATCCTGTAGACGAAGAGTTGCTTGAGAGAGTCTGTGATGTGGGTGCAATTCTGCTGAAGAAAGTTGGTAGGTTTGATGAACAAGAGATTGGTTTCATTGCCCTCGGAAGTCTTGATGCATTAAATAGAAAATGATCAATATTTCTTCAAAATGTTGATCGGTTAACGTTTTAGAAAAAGTGGTGAATTACTTCCGAATAGACATTGTGGTTCAGGGAGAATGGGGCGGACGTGTATTTAGTAGCTGATTGGTTCCTGGTGCAATGATACTGCGATTATGGAGGCAAATTTATCTATTGATGGGGTGAGATGATAAAAAAAGCCTCCGAACATCCACATCACATCCTAAGAATCTGCAAAGGTGTTTCCTTAGGAGCCGTCAGGGTAATCCGAACATTGATGTCCACAACCATGTTCCCGCTTTGCTGAAGTCGTATTTTCATTTGTATGGCAGATAGAGGTGCGTTTTGGGTCTTGTTGGTGTCACCTAACCTAACAATTCCATTTTGAGTATCAGACGCGGTTACAGAGAGCTTGCCATCGAAGGAAGGTTCGATGGTTTCTTCGTTTTGTCGAGAGTCGTCAATGGGACCCGATGAGGTGGGCGAGAATGGTATGATATGAATGAGACTGTTGACGAGTTCATCATCCATACCGTCAATGGACAGAAGCTGAGCGCGCCTTGATTGATTCTTATTGTCGCTATCGATATTAGCCGACGACGAGACATTATTCACCTGAACGGGACGGCTTGGGATTTGCGAGATGGCGAGGATGTCGTCGGCAATGCTCTTGGCTTCTTCAGCGGAACGCCCATGGGCCTTTATAAGTTCGATCAACAGTGAAGCCGAGAGGTTATGGCTGTTTGTTTGATCGAAACCACTATCGGTTTCGACGGTCATCCGAATATCAAACGCATTCTCTCGCCAAGCATATGCCGTACCATCAGCTTTCCAAAAACCTTTGCCTCTTTCGTCAAGAAACCCGTTGGCCACACGCAGCGCAATGGCGTCAACAGTGGCATTGGCCTGTGCCGTGATGAGCAGATTGTTGCTTTTAGTAAGGTCTGTGCGCACCAACATGGCAAACTGCCCGGCAATGATGCCGATCAGGACAAGACCAAACATCACACTGAGTAAAGCGTAACCACACGAACGACAACCTTTGCGCGATGATGTGGTAAAAGAATCCTCGAAGGTGGTGGTGTTCGGTGCTATGTCGGATGACGTGGGTTTCACGGGTTTACGGTTACCAGAACAAGAGTTTGAGATGGGTCAGATATTAGCGAGCTTCCTGATTGTTATAAGCGTTTTTGTCGGAAGTTTCATTGCTGTTTTGACCTTGCGTTGGCCAAGGGGCGACAAGTTTGTGCTCGGGAGGTCGCGTTGTGATGCGTGTGGCAAAGTTCTTAGAGCACGGGACTTGGTGCCGGTGTTAAGTGCGTTGGTCTTGGGATGGCGCTGTCGTCATTGCGGGGTGGCGTTTGCCAAGCGCGATACGTTGATTGAGCTTGGTGCGTTGGGGGTTGCTATTTGGGCGGTCTCTGGGTTGCCAGATGATTTGATGGTTGTTGGCGTATTGCTTGGGTGGGCTTTGCTGACGCTTGCGATTATTGATGTTGAGAACTTTGTTTTGCCGGACTGGCTTGTGTTGGTTGTTCTGGTTGGCGGGGTATTGGTTGCCTTTCAGTTGTATCCGGAACGGTTGAGCGACATTGCGCTTGGTGCCGGTCTGGGAGCGGGCGGCATGTGGGGCGTTCGTTGGATTTATCACCAATTGCGTGGTCAGGATGGGCTTGGTTTCGGGGATGTCAAGCTGATGGGGGCTGTGGGTGTCTGGGTTGGTTGGCAGGGATTGGGGAGTGTCATCCTGATCGCGGCGATCGCCGGATTGCTTGTCCATGGCGTGCTGGTTTCGAGGGGGCGCAGATCGCATCATCAGGATATGGTGCCGTTTGGCAGTTACTTGGCACTGGCGTGCTGGATCGTGTGGTTACATGGGCCGATTGTTGCCGTGTGAAAACGAAAACAGGTTGGGGGAAGCGGTGCCACTGATTGACGATATTGACGACTTTGAAGCAAAGCTTGGCGAGAAGCTTGTCGGTGCAGGTAAGCTCGATCCGGGGGCCTTGTTGCGGGCGACGTCGGTTCGTCAGGAAACCGATGATGCGTTGCATCGCCTGATGCCAAAGCTTGGTCTTGTATCTGAAGGGGATCTGGCGCAGGCGATGGCTGCGGTGCTTGATCTTGAAGTGTTCGCGCCACGTGATGTGCCAGAAAAGGTGGTGCTTGGCGAACATTTCCGACCTGAGTTTCTGCGCAATGCTGGCGCGTTGATCCTTGGTCAGAATGAAGAATTTGTGTCGGTTGCGCTTTCAGATCCGCTCAATGAGTTTGTTCTGCAGGCGGTTGAAAATCTTTCGGGTAAAACGGTTAAAGTTCTTATTGCTGTTCCAGCCGAGCTTGAGCAGGCGATTTTGCGTGTTCATGGAACGGCGGAAGAAGCTTCGGCGATTGCGACGGTCGGGATGGAGGACGGTCTTGATCTTGCGGCCGATGTTGCACGCCTGCGCGATTTGGCGAGTGGTGCGCCGGTTATTCGCTTGGTGGGGCAGATGATCGCCCGTGCGGTCGAGATGCGAGCGTCTGACATTCATATTGAGCCGTTTGAAAATGCGCTTCGGGTGCGGTTTCGACTGGATGGCAGCCTGCGCGAGGTGATGAGCCCGCCGCTTTCGATGCATGCGGCTTTGGTTTCACGTATCAAGATTATGGCCAACCTGGATATTGCAGAGCGACGGTTGCCCCAAGATGGTCGGGTAAATACCAGTGTGCGTGGGGCACCGGTGGATTTACGTGTTTCGATTGTGCCTGGGCTTGGTGGTGAAACAGTTGTGTTGAGGGTACTTGATCGCAGTGCGGTACGGTTATCGTTTGACGCGCTTGGTATTTCGGCTGAGCACCAGTCAAAGCTTGACCAATTGTTTACCCAGCCGCATGGCATTATGCTTGTTACCGGCCCAACCGGCAGTGGTAAGACGACCTCGCTTTATGCGGCACTTTCCAAACTGAACAGATCAGATGTCAAGATTTTGACGGCTGAAGACCCGATCGAGTATCAGCTTTCGGGGATCAATCAGGTGCAAGTGAAGCCGGCTATTGGCCTTACATTCCCACATATCTTGCGATCTTTCCTGCGTCAGGATCCCGATATTCTAATGGTTGGGGAAATTCGCGACGGGGAGACAGCCGAGATTGCGGTGCAAGCGGCCTTAACCGGGCATTTGGTGCTTTCGACACTTCATACCAATGACGCGGCGAGCTCAATCGTGCGTCTGACAGATATGGGTATTGATAATTATCTGGTTAGTTCGACCTTGATTGGGGTTGTTGCGCAGCGTCTTGTGCGGAAGCTTTGTGAAACGTGCAAAGAACCCGTGGCATTGGGGCCGGAGATGACCGCGCATTTTGGCCTTAGTGAATTGACGGATGGGGAAAGGCTTCCGGGGCATGTGTATAAAGCCTGTGGCTGTGAAAGCTGTGGTCAAACAGGATACCGTGGTCGAACAGCATTACTTGAGATTCTTGAGATGAGTGATGAGATCGGTCGCCTTGTTTTGAAAAACGTCGCAGTCAGTGAGCTGCGCAGGGCTGCGATCGATGGCGGCATGACGACGCTTTATGCCGATGGAATGCGCCGCGTGCTGGGCGGTGATACGACCATTGAAGAAGTCTTGCGGGTTGCCAAGCGCTAAGCGGGAAGCAGATCATGCCACAGTTCAAATTCACCGCCATTGATGAGAATGGCAAACGCACTGAGGGGCGGCAAAGCGCAGAGAATGGTGAGGCCCTGGCGCAACTGTTGCGTAAACGTCGTTTGGTGCCAATCAGCATAGAAGAAAACAAGCGTAGGGGTTTGTTTGGTGGACTTGAACTGCATAGCGCCAAGCGTCTAAGGGACAGGGATCTGGTTCTGTTTATGCGGAACTTGGCGACTTACATCGATGCCGCACTTCCGCTCGATAAAGCGCTGACGATGATTTCTGACATCAAAGGAAACAGTGCCATATCAGATTTGGCGAAGCGTGTGCTATCGCATATAAATGATGGTGGTACATTATCAGGCGGGCTGGCCGCGGAAGGCAATCTGTTTCAGCCGCAATATGTCGCATTGATTCAGGCTGGTGAAGCGGGCGGGAAGCTGAAATCCGCTATGGCGGATGTAGCAGATCAGATGGAACGGTCAATGGCGCTCCGGCAGAAGCTTGGTAGTGCTCTGCAGTATCCAGCACTTGTTCTTTTGGTCGCGGCTGCCACGATTGCATTACTGATGTCTGTGGTGTTGCCGCAATTTGCACCGATTTTTGAAGAAGCCGGTGACAATATCCCGCCCTTAACCGCAGCAATGCTATCAATTTCAGAATTCATGCAAACGTATGGTTGGTTGCTGCTGCTGAGCGCCTTGCTGCTCGTACTGTTAATTGTGCGGGATGTCCGTTCGGAAATTGGGCGAGAAAAGTGGGACAGATGGTTGCTTGGAATTCCCGTATTAAGCGAGATGGTTCGTAAGGCGGATGCCGTCAGGTTTTGTCGCACTTTTGGCGTGCTTTTGAGCTCCGGTGTTTCCACGCTTAGAGCGTATGATTTGTCATTGGCTACGGTTTCCAACCGGCATTTGGCGCGAAAGATGGCGCCGATACGTTCAAAGATCGAGCGCGGCGAGGGTATCGCGATACCTGTTGCGTCAGCTGGCGTTTTTCCAGAAATCGTTGGCCAGATGACACAAGCTGGCGAACAAAGTGGAAAGATACAATCAATGCTTGTAAAAGTATCCGAGATTCAGGAAAACGAACTGGGTCGGCAGATTGATCAGTTCATGAAGATGCTTGTACCAGCGATTACGATTGTTCTTGGCGTGGTGGTTGCCTTGATATGCGGGTCTATTCTTAGCGCTATTCTTAGTATCTATGACATTCCAATGTAATGAGTTTTGAGTTTATGCATTCAAGTAATCAGAAGAGATTTGCAGATCGTAGAGCTCGAACGCAGGCTGGCTATACACTGATTGAGTTGCTGGTTGTGCTTGTCATTCTTGGCGGGATTATAGCGATTGCTGCGCCACAGGTTTTCAAATATCTCGATAGCGCCAAGGCAGATACTGCAAAGATCCAGATCAGCCGATTGTCAGGTGTGCTCGACCTTTATCGGCTTGATGTTGGTCGTTACCCCAATACATCAGAAGGGTTGAATGCGCTGATCGAATCGCCGCAATCCTCGGGCCGATGGAATGGGCCTTATTTGAAAAAGGACGATGCGCTTACGGATCCTTGGGGGAACAAATATCAGTATCGCATTCCGGGAAGTCATGGTGAATTTGATATCTATTCGCTCGGGGCCGACGGGCAAGAAGGTGGTGACGGTATCAACGCAGACCTTGGAAGCTGGTAGTGCTTGATCGGTCCGAAAGCGGGTTCACACTGCTCGAGTTGATGGTTGTTTTTGCCGTCGTTGGACTGATCCTGTCTTTTGCGCCAATTAACTGGTCAGCGATGATCGGCGGGCGAGCGCTGAACGACGAAATTGCGAATGTTGAGCGCCTACTTGAAGATACGAGAATGAGTGCGATCTTGAGTGGTAGCGAGAAGCGCTTCGTCCTTGATGCATTAACCGGGAACTGTCGCGCGAAAGTCGGGGCTGATGAAGACGGTCCGAGTGAGCATTGCTTTAGCGAACAGAGCGAAATTTCGCTTCTTTCAGCAAGGCAGGAACAGGTGGGGGATGCTTCCTCGGCTATTCGGTTTTTTCCCGATGGTAGCTCAACCGGTGGCCGCATCGTTGCGCAAAGAGACGGAAAACGAGTGGAAGTCAAAGTTGATTGGCTTACTGGTGATGTAACTATGGTCGAGCAGGATTGATCTATGGTTCTGCTTTTCAAGTTGCAACTGAGCTTCTGTCGCGGTTCGTGTGGGTTTACCCTACTTGAAAGCTTGATTGCGATTACCATCCTCGCCCTGGCACTTGTGCCGATTTACGGTAGGTTTTCAGATGGTGTTGTTGCCGTGCAACGAAGTGATCAGATGTCTTATGGTGTGCTTTATGCTCAGTCCTATTTGGCTTCTGTTGGAAGTCTATATCGTTTGGAAAACGGGCAGCACACCATCACTGAGAAAGATGGATTTGAGATCAATATTCTGATTAGTGAAGGAGACTCCTTAAGCCAAAGCAAAGCGAATAACCGCTTTGCATTATACGAGGTAGAGGTTGTTGTTCGGCACCACGGCCGCCAAATCGCCGAATTGCGAACGCTCAAGGCTAAGGTTCCATAATGAAGTGCCGCTCCCACGTAAAACAGGCAGGATTTACGCTTGTCGAGCTCTTGATAGTACTCGTGGTTGCGGGGGCTATATTTGCAGCGGTCTTCGGTGGATTGCGTTTCGGGGGGCGGATATGGGATGTCAGTCACAAAAAGATTGAAGAACGCTCGGATGTCGTAATGGTGCAACAGTTGGTTCGACGGCTTCTATCCGATATGGTTCCGGCCTCTGAGTTGAACCAGTTCGATGATCACGAGGTCGGAAATTCCCCTGTGATTGGGAGTTCGACCAACCTGAGATTGTTCTCGGCCTATCCGCGGGGACTTTCGAATGGATTGGCAAATGAGTTTGTGCTCCACCTTGACGGAAATCAGTTGATCCTTGACTGGTGGGCTCTTGACCTCATGGGGCAGCGGCAAGCTAATGATCAACAATATGAAAGAAGAGTTCTTCTCGACGGTGTTAGCTCGCTGAACTTTCGCTATCTTGCTTATCGTTCGGGGAGCCGCGAGTGGGGGGGCGCATGGCAGGGGCAAGGTGGACTACCTGACCTGGTGGAAATGACAATCGAATTTGAAGGTCATCAGAATGTCGATTGGCCAAAGTTCATGGCGGAACCCAGATGGCGCAATGAAACCCGGTTTTACTGACGTGAAGTATTGGAGCGAAAAAAATTGATCGCTGATCGCTGGTTGGACAAGGTCTCACAGGGTGTGCACTGGTGGTGGGATGGTGTGATTGGTTGCATTCCTAACCAAGTAGCCCGGTATTTTGCAGAATGCCAAGAAACACTATGGCTCAATATATCCAATAAAGAGCCCAGCATATCTTACCGTTTTGCGGGCTTAGAAGGCTGTGCTGACGATCTTACGAAACTTCAGGAAATACTCGGTTCCAAAGCGCGTCGGCAAAGTGAATATGAGCTTTTAGTCGAGGTTGATCGTGAAGAAGTCTTCAGCCGAACTGTCGAAGTTCCTGCTGCAGAGGTTAACCAGCTAGACACCTACATTAACCGGCATTTCTCTGAGATTTGTCCTTACGAGCCCAGCACCGTAGTGTTTCAGAGCGCGATACGTTCTGCCAACATCGAATCAGGTTCAGTACAGGTTGATGTCGCCTTTATCTTCAAAGATTTTGTAAAGCGTTGCAGGCAAGTGCAGCTGGCAGAGGTGCCGCCGCAAGAAGGTGCTATCTATACGCAAAATGACGGCAACAGAATTTGGCTGCACCGTTGGAAGGCGAAATCGAGTGCATCCGCTATTCGAAATGCCATCATCGTGATCGCTTTATTGCTAGCTATTCTCTTACCAGCAGTAGCTCTCAAATATGTTCAGTCGCAATTGAATGCACAGTACCTTACTCTTTCAAATGAGCAGCAACGAATAAAGACTGAGATGAACGAATATTTGGTGCTTTTGGAAAGTGCTGACAAGCTGGAAGTGGAAGAACGTGCTCTTGCAAAAATTCAGCGACGCTCTCAAGCTATTCGTGCCGTGCTTGATAACGTTGCAGATGTGCTGCCCACTTCAAGCTGGCTACAAAAACTCGAGCTGACTGGTGATGACCTCCAAATATCTGGGTATGGTGTTGCGACTGCAAAGTTGCCCCAAATACTCGAACAGTCGAAATCCTTCCACTCGGTTCAATTGTCAGCGCCCATAGTCCCGGATCCGATAACCGGGAAAGACCGCTTTTCAATTCAGATGAAAGTCGATTGGGAATTGATTTCTGCTCTTCCAACTACGGAGGAGCGGTTTTGAGTTCTGAAGCGGAGCAAAAGAAACCCATTCTACAACGATTGATCGCAGGCTCATTAACGGGCATGTTTGTCGTGTGGAGTGTGCATTGGTTGTATCTGGAGCCAGTCTCTCAGATCATCCATTCGCGAGAGGAAATCTCTGATCTCCAAGCAAATCTTGAGAGCCTTTTTCAGAAAATTTCGGGTCGCTCGAATATTCAGGAATATGTAGATTCCGCTCGTATGCGGCTTGAAGAAACCGATGCTATCCTGCGTGACCCGACGTATTCCTTGGCGGTCTCATCGCTGCAGGTGCTGGTGTCCGATCTTGCAAAACGCCACGGGCTCGTGGTGCGTAGAATGCAGGGTTTGCCAAGATCTACTGGAAACAATGATCGCGTCGAGGTGCGGTTGAGGCTGCAGGCTGTTGCCAAAAATGCGAACATTGCACAGTTCTTAAGTGCAGTTGCCTCGGAAGAACTCTTGATGTCTGTTGATCATCTGGATCTGTCCGTTAGGCGTGCAATGAGGGCGGCTGAAGGCCGGTCTTATATCGAAGACATTTACGTTGATGTCACATTAGAACTCTCTGCATTGTGGAGGGGGCAGCGTGATCTCTAGCTCCAAGCTTCGCATTTTAGTTCCAGCAGTAGTACTGGTTGTTTCAGTGCTAGCATCAACATCTGTAGTCTGGTTTGCGAACGGTATTGACTCATTAAAAACAGAACGTGCTGAAACTTTGCCGCACCAGAGCAGAACTTTTGGACGGGGAAAGGTCCTGTCAAAATTAGACCCGCCGGCTTCGGGAGGAGCGTTTTTGAACAAGCCACTGTTCTTGGCAGAAAGAGATGCGCTTCAGAGACCGGCTGAGCCAGTTTTAATGCCTGAGCGCAAAGAAGAGGAAGCCCCTCCTCCTCAAATAAGATTGCCAGAGCCGTTAGACCTAAAGGTCGTCGGGGTGATTAGTGATAACGGGAAGTTCTTGGGTCTTTTCTTGCCACAATCAGGCGATGATTTAGTGCGTCTGTCTGTCGGTGAGCAGTACCGAGAATGGACTTTGGAAAGCTTTGAGACTGATAGCGTTATCTTTGTTTCTGGTTCGCGTTCGGAAACACTTCACGTAGCAGAATGAGCTGTCTACTGGAGCACTAAAGCCTCTAAGATGAAAATTGTCAGCTTTTCTGTCAATTCTGCAGGTTTTTGTCAGCTTATGTGTCAATCCGTGTCAACTTATGTGGCAATCGGAAATTCTAAGTATTTGATTTTGCTGTATGTCGAATGTCAGCTTTTGTGGCACGTGACAAATACTCATATTATATGAGTATTGCTGCATCGCTTTGAATTTCCCAGAAGAATTACATCAAGAATGCCAACTTAGTTTATCATAATTCGGGGTTGTCACTCTATGGTGAAGGCTGGCAGGGCGCTGCGTGTCACCAAAAACTCGCAAACGCATCAAAGCTTGCCGCCTGCGGATAGCCGGTGACCGGACACTGACCTGCAACAAGCCATGCATGCGTTTCAAACTCTGAAACTGGACAGTCTCGCTTTAGACCATAGAATAGAACAGATGGAATTTTGCGCCATCGCAGCATGCGCTGGCCTACCATGGCCTGGTGGAGGCAAAGGGTTTTGATCGGTAAATGTTGTACGGCCGCGCCAATGGCCCATCTGATTTCCTGTACGGTAAGCTGTTGTTCGGCTATCAGTCTTACCGAGAGATCACGCGCAACTCCTTCTGCCGCAGACCTGCAAACTCCGTGGCGCGGAACGATCCACGAATATGGTAAGGCCGCAATAACCAGCCATGTGACGATCAGCCAGCCGGCAGCCTCCAGCATTAGAAATCTGCGTCGCCCATCCATTTTAATCAGATAGCAAAGTTTGCGCTTTGTAACACTCCACCGCACTTTCTGACCCTTCTATTTACTTATATGAAAGCCAGACATAGCGGACAGCATACTAAGATTTGACTGGGTTGAGTACAAGGAAGGCGTCCGGTACGTGGACCGCAATTCTACGTTTTGCCAAGCATGGGCTGGGCGTATGGCCATCGTGACGCCAGATCATCAACATTCAGCAGTCTCTGAATGCCTGTCGCATTGCCGTGCCGAAGAGATCAAGAATAGTTCGATCCGTCAGTGGTAGCTCCGTCCCCGGCGTTGGCGTGCGGTTTTGAACCCGACAGGCTGACCAGCGTAAAGGAAGGGGCTGAATATGCCCGACGCTTGACCGAAGCAGCAGGGGTTTTCAGGTCAGCCTTTTGGTTGTTTTGGTTGACTTGATCCATATTTTAGCCTCCATAAAGTTTTTAACAGTAAACAAAATATAATAAAATATCGCGTCGATTTTATCTGTATATCAAAGCATGTTTTGGCGCATCAATCATTAAATGATGAATGTCGCAGTATTGAAATCTGTGTTTCAAACAGTTAGGGTCCAAACTCATTCACATAATCGCTCCGGTCTCCCGGATTTGTGCGAATATGCGGAGCAAAATCGCAGGAAGATATACATCTTTCAAGGTTTGGTGACAAAATAGCCCGTGCAAATCCGGGTGATCCGAAGGACACCTGCTATGAGAGAAAGCCTCTGCGTCAAATCCCTTGATCGGGGATCACCCCGCTCTGTGGTTTTTTCCTAGCTTTTTCTCTCATATCAGGTGCCGGATCGATCATGTGAATGCGTTTGAACCCTAGGAGTAATTCGACGGATCAAACCATCAATCAATTAAAGCATAGCAAGGCTCCACAATAAAAATCAGGACTGCAAATGACCGGTGCAATTGCATGCGTTTTGAGGTTTGATGACCGAAATGCAAAAGACGAATGCCTTCGGATGGCATCAAGTCTGGGCCGGTATGGTCCAAAACGTCGTCAGGTTTGGTCAGACGGGACGGTTTCAGTTGCAAAATTGCAGTCCTGTACTTTGCCGGAAGATTTGTTCGAGAAACAGCCTGTCTGCTTGCGCGCAGGAAAATGGTACGGTGTGGCTGCAGCACGCTTGGATGACAGAGCAGGTGTGATCGCCGGGCTTGGTCTGGACACGAAGGCGGCTGCGCGCTTATCAGATTCGGACTTGCTGCTGGTGGCATTGGAAAAATGGGAAGAAGAGGCACCCGCACGTATTCCAGGGCAGTATGGTTTCATTATTTGGGATTCCGAACAGCAGCGCTTGTTGTGCGGTCGAGATGCGCTGGGCCGGGCACCGCTTTATTTCTATCGTTCGGAACGTTTTATTGCTGTTGCGAGCATGCCTGCCGGATTGCTTGCCTTGCCTGATGTGCCTCAAACACTATCGGAGACCTGGATTGCGCATCGTTTAATGGCGGCGGTCCCGACTGGAAGCTGTTTTGAATTTATCGACGAACTTGAGCCTGGTCATTTTCTCATTGCCGAAAAAGGCAACATCAACTGTCGGAAATGGTGGTGTATGCCCGAACGGGGTTCTGTCCAGCCAGACAGTGCAACAGCTTTGAAGGCACAAGGGCGAGAACTGTTCTTTTCTGCTGTTGAGTCCTGTCTGCGTTCGGCGAAACCGATTGCGGCTCAATTAAGCTCAGGATGCGATAGCGGAGCTGTTGCAGCCGCTGCTGCAGTATTGTTGTCTGAACAGGGGCGAAGTGTTGATGCGTATACGGCAACGCCGCACGAAGGCTTTCGTGCGAAGTCAGCCAGTCGGCTATGGGATGAGTCGGAAAAAGCAGCTATCTTGGCTGCGCGACATGACAATATGCGGCACCATGTGATCCGGATTGGACGGCAGAATCCTTTTTCTTATATGGACAGATCTGCTCAGGCATTGCAGCAACCGCATCGGGCGCCTGCCAATAATGTTTGGTTGACCGAATTAGACAATGCAGCCCGGCGTAATCGTTCGGAAGTGATGCTGACGGGGGGCATAGGGAATCTGACGATCAGCTATAGTGGGCTCGCCCGTCTCTCGGAAATGTTGAATTCCCTGGCTGTTCCGAGTTGGCTCCGCGAGGCCTGTTTGCTGTGGCGGCGGCAGAAGATATCCTGGAAGGCAATCGCCTATCACAGCTTTGCTCCGCACACTCCGTGCGGAGCGTGGGAAATCGCCGCCAAGGTCCTTGGCAATGCAAACAAAGCAAAGAGATCTGTTATCACGCCTGAATTTTTTAAGGATATGGTGCGAAGCAACCGGCTGTCGCAGCGTGCGCTGCTGCCTCGCATGCAGCCCTCTATCTTCGGTAATGACAGGCGGTTGGCGGGGTTTGGTCGACTGTCGTTGGGGCTTGATCGTTATGCCGATTATGCGGAAACGGGAATCGAACATCGTGATCCAACTGAAGATCAGCGTTTGGTGGAGTTCACGCTTGGGCTGTCTGAAGAATGGTTTTTGCGTAATGGGCAGACAAAGTTCTTCTTGCGGCTAATCGCGGAAGATTTGCTGCCCGAGCACTGTTTTCACCCTGATACGCCAAGAGGTGGTCAGTCGGCGAACTGGTATGAAGGGCTGACCGATTCACGTGCGAGTTTACGCGAAGAGTTGGAAATATTAGCGCGACATCCCGACGTCGGGCGGTATGTGGACCTTGAGAGTTTGAAGCGATTGGTCGAAGATTGGCCCGAAGATAGATGGGAATCCAAGGAGATTATTCAATTGTATAAGCAGTCATTAATGCGAGGTGTCGGGACCGCTCGCTTTATTCGCCAAATGATCCCATCAAATTATTAGGGGCAGGACCCGAAGTCGATCGAGGGTGTGTTGATGTCCATCACGGGCAGTTTATCATGTGAAAATCCGAGATATATCGTTTTTGACCTGGTGATCAAGAGCGACATATATCTGCCTGAGCTGACGGTTTATGATGGCGGGCGAGAGCCAGATGTCGAGATTTCGATTTCCAGCCTTTATGACATGCCAGATGATGCGAAACGTGTGAAGAAATACATTTGGCACCATGACGATGTGGTGCATATCTCTTGGCCACGGCTCGGCGAGTTTCAGGTCATCGGCGGTCGACATGTGTTGATGGATTTAAAGTCAGGCGTTGAAATGAGCCGTGTACGCACGATGTTGCTGGGCACGGTCATGTCTGTGGTGTTGTATTTAAAACAGATGTTGGTGGTGCATGCGAGTGCCACACTGGTTGGTGATAAGGTTGCCTTCTTTGTGGGGCCATCTGGCGTCGGAAAGTCGACCATGGTTGCCTACTTGCAGACGTATGGTTTTGAGACGATCTGCGATGATTTATGTGTCTTTTGCGTCACCGAGAATGGCCAGGTGATTCTCAAGGAAGGCATCCCCAGAGTGAAGCTTTGGTCCGATAGTTTGGACTTTATCGGCACATCACCGGAAGGCTTATTACAAGACAGCTATCGTCGGGATAAATTTCATGATGTTATTGAAACCATAGGCGATATTGATGTGACCGAAGGGAACCGGTTTTATCTGATCACCCCGGAAGATGAAGGGGATTTCCGCTGTCAACCTCTCGACAAGCTGGCAAGCATGATTGAAATACAGAAAAACCTGTATCAGCCGAAATCAGCGAAGCACTTCCTGGGCCATCAGTTTGCGTTGAATGCGGTTGCCAATTTGCTGCGGAAGAATAGTGTTTTCGAGATTTATCGCCCGACCACCTTTGCCCGAACGACAGAAAAATATCGCAAACTTATCGATATCGTCGGTGCTGCGACGTGACGTGTCATAAAATCAAAAGGCTTGAGCTGTGAGTGCTGCGCAGGACTTCTTTTGGCCAATCAACCTCAAACGTCTCGACGGGAAAGTGGTGGTGTTTGGCTGGATGCGGCCAGACCCGATCCCCTGTCGCGTGAACACGCAGGCGGAGGTGCGGCGGGCACGACAGCGACCGATCAAACGAAGCCTGATTGCGTTGAAAGATGTCATTACAGAGCCGGTGGCCGATCAGGATTTACGTTTTATCTTTCATGCATCGCGTTGTGGTTCCACCTTGGTTAGTCAAATCTTGGATCAAGCGCCGGACAGTTTGAGTTATTCGGAGCATGGGTTTATTTCAAAAGCCCTTTTGATGGATCTGGAGGACGGAAATATGGAGTTTCCAATATTGCGGGCCTGTCTCGACCTGCTGCGTCCCAGTCCGCACTTCCGGAACAAGAAAATTGTGATACGTTTCAGTTCTTGGACCAGCTTGCTGATAAAGCCGATCATAGAGCGTTTTGCGGGGGTGAACTGGTGCTTTATCTATCGTGATCCCTTGGAAATCATGGTGTCCCATCGGCTTTCGCCAGCGGGGTGGTCGAAAAATCCACATGCGGTCACACAGCATGCTGCGCATTTGGTGGATGATCAGGAAGATCCTGTTCGATTTGCGGCAGAAGTGGTGAATGCGTTTTTCACTCAAGCGATTGCGGCTCCGGCGGATCGGAGATGCTTGGTTGACTATAAAAACCTGAAGGCGGACGTCATGGGCCGCCTGTTTCATCACTTTGGATTAGGGCTTACCGATGAGGTTCGCGTCGCAATTGCGCAGATTATGCAGTTCGATGCGAAGCGGCCAGAGGCCGGGCATTTTCAGCAAGATACTGAATTTAAGCAGACAAACGCGACACAGATTGAGCGTGCTGTTACGGTGTCAGACGGTGTCGCGCAGAGCTATGCGGCCTTGTCTGCGATTGTCAATTCGGAAAGGGGGCGGAATGGAAACTGAGTTTATTAAAGGAGAAGGGTTTTCGGCATCCGTCACTTTACATGCTGGGTTGTACCACGCACTGGAGAAGCGCGTGCGGGCGCAACTAAACGCGCAGGGCGAAACGCCAAAACTGTTACGGGATCTCGCCGATGTATTGCGGGCGCAGGGGGAATTAGGCGAGGCGATCGAAGTCTTGGACCGCGCAGCTGCGTTGGACCCATCATGCCCAAAGACACATTACATGTGCGCTGCCCTGCGCGGGGATGTGACAGACCTTAAGTTGCCTGACGAGGCTGTTTCTGTGCCGGTGGCAGTTATTCCAGATGCTTTTCCGCAGAAGGTTTACGAAATGTTGTTTGCCGAGGCAACACGATCAGAAGAAGAATATATCGAAGACAAGGTCGTGATTAACGGTATGGCAACTTGCGACCGTAAATTCAGATATTCATATCGCAAGCAACTTTCGAGGGAATCTGAGGACCTTTATTTAACCCACCTGATGCCATTGTTGGAGAAGACGGTTCCGAAATTAGGGATTGGTTGGCCAACGGCACGACCGCCATCAAAGAAGTTTAGTCTGTGCCGACATGGCGCGTATTTCTTGCCGCACCAGGATCATGGATTCCATGATCGTACTATATCCATCGTATACCATATGCATCAGCTGCCGCGAATGTTTAAGGGCGGTCAGCTTGCTGTGTTTGACACAGACTACGAAACCAAACAGGCGCTGGATAAGTTCACGCTCTATGATTTTCAACCCAACATGTTGGCGATCTTTCCCAGTTGGGCAATGCATGAGGTTTTACCGGTCTCTTTGCCGGATGATGAATTCCAGCGCGGCCGTTTCGCGGTCGTGTCTCATTGCTAACAGCTATGGCAGTAAACTCTGAGCTGTTTTACCCCTTGTTGTCATCTAGCTGCCTTTACTACAGCGCGCTTAACTGAGTGTTGGTGGGAAAAAGGTGGAGCAAGAATTCTTGCCCAATACCGATTGCTTCTACAGCGTGGTTGTGGGCTGTTTGGTTATTTTCTCCCCGAAGCAATGGTGCAGATTAAATGCGACTTACTCTATTGGTTGCACATTCAATTTAATGAAATCATTTCGATCAGAAACTGCGGATTTTAACGTTGCTGGCGTGAGGTGAGGTGGGTATTTTCCACGAGATCAAAATTTATTTTAGTAAGGGTTTTTAATGAGTGTCCAAGCTGGTGATTTGCAGAAAAAATTGCATTGGATAAATCCAAAATATTCACGACAAGATGTAATTGAAATGCATCAACATGAATTTCACCGTAGACCTCAGAAATTTTTGGTCCTTGATGATTTTGTTCAGCCAAATGCATTGAGGTCCATTCGCAAATTGTTACTCGGGGAGGGGCAGTGCGAAGAAATGTTTCGCCGTCATGGCGATAAATCATTCGTAGAAAAAGAAGAATTTTACGATTCACGTGATGAGGATCGGTTTATTCACGAGTTTATGTACCGCAAACCCGTTTCAGGTAAGGAAATGGCACCGTCGGCACTTGAAGATGTCAAAATGCGGGCTCAAATTCAGTCTGAAGCGTTTCATTCATGGCTGCGTCTGCTCACGGGGCGCGATGTGCAACATACAAATGCGATCAATTTAAAACGTCTGGATCACGAACATTTCTTGCGATGGCACAACGATTCATTGAAAGGGCGCGTCTTGTGTATGGTGTTGTATTTGCATGAAGATTGGCAACCTGGCTTTGGTGGTCGATTGCAGTATAAAGACGAGAACAATGACATTCAAAATATTGATCCCTTGTTTAATCGCGTCGTAATTTTTGATTCAAACAAAAACTTCAACCATGCAGTCGAGCCGATGACACCTGCAGCAACCGGTTGGAAACGCTTAAATTACTCTGCCTGGTTCCAAGGCGACAAAACGAAAAATATGGATATCTAAAATATATGCATATCGGATATCCAAGACAGCAGGTTGTCTGCCAATGAGAGAAAGCGCTGAGTATATTTGTCGGCATCAAAATAACAATGATGGTCCTGAAGGACGGGAAATATTGGATATCGGCGTGCTCGGCGGCGGGACTTCCGGTTTGTTGACGGCTTTGGCGCTCAAAAAGCGACGGCCATATCTGAATGTTTCTATCATCCAATCAAAGAAAATACCGATCATAGGTGTTGGTGAGTCTACGGTCCCAATGGTTGTAAGCTTTTTGCACAATTACATTGGGCTGGGTGTGGGCGATTTGCTAAAGAATGTTCGTCCAACGATCAAACAAGGCGTGCGCTATGATTGGGGTAAGCCGGGGAACTACTATTTTAATGCGCCATTTGACTGGGACGTGAATGACATCGGTTTGATCGGTTCCATGCGCTTAACCGGTAGTCCAAATGGGGCGACCAGTCAGGCGATTTTAATGGAGCATCATAAGTTGCCGCTATGGCTGGGGCCCAATGGCAAGGTGGCTTCGCAAATGGACCGGTATCGCTTTGCCTATCATTTGGACAATGCGCTATTGGTCACTTATCTTGAGCAAGAAGCCCTCACCGCCGGAATTGAGATGGTGGATGCGGTTATCGTTTCTGCCGATAAGCATCCGCAGAGGGATGAAATTGTCGCCCTTCAGACCGATGATGGCCGGAAGTTAAGCTATGACTTGTTTGTCGATTGCAGCGGCTTTCGATCCACCTTGCTGAATAAAGAGTTGGAGGTGCCCTTCATCGGATTTGAAAAATCGCTGTTTAGCAACCGCGCAATTGCATTTCAAAGAGAGCATGGTGGGGACATAAAGCCATATACGAGTGCAATCACCATGAATGCTGGCTGGAGCTGGATGGTTCCAACGCGCCACAATGACCATTGCGGATACGTTCACAGCAGCGATTTTATTTCTGTCGAAGAGGCAAAAGCCGAAGTCGTCGAACGGTTCGGCGAGGTTGAGTTCCTTAATACCGTTTCATTCCGAAATGGCCGACACGAACGCTGCTATGTCGGTAATGTGATTGCGATTGGCAACTCCTATGGCTTTTCTGAGCCGCTTGAAGCCAGTGCATTGTTACAAATTGCGCGGCAGGTAATTTTGCTGGTTGATGAATTGCCGCGAACAAAACATGACCGGTCGACCGAGCAGTTGATGAATGGTCAGGCGGCGGACGATTGGGACAAACTGAAATGGTTCATCGCTGCCCATTATCAGATCAATAACAAGAAACAGACGCCGTTTTGGGATGTGATGCGCAACGAAGCAGACATTTCCGGCATCAAGCCATTGATGGATTTGTTCCGTGAGGGGGCGCCGTTGTCTATGCGTTCTCCCTGGGCGCTAGAGGCAATCCGCAAAGTTGGCGTTCCCTATTACGGCCTCGCCGGGTTCGATACGATCATGATGGGCTGTGCAGCTCCGCATCGTATACTTGCGACTGGGGAAAGTGATGAGATCTGGATGCAAAGATATCGTATGGCTTCGACCTTTATGATGTCTGCACTGTCACATGACGAGGCTTTGACAGTGTTTGATGAAGACCCTGATCTTTTGATGGTTGCGGGCGACTTCAACGCTAGTGAAAACCACCGTTTCACGACTCTCGGAAAATGATGCAGTATTTTTACGAAACATACGGTTTGAAGATCGGTAGTGATCTTGCTCTTAACGATTATTGGACCGATGAACATCCAGAAGTCGTGCGTGATGTTATGATTGAACGGGGAAAAGTCCCTGGCCAGATTGCAGGCAACTGCATCCATAGAGGGCCCAATTGGGAAATGAGTGAGGACACGTTCATTATTCATGTCCCAAGGGTGGGAGCTTACCTTATAGAAGCGGGAAACAGGATCGTTTATGAAGCCGTGGCGAAAGTGGAGGATCGGGACGTGGGGCTCTTTCTTTTCGATGTTGCTTTGCCGATACTGCTGCATCAGCGCAAGATTGTGGCACTCAGGGCCTCTGCTGTACTTGTGAACGGTAAGGCTGTCCTCCTGTGCGGTGGATCGGGTACAGGTAAATCGATTTTGGCCGATAGCTTAGCCCGACGTGGCTATCCCGTCTTGGCCGATACCTGTGCCTCGATCAGTTTGGAGGCGGGCGGGCCCTACCTGTTGCCGGAAGGCCCGATGATCAGATTGTGGGGGCGAGCGTTAGAAAAGAAGGGCTTTGATCCTGCCGATCATACAGTGCTCCGATCCTGTAAGCACAAGTATCTGGTGTCGTCATTGCCGGCTTCTCGAGAATCGGCTGCGATTGGTGCCACTTACTTCCTGATAGAACACAGACCACCTCGAACAGCCGGCATCGAACGGCTGGACGCGATCAAAGCATGTCATCATTTCATCATGAATGCCCTCCGGCCACGCCTGCTTTATGCAATGGATCTAATGCCGAGGTTTTTTTCAATGGCTGCGTACATGTCAGCGAAATCAGAAGTTTACACATTAACGTGTGAGCGTGATGTTGCGGTATTTGATACCGTCGCTGCACAAATGGATGCGCAATGGCAGGGTGAAGACGCGATATGAAAAATCTATACTGGCTTGCCTCCTATCCTAAGTCAGGAAATACGTGGCTTCGTATCTTGCTTGATAATCTTTCTCGTCCAACGCCTGAAACCTTTACCGTAAACGACCTTAGCGCAATTCTGACCTCTACAGATCGGCGTCATTTTGACAATTCTACTTTGCTTAGCAGTGGATTACTTGATGTGCACCAGATCGAAGACTTGCGCCCAAAAGTGCATGTTGAATTTGCTCAGTTAGACCATCATGCAGCCCCCCATAGCGTCGGCCATCCCCCCGGTGACGGAGAGTTCCCACAGTTTGCCAAGGTTCACGACGCCTATCGCTACCTGAGCGATGGCACACCGCTATTGGGTAGGGCGCGGGCGGCAAAAGGGGCCATCTATATCGTGCGTGACCCAAGAGGCGTTGCACCGTCTTACGCGCATCACATAAATGTCGATCTTGATGAAGCTATCGCCGATATGGCGAACAGCGAGATGGTTCATCGCGATTTCAAGGATTATCAACGGCGACACTTGCCGATTATTTATTCTGACTGGAGTGGACATGTCGCAAGTTGGTTGGAACAAACTGATTTGCCGGTACATTTGATCCGCTATGAAGATATGATGTCAGATACCGTTTCCGTGCTTCGTAAGTTATTGGAATTTCTTGATTGTCAGTGTTCAGAAGAACAAATCTGTCGGGCAGTGGAAGCATCCCGCTTCGAGACGCTTCAGGCACAAGAGAAAAAATCCGGTTTTCGTGAGGCCCCGAATCCTACTTTCTTCAGAAGAGGTCTGGTTGATGGTTGGCGCGACGAGTTGACCAAAGCACAAATCAGAGACATTGAATGCCAACATGCAAAGATGATGGTGCAGTTGGGCTATGTCCCGCTCAATACGGACATTTAGCGGAGTAAAACAATGGATAAGTATGAAAACAATTTGATCAAGCGTACTGACAGTTGGATCGCAGCACGTTCGGGCGAGGAAACATTGATGATGCAGGTGGAAACCGGTCAGTATATGAGCTTGAACGATACAGCGACGGTGGTTTGGGAAGCGCTGGAGAAACCAGCGATGTTCAAAGACGTGGTTGCAGCTGTCGTCTCCGAGTTCGAGGTATCTGAAGAACAGGCCCGGCGCGATGTCGAAACCCTACTCGATGGTTTGATCAAGAACGATGTTTTGAGCGTTGAAAAGAGTTAGAACCTTCCTCTGATTGACAGATATCCCCCGACCGGAATTTTTTGGAGTGTGTTGGCAGGTTTGAGGCGGGAATTGGCAGATCAGATTGCCCATTTTCCGCCTTTTCTGCTAGCCTGTTGTTTTTCCTTTTATAAACCGCTTGAGCCAAAAAACGGGGCGGAGCAAAATATACAAGGGGAAAAGTGCGGATGGCAATTGTAACTCGTAAAGGTCTTCAAAATTGATCAGCCAGCGCAATGTGAGGCGCATGCGATATGAAAAGGTTGATTTCAAATGGAATTGTCGCACGAAAATCAAGGTTCGGGCCCATCTTGGAGAAACCTCTTTGCCTAATTGGCTTGACTCGCAAAAAGAACGACGAAATGCAGAAATCAGCCGTCTATATCGTTTTGATCTTGGCGCCGAAGGCGGTGTGCCAATTTTCAACTCTTTTCCATAAAACGTACGGATAAAGTCCAGACTGCTAAACATCACATCAGAAAGGCCATATTTGCGAGCAAGACGAACTGCCTCGTTATAGTCATCGGATGGAATGATTTTGCTAAATGCGACGATATCGTCCATCCATTTCAAATATATCCAGAAGTGTTTTGCACCATGTGCGAGAAGATAAAGCAGGTTGTCTGAATGCCCCAGTGTTGGAAGGGCTTTTCCTGTTAACGCAATGACCGTGCGTTTGTGCCACAACTCATCGAAGGCAATATCAAGATAGTTCGGGTTTTCAAAAAGACGCCAGTGAATTTCAATCCGGGTAGAAGCAAACTCATAGCAAGCGACATTGTCGCGGGCCATGAAAATTTTTTGCTGTAAATTCGATAAATCAGCCTTGGGATGCAGGCGTATAAATCCTTTCATCCTTAGTATCTTATCAACTTTCGTCGCATCCTCCTGAGAAATCAGAAAATCCAAATCAAGGCTTCGGCGGTAGATGCTGCTGCCATGAAGCTGTTGCGAAAGTGCTGGCCCTTTGAGGGTTAAAAAGCGGATGCAGTGTTGATCAAATATATCGCTGACATTGTGCAATGTGCGAAGAAGCTTCATTGCACGCATGGACTGCTGTTTGTAAGATTTGGTGATTTTGCTTTGGACATTTGGCGGAATTGGCGAGGACGGATATGACGCGAGCTGATGGCAAAGCGGAGACAGATAGCCGTGGCGATTTGCCATCACAACAAACCGTTTCCAGTCCCATGTCGACATAGTGTCCAAATGTATTTCCGGGCGGGGCAGTTCGGAAGGTGGGGTGCAAAGTTCCAAAAGAAGATGCAGTTCGCTGAACCGATTTTTGGTGCTGATAAAAGGAGGTAATGTCGACAATTTCACAAATCCACAGGTTTGGGCAGTGAGTAGTATATTCGTTTGGCAAAAGATGGACACTGCATAGAATTTAAGGTGTTTTTTGCGGCACGAGACTGATATCAAAGTTGGCTAATTTGGATGGCATACTGTGTTCCAAAACAGTGTGCCAGAAGGTGGATGATAACAGTCATGTGCGCGAGGGTATCTTTCGGGGAATGCGATTTTGCGCAGCAGGTCATCGTAAGTGATCTTCAGTTTCAAACAAGGGGATGCCGTTGAAAATTGAAGTGCGTGCCCCGGACTCTCTTGCCCATATGGCGTTTTCTATTCTGGCGTTACTGACCTTATCATGGGTTTGCTATGATGGTTTGTGGGGGCAGTTGGTTACCTATGGGGCGGGTTCAGACATCTGGGAACATGTGGCAGTTCTCAAAGCCTGGTCGCAAAACATTCTCCATCCGTCTCATCCGCAAGTGAATGTAGATGTCGGGTCCCCGCGATATTCGCCGCTATACTTATGCTATGCCATCATTGTTGCTGCTACGGGCTTGCCGCCTTTGCAGATGATCGGATGGATCGGCATTGTCCACTTTATCCTTTTGCTTGTCGGGTTGCGTTGGTTTGCTTTGGCATATTATCGATCCGTTTGGGCACCGGTTATTACCCTGATCGTAATGTTGACCTTTTGGGGGATAGGTTGGGGGTGGTCCAACGCTTATGGCTTGCGCAGCCTAATATTGGTCGCGCCTTACCCTTCAATCGGAGTATTTGGCCTCAGCTTTATTCTGTTCGGGTTTGCCCTGCGCTTGATCCGTCAGCCGCAAGAACTTTCCAATCTTCAGGGAGCCGCTTTTTGTGGCTTGGTTTTTGTCATAATCTTAAGCCACCTCCTTACCGCCATTTTTGCCGGTGTTTTTGGTCTTTCATTGCTGTTCTTTGAGAAATCCACCAATCCCCGAAATAAAAGAAAGATTGTTTGTTGGGCGGCGGTTGCTTTCGCCCTTGCTTTGCTTTGGCCTTGGTACTCCCTCGGAGGGGTCCTGTTTTCCAATGATCTTGCCTTGCAAGCAAACTGGCTGAAAGCTGAATCTTTTCCTGAACTTGACAGGATCGCCAGATTGAACAGCACGGGCCGCACAAAGTATTTTTATGACACGGACCAACTTGTGCTCAGAGCTGGTGTGGGTCTGGTTGGTTTTCTATTTCTGCCAGTTGTCTGGAAATTTCTACCCCGTTATCGCGCCATCGTTATGATGGCAGGTGTTTTCATTGGATTGTTGATGATCAATGCTGTCTTGCCGATCGCCTTGGGGCATCGGTATCTTTTTTTTGCACTGGTTGCCGCCCATCTGTGTCTGGTCGCGGTGTTTGTTGAGGCCATCAGAGTTCAGAACGCTGTTGTGCGTTTTTTCGGTATTGTTTTGGTTTCCTTGGTGCTTGTTGTGTTTGGCAGCCAGAAAGTCAGCAAGACTTATCGCCAATATATGCAAAGCGTTGTTATCAGTTTTGATCGTGACGCCAGTGAAAGTCCGGTTGTCAGGCGCAATAAGGCGCTCGCAGAGCATCTTTCAGAAGAATCGATCGTCGCAACAGACCTCACGACGGCATTCAGTCTGGCAGCTTTCATAGGTAAGGTGATGATCCCCAAGCGGGGGCATTACTTTATTAAAGACAGGTCACAACGCAAGAAAGACCTGCGCATCATACTCGATCCTGAAACGGATGATCCGTTGCGAAGAGTATTGCTAGACCGCTATGGGGTGACAGACTTGATTGTCACAAAGCACAACAGGTCACCTGAGTTGGAGACATTTTGCCACAAAGAATCTGAGGCTGTTGTTATCGTCGGAGACGATCAGGTCTGCAAGTTAAGGCAGTCATAGTGGCCATTTCAGGAAGTTTTCCATCGGCAATCGGCCATGGGAAGGTGAGTTTGAAGTGAGGGACACCATGGAGGGAACATTTACGGGTTTTCTGAGATATGCCCGAAAAACAATAGCTGGGGTGTTTGTTCTTTCGCTTTGCGGTGCACTTACCGAAGGCATTGGTTTGATGTTGATTTTGCCAATGCTGGGTTTGTTGGGTCTAGGAGACAGCATTGCGGGATCAAGGCTTTTACACTTGGCAGAATATGTGGATTTTCTGGCGATCCCGACTAAGCTGAGTGTCATCTTGCTGCTGTTTGCCGGTATTATCTCCGTTCGTTTGATGATCGTATATCATCGTTCGCTTCAAGTATCGAAATTGCGCCTGGATTTTGGTCGGTATTTGTTTCAGCGCATCTGGAACACGCTGATTGACGGTGAATGGTATTTTTTGGCCGCCAGACGCCGTAGTGATTTTATCCATTCCCTAACCATTGAGGTACAGCGTCTTTCCAATGGTCTGGCTGACGCTCTGCGTTTTGTATCTTCTGTGATCTTGATGCTGGTTTATATGGTCTTTGCCTTTCAACTGTCTTGGCAATTGACATGCTTGGTGATTGTCATGGCAGGAGCAATTTTTGCCATTACGGCGGGCACAAGACACCGGAGCTTGCAAACAGGGCGGGATGTTCTGGGGCATGGACGGAAGACAAGCCATGTGATGACGCAGTATCTGGATGGCCTGGCATATGCCAAGGCCAATGGGATAGAAGCGCAACTGACGACCGAATTTATCTATCGGCAAGGCCTAACTTTCGAAGCGCGGCAAACCCACCAGAGAATGATGGCAAGCAGTAACTTCCTGTTGCAATGGCTTAGCATGATTGGGCTGGTTGTATTTTTGTGGCTTGGGATTGAGGTTTTCAACCTGGACTTTGCCACACTGCTGATAATGGTGATGATTCTTAGTCGCTTACTGCCGGTCTGGTCCGGGATCGAGAAAAATCTTCATGCGATTTTACACATCTGGCCGTCCTGTCAGTATCTGATGTCTCTGGAACGTGAACTTGTGCCGCAATTATCAGAACATTCAAAATATTCTGGGACCAAAGCCGCGCACAAAACCAGAATATCATCAGAGCCTTATCAAGACCAAAAGCCTGTTGAAAAGATCAAGTTAGAGACTGAGATCGCGTTAAAAGGCGTGTTTATGCACCATTTAAACACGCCGGATCATGATATTCTGACAGATATAAATTTGACAATCCCTGCGCAAAAAATAACGGCGATAACAGGCCCGTCAGGGGCCGGAAAAACAAGTTTGAGCTCGCTTGTCGCCGGTCTGCTGCCAGTATCACAGGGAACGATCACGATAGACGGCACGGACATCAAGGACTTGAGCCGGCAGGCATGGTGTGCATCCATTTCCTATATGCCCCAGGAAAACTTTATGCTCGACGGTTCGGTGGCAGACAATTTGCGTTGGCATGCCCCAGGCTGCAGTCTGCGTGAGATGCACGATGCCTTGAAACATGCAGGGGCGATGGATTTTTTGTGTCAACATCCTGAGCCCCTTGAGTATCTGGTGGGGGAAAATGGACGGAACCTGTCTGGCGGTGAACGCCAACGGCTAATGTTGGCCTGTATGCTGGTGCGCAAGCCGCAACTTCTGATTTTGGATGAGGTGACAAATGCGCTGGATCTCAACAATCAACATCAAATTCTCAATTATCTGCAGACTCAGAAAGGACAGGTAACGATCCTGATCATCACGCATAATAATCATATGCTTGAAATTGCAGACCAGACTGTTCGACTTGAAAATGGCGCTGTCAAGAATATTGACAATTATTGTCCGTCTGGTGCGGCAGGTATGTTGGGCAATGCCTGCGTGCAACGGTATGACGAAGGCAGTGAGACTTGAACATGTTTGGTGAGATTGCGGATGCGTTGTCCGGCGACTTCATTTGGTTGCTATTTGCAGTGCTCGCTTTGAGCCTCGTGCATATGTCGCAGATCCCAAAAGGCGAATATCGTGTCGGTTTGGCTAATCTGCTTGCGGTACTGTTGGGGGGCGTTCTGGTTGTCGTTTGTACCAATGCCGTCTTCAACCGAATGGATTTGGAACGAAGTTCCGCAATTGTACGGCAAAAATGGTATGTGCCGGAAGGCGCAAATAAAGCTCCTGTAATGATGTTGATCGGATCAAGCTATACCCGAAATGGCATCAATCCTGAGATCGTCAACAAAATCTGGGCTGCTGAGAACATTCATACGCGACTTATGACGCGCGCTGCAGGCGGGGCCTCACGTCTGGAGCAATGGATACTGCTTGAAGATGCTCAAAAGGCGCTTGGTCGTATGCCGGAAAAAATCATGTTCGAGATCCATCCTCAATGGGATGCTTTTCCGTTGTATGGGCTTAAGAACCCCATGTCCTCAAGAGCCATCAACCAGATTACGGATTCTACTTTGCGCTGGGCGTTTCTGGCTGTTTTTTATGATGATAGATTTGCCGCCCAATGGAAGACATATCCGACAGGCCTGAATGCGGTGGCGGAAATCGTCAAACATTATCTGGCAGGAAAGGTCAATTTTGGACTGGCGCAAAAACAGAACATGATCGTGCATGCTTCTGCCCGGCCCAGATCTGCTTTCAGGCCGCTTGCCATGCCTAAGGCCTCGGTCGATCTAGCAAAGCTAAGGCAACGGCTTGCAACGCCGACACCATATGACGAGACCGCACCCAGTTTATCAGAATCCAATCCCTGGCTGGATGTTTATTTTTCAGATGTGAAGTCCCGTATAGAGGCAGCCGGAGGGCGGTTGACGGGCTATTATGCACTGCCGAACAGTTTGCCGAACTTTCGCGGATATACGCGCCAGTTTTGTGCATGGAAGGCAGATTCATATTGCTTGAATGCCAACCTGCCCGATGTCTTTCTCGACTATGGATCGGTCGATATGTGGTACGATTACACGCACTTACTTGACAAAGGTGCGGAACTGTTTTCGGTCTGGTTTGCCTATCGCCTTATCAAAGACAAGGTGGTGTCGTGATCTTCAATTCTTGGTCCTTTGTCTTCTTTTTTGTCATTGTCTGGGCTGTTCATTGGGGACTTCGGTCGCACAACTTGCGTCATATCTGGCTATTGTCGGCAAGTTACCTGTTTTATGGCTGGTGGGACTGGCATTTTCTCGGATTAATCATTGCGGTCAGTTTGTTGGCATACGGGGCGGCGTTACTTCTTGTTGCGGTGCCAGCGGACAAGAAGGCTATATTATGGGTGGCCATCACTGGTATGCTCGCCGTTTTGGGAGTGTTTAAATACTACAACTTCTTTATTGCAGGATTGATGCCGCTTCTCGTCGCATTCGGTGTGCATCATGACATTTTGCTACAGAATGTTATTCTGCCAGTCGGCATCAGTTTTTATGTTTTTCAATCTATTAGCTATGTCGTGGATGTTTCGTCGGGGAGGATTGGCGCGGATCGGTCTGTAATAAGGGTTATGCTCTATATTGCTTTCTTTCCCCAGCTTGTGGCCGGCCCGATTGTTCGCGCCGCCCAGTTCTTTCCTCAGTTGGGGTGTTTCCGCCATTTTTCAAAAAGATCGTTTTACTGGGGGATGCGGCTTGTTCTGTTGGGGTTGGTCTATAAAATTCTGATTGCAGATAATCTGACGCCATTTATTGACCCCGTATTCGACGATATCTCAAATTATGATCGAATGTCCTTGATCGGTGCGCTGGTGGGTTTTCACGTTAAGATCTATTTTGACTTTGCCGGATATTCAACGATTGCCATTGGTGTTGCGTACTTGCTTGGCTTTCATTTACCTCGCAATTTTAAGTTTCCATACAGTGCGGCAAATCCAACGGATTTTTGGCATCGCTGGCACATTTCCCTGTCGCAATGGTTCCGTGATTATCTGTTCATTCCGCTCGGAGGGCGGGGATCGGGATTTGCTGTATATAGTCGCAACCTGATGTTGACCATGGTGCTTGCCGGATTGTGGCACGGGGCGGCTGTTGGATTTGTCTTATGGGGATGTGGTCATGGCTTGTTGCTGATTGCGCATAAATTTGTTCTGGCGCAAAAGATAAGCCGCGCCGTGCCGCGTATCATGTCTTTTGCCTTCACGCAGCTTTGCGTTTTGGTTTTGTGGTCTGGGTTTCGTCTTTCAGACTTGGATAGTTTGATGGTTTTCTGGACAAGAGTTGGCGGGGCAGATCACGTTGATGGAGGGGAGCCGCTCTTGGGCGTGGGGAGCATCTGTCTGTTTCTGGTTCCTTTGGTCGCGGATCACGTTATGGGGACACTTCGCGTAAGTCAGCGTATCCCACCGGTTCCCGCCCCTTTGTTCTGGTTGCTTTGCGGGATGGCTGTTGCCTTGATTTTTTTAGCCTATCCGGTTCAAAGCCCTCATTTCATTTATTTTCAGTTTTAAGCTCGGTTGGTCGATGCTTTCGATTGTATTTTACACTCTTGATTGTCAATATTGCTTGTGTCATACCCGATCACCATTTAAAAATTAGCAAGTTTTGAGAAAAGAATTAAAGGTAGGTAATGGGTCCACTATACAAATTCATTGCGTCGGTCAGTTCTTTCGCCTTGTTTTCGGGGGGATTTTTTGCCGCTAAGTCTGCGCAAGCTGTTGAGGTGGACACTGAAGCTGTTGTTTCGTCTTCCTCTAATGCTGAGCAAAGGTTGCAAGATGAACAATTATCCAGTCTTCTCGATGATGTGATCGAGGCCCATGACGAAGTGCGTGTTGCCAAGGAAATTCAACCCGAAGTGCGTGTCGCCCAGGCTGACAGTGCCGCCGGGGCCCCGACCGGAGAGAGTGTCGCTCAACCTATCATTGATGGTCTCGGCGGAGGTTTGCCTGATGGGGCGATTGTTACACCAGGAAATGATCCGGATAATGGCGCGGACGCTTCATAAATTTTGACACATAATGTTTGGTTCGCGCTCAAGGAAAGAGTCCCAGATTACGATCGTAGGCTGTGCGGCGGCGCGTTCACAACTATGTCGCGGATTTGATGGCTCTGGTATTGTCTACGATATCGGTAAATCCGTTGACGATGCCACGACAGCAGCTCTATGGATTGATGCTGCTGTTTTGCTCAACTCCTTTTCACTTGGGTACGGCATGCCAGAAGGTCGACAGGCAGAGATGCTTGATCACCTTCGTGGTAAATGCGTGATCATCTGGGTCGAAGATCTGCCTGATAAAGATCTTCGGTTATTTGATATTCTGTGTTCCGACCTTAAGGCTGTGACGTCGAAACTTGTCATCGTTGCTGCATCAGCAAGAAGCTTTCGACATCTCAAAGATCATCTCGAAGATTCGGTTCTTTACCCTGATATTTGGCGATTCCCACTTGGGGATTCTGAAGTGGTAAAGCCGACGGCGAACACACTTCAGATCGGAATCGATCTTGAGCGGGGGCTTTCCGAGGCAATGACCAGCATGCTCCGAAATCTTTCGGAAATGTCTGACGTCATTCTGCGGATTTGGGACCCAGAATATCGGCTCAGGGAGGTGGATGTCATCATTCCCGCACGTTGGACGGTGTATCGATCTTTCCCCTTATCATATGGCGGATTTCTTGGCCTTTTAGATGTATTGTTTGTGACTGCTGCCGATATATACGGTTTGTTGCGCGCGCAGTGCGATGCCTCTGGCGTGATTTGTTTTCTTGAAGATGTCGAAACCGGGTGGTCGGATAGTACAGATGATCTGAACGCGCAAGATTGTCTCAATCTTTTGCAGCGGTACGCATGCGATCCAAAAGCGTTGCGCCGGGAACAAAGAAAGCGTCGTCAGGCGATTGCACTCGCCAGTGGTGCGAAGTCCTATGCCCGCAATCTGAAAACGCTGTTAGAAATGGTGGGCTTGGCAGGGGGGCATTTCCGTGCGCAACAGATGTGCCGCAGCGAAAATACTGTGTTGTTTGTTAGCACTAATGGCATCGGTTTGGGTCATATTACTAGACTGATTGCAGTGGCCAATGCCTGTCAGCAGGATATAAAACCGGTCTTTGCCGTATTTTCGGCCGGTGTGCGGATGGTGCAGGATGCCGGTTATCATTGCGAGCATATGTCTTCAAATGAATATTTAGGTTTGGTGCCAAAGGACTGGCATCAGGTAGCTGCGTCCGAAATGGAGGCGATTATCCGCTTTCACCAGCCGAAGGCGATCCTGTATGACGGCAATGTTCTCTATGATGCGGTTGCCCAAGCGATGTCGTCGATGCGCATACCCTTGATTTGGCTTCGGCGCGGTTTCTTCAAAAAGACTGTTCCGTCATCGTCTTTGAAAGCGCAGTCTTTTGCTACTTATGTTATTGAACCGGGCGAAGCTGCGGCGGATTATGATCAAGGCCCGTCATCCTTGGCCGTGGAAACATTCGACTGGCCGCGCTGCTACAAGCAGGTCAGTCCGGTTTCTATTGTCGGGGCGAAAGACTTCCTGACAAGAAGCGAGGCCCGGCAAAAGCTTTCGATCAATGATGGTGGCTTGAAAGTTCTGATTCAGGTTGGCGCGGGTAATTTACGAGATACGGAAATGCTGCTCGACAGGCTGATTGGTGCATTGCAGCAGCATGACGGTGTCGAAATTTTTGTTGCGCAGTGGCCGATTGCTGATCGGCCACCTTTGCCTCGCACGGATGTTCGCATCCTCAGGCGCTATCCCCTAAGCCCGTGTCTGCGTGCTTTCGATTTTGTCATTAGTGCCGCGGGATACAATTCCTTTCACGAGTTACTATTGTCTCAGGTTCCTGCAATTTTTATAGCTAACAAATTTACCCGGCTTGATGATCAGGTCGGACGTGCCAGATACGCTGTAGATCAGGGCCTGGCATTGCAAGCTGATATGGAGATAACTGATTTTCATGCCGTGATTGGTGAGATGATGTCGCAGGACGTGCGAGAGCGATTGCGGGCCAGACTTGCCAGCTTGTCTTGGTCGAACGGGGCCGTTGATATTGCTGATCTGCTTTCTGAATGTATCAAGGACGCGATCTAAAGCGTGTTACATTTATCCTGGTCCATTGTGTTTGTTTTTCCTGTGTTTGGTAAGGCACAGCGAACAGAGCGAAGCGGGGAATCTATCAAACGGTGTTACACCGACAGACGCCGCAATATTGAGGCTCTATGGGTCTGGTTAACCGTCAGCCCCGCTAGGCCCTTTTCCGTACCGGGTAAAAGAATGTCTCCGGCAAAATCGCAGATTAAACACAACATGCTTTAGAATGTCGAAGGTCGCAGAAAATGAATAAAAAGGCAGCGTCAGAACGGATACGGCTCCTGGAATTTCAATTGATGCGGACCCGCGAGCTGGTCGAGAACCAGTATCTGAGATTAGCTGCCTTGGAAGCCCTGCTTGCGAAAGAATCAGAGACAGGTGACGCCCGCCAGGATGTCCCGAGTATGACACGCTATCAGTGTGATGATATGATGCTGGTAAAAGATTTCGACCCGGCATATTTCCAGACGGCATGCAGTTTGCCTCCGGCCAGCGTGAACCCGGGGCTGGGATGTTATGGTTTGAATAATCAGACCGACCTGGTGATTGCCATTTTGACATTTGCATGCAGCACCGAGGAGACTGGACAGATTGTTGGGAAAATTTTTGAAAATCAATGTCGAACAAGAAGGTTCCGACCTGTTTTTTTCACAGATAATCCCGATTTTACACCCTTTCGTCGCAATCGATATGTCTATGAATATTTTCCGTCCCAGACCTTGACCAAGCGTGGGGCGGAACAGGAGCAAGAATATCAGAAGTTTGGGCAGGAAAAATTTGTCTTTGCTCTGAAAAAATGGGGAATCAATACCATTCTGGATATGTCTAGATCTCATCCGTTTGAAATTTTTTGACCAGATCACGGTACCATTCGATCAGATCCACTTGCTGACGCCAGAAATCCTCAAGAGAGACATCTGTTGCCTTTTGGTATCTTAGGCTGTGTTCGATCCATGTTCTGAGCGATAGGTGATCTGGATTTTTTTGACTGGGAATGGGGGGCAAGATATGAAGATGTTCAAGCTTTTCCGCCAGAGATTTGGCATATTTTAATGTCATTATGTAGCTTGAGACGCATATCGATGGTGTGCCCAACAAAGCCGCTTCAATCGCAACTGAAATACCGTCGCCAATGACACCAGAGGCACCACAGAGAACATCAAGAAACTTTTCCGCTGGCAAGGGCACCGCGTATTGCGCCATATCCTCGCAGAGAGGGACTTCACTTGAGATAAAGACTTCTCCCTTGGTTTTGAGATATGAGACAAGCCATTTCTTGTCTTGATCATCAAGTCCGCGATGCCCGTGGTCGTGAGAGGCGTTATAGGCGCTAAAGCGAAGGATATAATAGTTTTCACCCGGATGAAGACCTAAAGCCTGTTTGATGTCAGGAGCTGGGGAAAAATATTTCGGGTGAAGGTAAGAGGCATGAAGATGCCCCCGATATATCAAGTGTTTATGATCAAAAATGCAATCAGCGTCGATTTCACAGGTTATAAGTCGTGCGGTGTAACGGGCGATTTGGTAATGAAGGCCGGATGCTTTGCCATCGGTTGTGTTGTAAACAGCCGGAATGGCAAGGGTTCTTGCGGCTAATGCGCCAGTAGGATTTTTGGTAAGAATGAGCGAGATATTATAACGGCGACAGGCCGTTATTAGTTTTTTTGTTCGTTGAATGAGCTCAACAGCCTGCCCAAAACGTGTTTGACGCGGTACTGTGCTAAACAGTACAGCGTGCTCCTTCTGAAGAAGGGCATTGGTCACTTCCTTGTGGCGTCCTGCCCAAAATACGTTATGCCCATCTTGTTCGAGTAGTGGGGCAAGTTTTTTGTAAAAATGGCTGTCAACCGGATGCGCAATGTCGAGCAGAATGTTCAAGACGGAAGATTCCATATGTCATAGCGCATAATATCACATTGTCCTTCCGCCTTGGCTTAAATATCAATCATATCAACTTGATGCATATCATCAGAAATGCTACCTGATCTTCGTATACATAGAAGTATAAAGTAGCTGCAATGTTATTACGATGAATAGTCTGGTGCTTGTAGCGGAATGGACCGAAGGTGGCTGTTAGGCCACATGCGATTGCTCAAGGAGAAGATTGCGATGTCTGTTAGTGCGAGTGGTTTCAAGCTTGTTCTGAAATCTAGTGTCGGGGTTGCAACGGCCATTGTTTTCAGTACTGCTTTCGCGCAAACAGCTCTTGCCGAATTTTATAAAAGCGGCTCGATGACAATCTCGGCAGACGCTGAGACAGAGTTGACCTATGATGATAACATCTTTTCTTCCAGCTCCGATGAGGAAGAAGACTTTATTACCCAGCTTATTGGCAAGCTTACGGCACGCAGTCTTCGTGAAAGCGACGATGTTATTCTGAGACTCAATGCTGAAGCCAACCGCTATGCCGACCATTCAGAACAAAATAATGAACAGTTTCGTGTGATTGGCAGCTGGAAGCACGATTTCTCCGATCAGTTCAACATGAAGTTTAGTGGGGATGTCCGGCGTGCGGTGACGGCGCGGGGGAATACATATGAAGATCCCGAGGCGACGCCGGTATCGGACACAGAAAGTTACATTGGGAGTTTTGGTCTCGATGCAAACTACCAAATTAATCGTTACGTTCTTGACGGTGGTGTCGGGTATCGATTCCGTGACTATAAAGATACCTATCGCCGAAATGGCAGCCTGATTTCCAACAGTGATCGTAATTATGGTGAGACCTATATCTACGTTCAGCCTGGATATTTGGTTGCTCCGAACACGACGGCTTATGTCAAAGCGGAAGTTTCGGATCGTGAGTTTCACGATTCAGAGATTTCCAACGTGCGTGACAATGATGGATATCTTGTCGCTGCCGGAGTCCGCTACAATGTTCCGTCAAGGCTGACCGCAGATTTCTGGGCTGGATACCAGAATTATGACTACGCTTCAGAAGACTTCAACAATACATCGGCCTTTGCCTATAATGCTGATGTTCGATGGATGGTGTCAGATGCCTGGGAAGCACGTTTTAGGGTATGGCGTGATTTCAATCCCACCACCAGCGGGACGACTTCGGTTATTGTTTCAGACTCTGCATCGGCAAGTATCTCGTATGAGATTGTCCGTAACCTGAGTATCAGCGGTGAATTAAGTGTGAAAGATCGCACATATCGCCGCAGTTCCTCGGCAGCCAGTGGCGGTGTACGCAAAGATGATTATTATGTTGGTGCCCTTGGTGCGGAATATTCTTTGACTGAAAAATGGCTTGTTGGGGCTCAGTATGAACACCGTATGCGTGACAGTAATGCGCAGAATGTCAATATTTCGCGAAATCTGAGTTCAGTTTTTGTTAAAGTGACATTTTAGATTTTATATTTAGATTTTATATATTGCACCTCTCGTTATTTCGAGTTGTAAGGGAACGAAGATGAATCGTCGTATTGGAATTGCATTTGTTGGCTTGGCAGTAACTACTTCTGCTTGTTCTATTCAGACATCATTCCCCGAACTTTATAATGATCATTATTACTGGGCCGGTCGCCAGCAGGTTGATATTGGACAGCCTGAGCGTGCAGAGGAATATTTTCTGAAAGCTGCAGGAAATGGTGATTATGAAGCTATGGCCTATTTGGGGACGATGTATGCCCGCGGTATAGGTGTGGAAAGCGACACAGCCAAATCACTTATGTGGTATGAAAAGGCGGTTCAAGATCCATCTGGAAAGCATGATAGATATGCCAAAACGGTTGGTGACATATATGGCCGTAGCGATGGTGAGTTCTACGATGCTGCAAAAGCCGAAAAATTCTGGGCAATTGCCATTCGCCTTTACGAAGGCAAACAGAGTTTGCAGACTAATGATGTGATGATACTCGCAAGTATGTATGCCCGGGGCCAGGGCACGCCTGCAAACGCTCAGGCTGCTCTTGATCTTATCGAAAGCCATGATGGTGCAGAAATCGGCACCCTAGCAAGATTGGCCGGTGATATTGAGTATAACGGTCTGGGTAAGCCTGTTGATATGGCGTCGGCTTTGAGGTGGTATACCTTGGCTGATGAGGCCGGGGACATCGAACGTTTGCGTCAGTTGGGGGATATATATGCCAAGGGTGTTAGCGTAAATGTCGATATGGAAAAGGCAAATCGGTATTACACCCGCTACATTGCGTATCACGAGGGGGGACTTGCAGAAGATGCTTTTGTGCATCCATCTATCAAGCGCAGCTTGGCCCACATGTACGCTAATGGTCTCGGCGGTAAGGCCGATGGTGAAAAGGCAATTTCTCTTCTTGAAGGAATCGCGGATGAAGAGAATGGTCTAAATGCGCGTATTATTGGCGACATTTATTATGCTGGAGAAGGGCTGAACAAACCAGACAAGTCCAAGGCTCTTGGTTGGTATTTGAAATCGGTCGAACTTGGCTCGAACACCAGGCTTTCCCGTTTAGGAACAATGTATGCCAATGGCGAAGGTATTGCTGCGAACTTGGCCAAGGCAAACCAGTATTGGGCCCAGGCTGCCGCCAATCTTGAGGAATTGGGGGATCAGCGGTCGCAATGGGAAAACCGTGTTTTGGCAAGCCTCTACGTGTCTGGACACGGTGTCGAGAGACAATATGATCGCGCTATGGCTCTCTATGAGGTTGGCGCTTCTGTCGGCGATGCGTCATCTGCACGTTTGGGTGGCGATGTTGCCTATGACAATGGCGACTTTGAGACGGCTCGTCGGTTATATGCGGTTGCAGTTGCCAATGACAGCTACCAGCGTGCTGGACGTTATGCTGACATGTTAGCTGCAGGGGTGGGCGGTCCGAAAGATCCTAACGGTGCAATGACGGCTTATACTATTTATGCCGAGCAACTTGAAAATGATCCAATTACCAAACCGTATTCCAAACTGCGTTTGGGGCATCTTTATCAAAGTGGAAAACTCGGTTCGCCGGATATTCAAAAAGCGCTGATAACCTATAAGTCTGTTGCAGATAAATTACCTGTCGCTGCCATTGAGGTTGGGGATCTGTACTATTCCGGAGCCCTCGGCAACAAGGATTTTTCCGAAGCGGCAACTTGGTATCATAAGGCTCTCGACATGGGCAACACAGGGCGTGTCGCACGTTTGATATATATGTATGAACAAGGGCAGGGTGTGGAGAAAAATGCGTCCAAGGTCAAAGAGCTGCAAGCAGAAATCGGGGCCTGAAAGCTGTCCTTAATCTGACAACCAAGGCAGCACTTTTCCGGAATGCTGCAACACCTAAACTGAGCCTAGAATTGTATTGTAGGTTGCTGTTTATTGTTGTACTGCATTCTTTAATGCAGTACGGACGACGCCCAAAATGCCTGCGGAAAAGTGTTCTCACAGGATAAAAGGCTGCCAGCGGGTTATTTTTTCGACTTGATATGGTTTTCCAGAATGTGAAGTCGTGCGCTGATATCTTCGAGTATTCTGCGATTTTTGTTGGTTTGATCGGCAAGGGTTCCAAAAAGTAAGGTCGTAAAGCCAATTGCGATAAAAGAGCCACCAATAACAAGAGACTGTATGTGACCCTCGCCGTCTTGACTCACAAAATAGAACCATAAAAAACGCAGAAACGAGCTGATGCCGACAAGTATCAATACCCCGCCCAATCCCCAGTACAGGGGCAAAGGTCGGTAATATGTGATTACCCTCAGAATGGTGACAATCGACCTGCATACGAAATGATAGGATGACTTGGCCAATCGGGATTGTCGTTGCGTATGAGCCGCCGAGATCGGTACCGAGCAGACGACGAGTTTCTTCTGATGCGCTTGCAAGATTGTTTCGAGAGAATGGCTGAAATTTGTTTCGATTGTAAGGCGATAAAGGGCTTCTCTTGAATAGGCACGAAAGCCGCTGGTAGTGTCGGGTATGTTCAGGCGTGACAGGCTACTGACGATGCGACTGCCCAGCTTTTGCATGAAGCGTTTGGATAGCGAAAAGTGTTCCAGCTTGTCAGGGCGTCGGTCGCCGATAACGAGATCCGCAGATTTTTCGCGTATGGGGGCAATCAAAATCGGGATTTCGGCAGCATTGTATTGACCATCAGCATCAATATTAACCACGATATCGGCACCCAGCTCCCGGCATTTTTTCATGCCGCTTGTGAAGGCGGTTGCCAGCCCCAAATTCTGGTGATGTTTTAAAACATAAGTTGCGCCGGCATCTCGGGCGACTTGGGCACTCCCGTCTGTGGAGCCATCGTCGATCACGACCGTTTCAATGGTTTTAATGCCATCAATTTGTTTCGGGACAGCCATCAGAACATCGGCGATGTACGACGCTTCATTGTAGCACGGAATCTGGACTATAAGTTTCAATTTAATCGCTCTAATTTACAAGGATATCGATACGATGACATTGGTTTGTGAATGAATTCTTTTTAAGTCTGTTCAGTATATATTATTCTGAGGCTCAGGACCTGTTAATTTGGCTTGAGCCTAGATAAGTTCGGAAACGATAAATATCGCAAGCGAGTGTCAGTTGAACGATGGGACTTGGGAGGATAAAGCTGCATATTGGCAGCAGCTCTCAGATGCGGAACCAGAAAAGATAAAATTTGCGCTTGAATGGAGCCTCGCGGCACAAAAGCTTTCGCGTTTCCAAGATGTCGTGCAAGCCTGTGATCGCATACTTTCCATGGACCCGGAATATAAAACTGCGGTTCTTAGGCGTGCTGTCGCGCTTGAAAAATTTGGTCCCGCTCACAAGGTCTCAGCGAATTGGCGCAATGTCTGTCGTCTTTTGCCAAATGATCCGTTTCCCTTCAAAAAGCTGGTGTATTTCTATCGTCGTAAAGGGCGTAAGAAATTGGCATCGAAAATTTCGTGGTTGGGAATTCGCAAGTTTCCTGCAGATATGGATTTTCAGAGTGCCTGTCTTGCATTGCCGCCGCACGAAGGCGATTTGCTTGAATGGGGGCAGCTTTGGCAACGCACTCCTGGGTTTTTGCTGGATTTTCTGCCTCCGTATCAATCCGTAGCAGCTTTGTTTGAGAAACAGGAATACGAGCTGGTTGTATCCTTGTGTGAAAAGGCGTTTGCCTTTAGGGACGATGCAGAAAAATACGAGACTTTGTTGCAAAAGGCCATGCAGCTTTCAGGACAGGAAGCGGCGTTAATCTCTCATCTGGAGGGACTGAAAATATCGGGCCGAATCAGCTCGAAAGATCGGAGTAAACTCGCACGCCATTATGAGCTTGGTGGGCAATGGCATAATGCCCTTGAATGTTTGCAAGATATTCTGCCCGAGACAAGCGCGGTAAGGGATGACAGGTTCGGACAGAGTGTTCTTGATCGGATGATAAAGTGCCACTTGAAATTGAGGCATGAGGATCGTGCGCGATATACCTTGGAAAAATATATCGATTCCCATGGATCGCGTGCCGAATACTGGCTCAGGTATGTCAAGGATTTGGAAAGAGGAGACTGGCCACCGGATGTTTTGGCGTGCGCCATCACCCGGGCATATGAATGGCACCCAGATGATCCTTTGCTTGCAGAGCGCAAGGCAAGAATGTGTTTTCAGGCCGAAGACTATGGCGATGCCGCTGAAATATGGTGGGCCCTGTTTGGCAGGGATCGTCGCACGGCAACGGCATTTCGGGCCATCCGGGCCCGCATCAAGGCCGGTCATCTTGATCAGGCAGCAGGTATGCTGCATCATCTTGGAAAAACGCATGGTCCCCAAGATGAAACCTACCGCTTGATGGCATGGATATATCGACGTCAGCGTTGCTGGGATGCGTTGCGCGAGATGGCGAAGGAATGGACCCTGCTTCGCCCCCAAAACAACAGAGCTTGGCAAGATCTGATTGAAAGTTGCTATCGTCTGGAAGATGACGAACAAGCCTTGGGTTATTTAAAGACAGCCGTGCAATTTCTTGTCGATCATCGAGAAAACTTTGCCATGTTATTGGATATGGCTCAGCGTATCGGTGCTTATCAGCTTCGGGATGAATTGGAAGCACGATGCCGCGAGGCCAATTACGAACCGGAACTGATCGGGTTTTTCATAAGACAGGGACATCTTGGCAAGGCCGATGAACGTATTCGCCGGTATTATGGCTCGGTCCAAGACGACATGCCGCAGGAATGGCGACAGGTTTGCAACACGGTTGACAGCCTTTCTGGTCTGGAAGACACAGTGCTCGATATTCGGGTGCCCGACACGGTGGTGCAGGCCATTGTCAACCATGTAAAACTGAAAAGCCCTGCACTGAGGGGCAAAAGTGATAGTGGAATTGCATTGGTAACACGATCCTTGGGCGGAGGAGGGGCCGAACGACAAGTTGCCATGACGTTACAAGGGCTTGCCAAAGCCGGGTGGCGTAATCTTATGCTCGTTACCCATCTGAACCGGGCGGGAAAAAATGATGGTTTTTATGCATCTCTTTTAAGCGATCTACATGTTCGTATCATCGAGCCAGCGCCCCCAGATGAAGTCTCTTTCAACGATAGAGAGATTCAAAAACTGGTTGATTTGCTGCCGGATGGCTATCGCAAGCAGGTCGTTGCCCATTATGAAACATTTCGTTTGTCAACGCCTGCAATCGTTCATATTTGGCAGGATTCCCTTAATTGTGCCGCAGGGTTGGCGGCCTACATTGCGGGTGTTCCGAAGATCATTTTGTCTGGTCGTACATCCCCACCATTTCATCCGCGCTCGTGTATTCAGTCTCCTGATTACATCAAGTCGGTTTATCAGACCCTGTGCGCGGAAAAGTCCGTTCATCTGTGCACCAATAGTCGTCTTACTGCAAAGGCATATGCAAAATGGCTGGGGCTGGCCCCAGAGAAAGCCTCGTTTATTCATAATGGGCTTGATGTGGACAGATTGGATCTTGAGCCACAACAAGAACAAGACAAGGGCCCAGGTATTCCGGAACTTTCAGGGCCTGTGATTGGTGCCGTGTTCCGCTTTGTATGGCAGAAAAACCCAAATCTCTGGTTGAAGGTTGCCAAAATTGTCTTAAAGCACCAGCCCAATTGTCAGTTTCTTCTGGTGGGGGATGGTCCGTTGCGCGCCGGTTTCTTGGGAAAGCTCGCTGCACAAGGGCTTGAAGATCACTTTTTCCTTCCAGGCCAAGTGCGAAATGTGACTCAGTACTTGAATAAAATGGATCTGTTTTTGATGACATCTTTGGTGGAAGGGCTGCCAAATGCGGTGATGGAGGCGCAAGCAATGGGGCTTCCCGTTGTCGCAACCGCCGCAGGTGGTACCGAAGAGGTCATTTTACACGGTAAAACCGGATGGGTTGTTCCCTTGCCGGAGCCGCCGGAAACGGTGGGTGTGTCCGTTGATGAAAGTGAAAAAACCTACGCAGCCTGCGCAGAAGAGCTTGCTCAGAGAGTTCTTGAAAGTTTGCGCGATTTGTCCTGGAGAAAGCAAGCGCGCCAAATCGCGATCAAACGCATGACAGAAAATTTTCGACTGGAAAAGATGGTATCCGACACCGTCAGCTTGTATTCAACAGTCAAATAGAAAACGGGGTTAGCTTATGTGTGGTATTGCAGGTGCGTTGCTATCTGGAACACGTCTGAACTCCGAAGAGTTTGTTAGACGGCTCGAAAGAATGTCACATCTGCTGCACCATCGGGGACCGGATGGCAATGGTGTGTGGGAAAATGGTCGGGTTGGTTTTGCGCATACTCGTCTTGCAATCATTGACCTCAGTGAGAGTGGCAAGCAGCCGATGCATTGTGGCACGGAGCGCGAATTGAGCATCACTTATAACGGCGAGGTATATAATCACGGCGAGATCCGTGCCCGGTTGGAGGCCAAGGGGCACCGCTTCGTTAGCCATTGTGATACGGAAGTGGTTCTTAGAGGTTACGCAGAATGGGGACAGGGGGTTTTGGCGCATTTGCGCGGAATGTTTGCCTTCGCAATTTGGGACGACAGAGAAAAACATCTCTTCTTAGCCAGAGATCGAATGGGCCAAAAACCGTTATATTACAGTTTTTCCAATGGTACGTTGTTGTTTGCATCGGAAGTTAAGGCGCTTTTGAGTTGGCCGAATGTTGTGCGTTCCCCGGATTATGCCAGCATTCATGATTTCCTGACATTTGGATATACGGTCGGTGAAGGTACTGGATTTCAGGGAGTTCACCGTTTGCCCGCAGGGTGTTTTTTGCAGGTTGGGACAGACATGACATCCCAAATTCGTCAATATTGGGCTCCTCCCTATCCATCTGAGATCGCATCTCAAACAGGTCATGTTTCAGAGCTCGTCTGGTGCGAGGAATTTTTGTGCAGATTTGATACGGCTGTCAAATATCGCCAGATCGCCGACCTTGAAGTTGGAGCGTTCCTGTCAGGCGGGGTTGATTCTTCTGCTGTATGCGCCCGGATGATTCCTCAGGGGGATCGGCCCCTGTCAACCTTTTCGGTCGGGTTTGACCATGACGGATATGATGAAACTGACAGTGCCCGTGCAGTAGCCACGCATCTTGGTACGGATCATCATTCATTTGTGATGGATGATAGCTTGCTGAACATGTTAGCGCGGGTGGTTTGGCACTATGATGTACCCTATGCGGATAGTTCGGCATTGGTGAGCTACGGGCTTTCGCAACAAATATCGCAAAAAGTCAAAGTGGCGGTGTCCGGAGATGGTGCGGATGAGTTGTTGTTGGGATATACTCGATACGAGAAACTGACAGACATGATTGCTGGTCACGCTACCGAGGATACGCCCCTCAATCGGCGGCGCATGTCGTTCTATCCCGAAAGGTCTCCGTCACTTTTTGATGCCTACATCTATTTGATGGAAAAATTCCGTGAACGTCACAAAGTTGCGGCTTACGAACATCGTTTGTTACCGCAACTCGGGCATAGCATAAGTGAGCGTTATGCTTCATTGTTTCAAGCTGGTCTGGTACCTGAAATCGCAGCAGCTTATTTTGATCAGAGAACATATCTGACAGACGATATTCTGGTCAAAATGGACATTGCTGGTATGGCGAACGGAGTGGAAGTGCGGTCGCCTTTCATGGATCATCATCTGGTCGAATGGCTTTCAATGTTGCCCCTAGGGGTGCGTCGCCTCAATGGCGAGAGCAAAGGCCTGTTAAAGGCCGCAATTAGCCCTTTTCTGCCACAAGGCATAACATTGCGCCCCAAGATGGGTTTTCGTGTTCCGGTGACGCACTGGCTGGCAAAGGAAATTTATGAACCAACACGGGATATTCTGCTTAGTCAGAAGAGTCAGGAGAGAGGGCTGTTTCGTCCTGCCTTCATAAGGGACATGTTGCAGGCCCATCACGACGGTGTAGAGGATCATGGTACCCGATTATGGGCCTTGTTGATGCTTGAGTTGTGGTTCCGGACTTTCATCGACGGGGATGGCTCTTCCCCGATTGCGGAGCCTTTCAGTTTGTCTGGCAGGAACGTGTAATGTCATCAGTACGTTCAAGCCTTTTGGCTGCGCAAGCGGCTTATAAAGAGGGCGACGACGACAAAGTTTTGTCGTTTGCAGCATCGGTTCTGAGACATGAGCCGGAAAACACCAGAGCTTTGAAGTTAATGGCTCGCATTTACAACAGACGCAGTATGTGGCGGGATGCCTATCCAATCTGGCTGAAATTGTCTCGAATTGAACCTGACGAAATCGAACATCTCTTTCAGGCAGGCCGAATTGCCACCAGAATTGACAGGTTTTCAGATGCGATCCGCCTGCTGGAGCTATACCGCGATGCAGACCCCCATACCGCGAAAATACAGCGCTATCTGGAACTGGCCTATCGGCGTCAGCAATGCTGGGGCGGGTTGTTAAACCTGTATGTTTTCAACTGGTTTAACCAGGTTGGTATTGTCACCAAGGACCAATTACGTGAAAAAGTCAGTGCCCTTCTTTATGAGCTAACAGCTTCGGCTCAGTCGGAACAGAATCTGACTTTATTGATCGATATCTTCAAAGAAGACGCGACATTTCTTGTAGAACTTTCTCAATGCAGAGTGGTGTCTCAAAGCGTTCGTCTCCGGGAAAGTATCTTCGGGTGCTTGCTTGCTATATCCGAGAATGACACCAGGTTCTTAGAGCTTTTTAGGCAATTGATTGCCACCGACACAATTAACGATCAAAAGAAGAGATGGTTTAATGTTTTGCATTCCGGGGTTTGCAAGGAGCAGGCCTATCGGTCTTTGTATCAGATCGCCTGGCAACAAGAAGACTACAAAGCCGTTATTCAGAATCTGCAAGCACTAAAGGAGTTTTTGTCGACTTCGGAGTTTCGAAGGGAAGCAGAACATTGTCGTAAACACGCATTTGACGATTTCGAAAAGGGAAAATATCTCAAGCTCAAAAATTATGTCGATTTTCTGACAGCGGATCACTTGGCCTGTAAGAAGATGGCGCAGGCCCTACAGACCGATGGGAAACTGGAACAGGCCTGTCACTACTGGAAACAATTCTATTATGTTGCACCAGAACTTGATCGCGATTGGTCTTTACGCAATTGGAAAAAATGTGCGCGCGAGATTGATCAAGATAAAGCTTTGCCATTTTGGCAGGAAATTCATCTGGCCTGTCCGGAAGACATCGAGGTTTTGAAACGGATCACGCAACATTTAGCTCAGGTGGCAGAATATGAACAGGCCTGTACCTACTGGAACAAGCTTTATGAATGTAGCGCTGCCGCTGAGAAAGACTGGGCTTTTCGTAATTGGCACAAATGTTTACGAGACGCACAATTTGATACGGAAAACCAATATGTGACGCGGTTTGTTTGTGAAAGGACCGAGAATGAGGATCATCTTTTGCTGCAAGCCAGATTGGCGCAAGATCTGGGCTTGAACAGTTGCGCCAACAGGATCTGGCTGAAATTGTCCGATTTGCGGCCTGACGACCCAGGACCCTTGTATCGAAATGTGAGCGTTGTTCGTGATCAGCTCTCGCAGCCAGAACTGGCGAAAACATATGAAACCATATTGCAACGGTTTCCGCAGTCGGAAAAAGCGTTGTTCTGGTTAGCGCGCTATCACAGCAGACAACATAACTGGCCGCAAGCGCTGTCACTATGGGCGCAAGTAGCACATCTGTTTCCCGAAAATATCGAGGCCATTATTCAGACCGGGCGGATCTATGTTCATCAAGGCAAGGATGATGAAGCAGAACAGGTGTACAATCATGTGTTGCAAATTTTGCCATCACATATTGAGGCCTACGCGCAATTGACGCGTATATGCGAAAAACGCAAAGATCTGGACCAGGTGGCCGATCTCTGTCGTCGTTGGCAAGCTGCCGTGCCTGACGATGTTCGCCCTCGGGTGAAATTGGCACGCATGGTTAACCGCCGGGAAGATGCTGATTTTCATTCACTAATTGATCTCTGGCAAAAGGTTCTGGAAGTCGATGAAAAACATATCGAGGCATGGTCTAATATCGCCTCGAATAAGCTGAAAATCAAAGTGGAGAACTCTGAAAGTGATCTGAACGAGGTTCGGGAAATCTGGCAAAAGGTCAGCCGTCTGGATCCGCTTTCGCTAAGGGCTTGGTTAATGCAAACCCGTATCCTTGTCCGAATGGAGAAATGGCAGGACGTTGCGGAGATATGCGAACACGTTGATCGCTTATTTGCCGATGATTTTCATGGATTGTTGGCAAAAGCACAGGTTCTTGAAGAAGGGCGGCGTCTTGATGACGCTGAGGCGCTGTTGTTGCAGGCTCAAGAACTGACGAAAGACGGACAAGGTGACAACGCGCTAAAGGTGATAAAAGCGTTGGCCGGATTATATTTTCGGCAAAACAGGATTGGGCAGGCGCTTCCATATTATCGTTTGTTGCGTGAACACGATCCGCTCGATCTCGAAATTACCGGCGCTTTGATCAGTATCTATACTGCTTTGGAACAAACAGGCATTGATGTGGCGCATGATGGATGGACCTTTGAGGGACCTTCCCAGCAGATTCCTGACATTCTCTTTGAGGAAATTACAAGGCGGGCCAAGATGCGGGGCATGCCGAAGCCATATGGAAAAAGCCGACCGCACGTCGTGATGATCAGCCGATCACTTGGGCCCGGTGGCGCAGAGCGGCAGTTTGCGCTCGCCGCATCTGCGTTGACCAAAAACAGTGCAGAAATTGCAAAGGTTTCGGTGATTGTCCAAACTCTGACGAATGGACCTTGGGCGGATTTCTTTCTTGAAGATTTGCAAAACGCTGGCATTAAGGTCATGTCGCTCGAAGATATTAAAGTTCCAACAGATGTCACGAAAATATCCGAACTGGTGCAGCATGATCTTGCGCTGCTGTCTTGCTTTCCCCAGCAAAGCAACCAGTGGCTGCAAAAGCTCTATGTGGCCCTTCAGGAATTGAAACCTGATATCGTTCATGCGTGGCAAGACGCAGTTGCTCTTAGCGGGGGGGCGGTTGCCGTTTTGGCTGGTGTGCCACGCATTATGATGTCGACACGCAGTTTAAGGCCGGATAGCACACGACGGTTAGCTCCATACATGCACATGGCATATCGAGAATTGCTTTCCTTGCCTTGGGTTGCAATGGCTAATAACAGTCTGGCAGGACTACGCGACTATATGAAGTGGCTTGATCTAAAACTTGACGTGAATCTTGTGACACCAAATGCTCTGGATGGTGCAGAACTGCGCCGACAATTTCAAGATAGCAAAAAGAAATCGGTCGCGTTACGGGAAAGTTATGGTCTTGCACCGGAACAGCCACTTATCGGAGGGGTTATGCGTTGCTCCGAGGAAAAAAGACCATTGCTTTGGGTGCAGACGATGCACGAAGTATCTCGCAATAGACCCGATTGTCATTTCATGTTGGTCGGTGATGGTCCGATGTTGGCGGCTGCCCGTCAACTCGGCGATCAACTTGGTCTCGGCGAACGCATCCATTTTGTTGGAAATGATAAGGAAATTGTTGCTCGATACGCGATGATGGATGCTTTGCTCCTTACGTCGCGGGTTGAAGGTTGCCCAAACGTTCTTTTGGAAGCGCAAGCGGTTGGTTTGCCCGTTGTCGCCCCTCGTGTCGGTGGCACAGCAGAAGTTGTGGCTGAAGGGAAGTCGGGATGGATTGTCGATATAGAGACACCTGATCTTGCACAGGATTTGGCAGAGCGACTACTTTATATACTGAACAATCCAAGCTGGACGAATGCTGCGCGAAAATATGGCCCAGACTATGTTGAGCAATATTTTGGTTTGGATAGTTCAATGAGAAAGACGGTTCTAGCTTTTGGATTTAAATAGCAACAGAGAATGTGTGTCTGGGGAGGATCTGGGTGCCTTATTTAGGCTACGTGATCGTGCTGTTTATCAAGAGCGAAATGCCAATTTTCAAGGGAATGTACAATCAGCGACATATTGAATGAAATGTTCCGCGAGTTTTCGGAAGCTAACCAATACAACTTGGTTTTTGACGGTTTTTGAAGTCTCGTGCTCGTGATTGTCATTATGATGTGCAACTATTGCGCTCTGATTTTGTCGCTCCTGCTTTTGCATGAAGCATAATGAAATTTAACATTGATACCATTATCTGAACAGTTGAAGCAGTTGTTCGGGAACGCATCGAGAGGCTTGCAGTTGTTCAGCCAGGTGCGTTTGAATATTATGAGCGCCGCTTGGAAAACGGAACTCTGTTTGCCGAAGGTGACCGCTGTCTTGCAGATTGGATTGCAGCAAACTATTCAACCGATGTAACCATTTTCGAGATTGGCACAGGCTAGTCGGGTCTTTTGACGAAGATTTCGGGTGGAGCGGGCTAGAATGGCGACGCGTATTCCTCGGAAAGCTTCACCGGAGCCGGTTCACTGAGCGTCATTGCAACGGAAACCAACAATGCACGTGTTGTTGGCTTGTCGTCTACAGCTTCCGGGGCCGACTATGCGACGATTGATTAAGGCATTTATCTGAATTCGGAAAGGAAGATCTATGTCGAGGAAAACGTTGCCGCAAGAGGAGCGGCTGGGGGGGGGGGGAGTTATCAGCTGGGCGATGTTCTGACGGTCTCACGCGATGAGAGTGGAACGGACAGTTACAGCAAGAATGGAACAGTTTTCCATACCAGTAGTGTCGTCACGGATCCTTCGATCCCTCTTATGGCGGATGCTTCCTTGTATGGTGAGGGCAGTACGATTGGTGATGCGACACTATCTGTCGAGGGAAGTGAACGGAAGCAAGTCATCTGGGTCGTAGCCAATGACAACCGGCGAAGATCTGGGGATCCAATTGCTTGGCCGCCAAGACAATTTGACGGTCTCAGATTGGTTTGACGGAACTGGTAACCATTTGGTCAATTACATCGAACTTGGTTCAGGTGCATCGCTTGATGGGGAAAATGTTCAGGCATTAATTGATGCGATGTCAGTGTTCGGGGTCGGTGATGTCATTGCAGACACGATTGATCGTAACAGCGATGCATTCTCGAATGTGCAAACTGTGATTGCCGCAAATTGGCAGAACTAGCCATATTACCGACTAGGACATTAACACGCTTTTAGACCAGATCAATCTTGATATGTGTTTTCCCCTCTCCTCAATAGATTTGATGAGAGGGGATTGATCTTGGCATTTCGCTGAAAATGAAAATTGTCAGCTTTTCTGTCAATTCTGCAGATTTTTGTCAACTTTTGTGACAATCAATGACAACTTATCTGACAATCGGAAATGCCAAGGCATTGATTTCGCAAGAAGTCGGATGTCACCTTTTGTGGCACCTGACAAGTGTTTACGAAGCGTAATCACTGCTCCATCGCTCTCAATATTCCGGACTGAAATTATCCCCGGCACAGCTGCAAAATGTTCATGCCTTGCTGTGTGAAGAACTTGATCTGTTTATCCAGCGTCTGTCCGTTGTTGGTGTTAACTGCGGAAGCGTCGAGGTTGGTCAGAGTGGCATCACGGCGGGCCAGCGCCAGGATGTCGGTGGGGATATTAGCGTCGTGAAAAATGATGTCTGCCGTTTCGATGTTGCGGGCAACACCGTGCGGGATCTCGTAGGCGTTGTCGGCGGTGACTTCAATGCGCAAGGATTGGCCGGACGGTACGGTAGCGCTGCTGCCTTGGGGGACAAAGCGGTGGAGATCGTTCGTGAGGTTGTTCTGCGTGATGTTTCCGCCATTATCAGCGCGCAAGGCGTTCTGAAAGAACCGGGTCCAGAAACGCTGCCGTGACAAGCCATCTGTCAGGTGTCCTGCAACTGTTTCGCGGGCATCACGGGCGATTTTTGCGATGTTTGACAGTGTTGCAGGAAACACGGTTTCGAGCCGTTGGCGCAAGATGCGCGCCAGAGCCGGAGCACAAGCCCCGGTCGAGATCGTGATCATGACTGGCGCACGGTCAAGAATGGCCGGAACGATAAAATCGCAATGTGCTGTTTTATCAACCACATTCAGCAAGATGTTTCGACGCTTGGTTGCCGCTTCGACCCGCTTGGTCACGTGCGGATTATCCGTCGCATCAAAGACCATCACGGCGCCATTGATCATGGTGTCAACAAAGGGCGCGCGTTCCCATGTGATTTGGCCTTTGTCGTGCATCTTTGCCACATCATCGCAAAGTTCGGGGGCAATCACGGTGATGTCGGCATGACTGCGCAACAGAAGGCGGAGCTTGCCCGCGGCGACATCGCCACCCCCAAGCACAACAACCTTCTTGCCCTGTACCTTCACGAAGGCCGGGAAATAGACAAACTTTTCGTCCGGCTGGTTGGCGTCCGCCGGGGAAGCTGGAGAGTGCAAAGCATTATTCTGCAGCGCGCGGTAATACGTCATCGAGAATCTCCTTTATCTCCGGCAAGCAGGATCCACATCCTGTTCCGGCCTGAAGCAAACGGCCGATATCGGCCACGGTGACAGCATTCTGTTCAGATATGGCGGTGCTGATCGCGGCCAGACCGACCGAGAAACATGAACAGATCAGGCGATCATTAATTGCCCCGGCATCAGGCATCCGCCCGGCCAGGAGGGCATTGCGTTCGTTAGGTGCAATAGTGTTCGCGCTGAGCAGATTGGAAATCCAGTCGCGGCCCAGTACCGGGCGATCCGGGCTGATGAACAGCGCGCCGGTGATGCGATCGCCAACAAGCCGGGCAAAGCGATGCACACCCTTGTTGGCATCGGAATATTCAATGATCTGTTCATCGTCCTTCTGCGCCATAACAGGCAACAGGGATTTAAACAGGATCGGGCTATCCCCCGCGATTTCGTAGATCATGCTGCCCGGGCCGGTGGCCCCGACCCAATAGGGCAGCCCGGAAAGATCAACCGGTGTGCTTGAGAACAGCAATCCCTGCCATTTGGCGATGAACGGTTCGAGCGCAACGGGGATGTGTTTGCTTTCGGGTTGGCCGGAGTGGGGGTCAACATTGGGGGGCAGTAGTCGACCAATCCCACCCGCGGCCGAAAAGACATCATTCCAGTGCATTGGAATGAAAACCTGTCCCGGCGTTTGCGCATCGGTGACCGCGACACGCATCAACGCATTGCCATGCGGGCTTTTAATCCGTGCAATCGCGCCATCATGGAGATCGAAGCGCAGGGTATCCTTCGGATGGATTTCAAGTAACGGTTCGGGTCGATGGGCGCTGAGCCGTGCGGCCGTGCCCGTTCGCGTCATGGTGTGCCATTGATCGCGGTAACGGCCGCTATTGGCGACCAGAGGGTAATCACGGCTAGTTTGTGATTGCGGGGCAGTATGTTCAAGGCCAAGCATCTTCGCCCGCCCGCTTGAAGTCGTGAATTTTCCATTACCATAGAGGCGGGTGGCGCCATCATGAGGCTGATGTTTGCGCGATGCCGGCCATTGAAACGGCTCCATCGCGTCGTAGGTCGATTTCTTGGCCTTGTGCCAGACGCCGATATCAAACGTGCGCATGCCCTCATTTTCAAATTCGGACAGGGCGGCATGTTCGGCGAAGATGTCGCTTGGGTCCTTGTATTTGAAGGCCTTGGCGTATCCCATAGCCTTGGCGACTTCGGACATGATCCACCAATCAGGCTTTGCACTGCCGAGCGCCTTGCGGAACGGGCGTTGGCGCGAAATACGGCGTTCGGAGTTGGTTACCGTGCCGGACTTTTCGGCCCAGCCAGCGGCGGGCAGTTTGATATGGGCGTGGCGCAATGTGTCGGTGTCCTTGGCGACATCCGAAACAATGACAAGCGGGCAGCGCGACAGTGCAAGCCGAACGCGATCGGCATCGGGAAGGCTCACCGCGGGGTTGGTCGCCATAATCCAGACAGCCTTGATTTCGCCGCGCTCAATGGCGCGGAACATATCAACGGCTTTGTATCCTTCGCCTTGTTCAAGGGCGTCGGATTTCCAGAAGCGCCGCACACGATCAACATCGATCGGATCATTGGGGTTCATATGTGCGGCCAACTGATTGGCAAGCCCGCCGACTTCGCGTCCACCCATGGCATTGGGTTGTCCGGTGACCGAAAACGGACTGGAACCGGGTTTGCCGACCCGTCCGGTTGCCAGATGGCAGTTCAGGATCGAGTTGACCTTGTCCGATCCGCTTGAGGACTGGTTCACACCTTGCGAAAACACCGTAACGGTACGTTCAAAGGCGGCAAACCAGTTAAACAACGTTTCCAGTTTTCCCACACCCGAGTCAGTTTCATTGGCACTTTCAAGGGTGTCGAGCCCACATTTTCTTGCGGTTGTTTCAATATCCGGGCAATCAGCGCGGGCGGCTGCCACAGCGCCGTCATAGCCGCTGACATGGCGGGCGACATATTTAAGGTCGGTATTGCCAGTCTGATCAAGCCAGGCAAGCAGACCATTAAATAGTGCGACGTCACTCCCCGGTTTGATGGGCAAATGCAGGTCTGCAATATCGCAACTGGCCGTTCTGCGCGGATCAATCACGACGATCTTGGTGCCGTGTTTTTCCTTTGCTGCGCGCAGGCGCTGGTTCAGGACCGGGTGGCACCATGCAAGGTTGGACCCGGTTAGTATCACCAGATCAGCAATTTCGAGGTCTTCGTAGCAACCCGGCACCACATCAGCACCAAAGGCACGTTTATGGCCAACCACAGTCGATGCCATGCAAAGTCGTGAATTGGTATCGATATGTGGTGATCCGATGAAACCTTTGATCAGCTTGTTGGCAACGTAGTAATCCTCGGTCAGGAGCTGGCCAGAGACATAAAATGCCACCGATTTGGGGCCGTATTTTTCGATGGTGTCGCGAAGGCGCGAAGCCGTTTCGCCAATCGCCGCATCCCATGTTACCTGAGCGCCATCGACTTCCGGTTCCAGAAGGCGAATATCGCGTTCTTCCTCGGCCATGATGGTGTCGACCAAGGCAGCCCCCTTGGAGCATATGCGCCCAAGGTTTGCCGGATGATCGGGATCGCCGCCCACGGCCCATCCGTCACGGGTTGGCGAAATGATCAGGCCACAGCCAACACCGCAATAGGGGCAGGTTGTTTTGACCTCATCCCGCATGGCGCAATCCAGCTTGCAACTCGGTCAGGCCAACCCGCACGATCCCGTCAATCACCTCGCAGGCCACCTTGGCTGCACACCCATCGTCCGGTCCCTGTGCTTCGCCGGTTTCAAGCGAGAAAACCATGTTATGCAGCGGGCAGGTGACGAAATGACCATGCACGATGCCCTGTGCCAGCGGGCCCTGTTTGTGCGGGCATCGATCAAGCAGGGCAAAGATCTGATCATCAAGGGTCCGGAAGATCGCGATCCGGTCGGTTTCGGTTTGCAGGGTGCGCGCACCCTGTTTCGGGATGTTGGTCGCGGGGCCGACTTCTACCCAGGTCAGGTTGTCTGTCATCTGTCTTACTCCGCTGCGATCATCGAAAGGGATTTGAATTCGTGCGCATCGACACCCTCGGAGGCGCGCTCTGCCCACGGGTCAACTTGGGCGGTCTGCTGGCTGATCATGAAGCGTTCAAACAGTGCCTTGCGGTTGGCTTCGTCATCCACCACGCGTTCGTGAACATGTTTCAAGCCAACGCGTTCGATCCAAGGGGCTGTGCGTTCAAGGTAGCGGGCCTCTTCACGGTAAAGCTGGATGAAGGCGCCGCAATATTCCTTGACCTCATCATCGGTTGTGACCTTGCAGAGCAGTTCGGTTGCGCGGACATGAATGCCGCCATTGCCGCCTACATGAAGATCCCAGCCGCCATCGGTTGCCACGACGCCGAAATCCTTGATGGTTGCTTCCGCACAGTTCCGCGGGCAGCCGGATACAGCCATCTTGAACTTGTGGGGCATCCATGATCCCCAGGTCATTTTTTCCAGTTCGACGGCCATGCTCATCGACATCTGGGTGCCAAATCGACACCATTCCTGACCGACACAACTTTTGACGGTTCTAAGCGATTTGCCGTAAGCGTGCCCTGAAACCATACCCGCAGCATTCAGATCGGCCCAGACGGCTGGCAGGTCTTCTTTTTTGACGCCAAGAAGGTCGATGCGTTGACCGCCGGTGACCTTGACGGTCGGGATTTCGAACTTGTCAGCCACATCGGCAATGGCGCGCAGTTCACGCGGGTTGGTCAAGCCACCCCACATGCGCGGAATGACCGAGTAGGTGCCATCTTTTTGGATGTTGGCGTGCACGCGTTCGTTGATGAAACGCGATGCGCCGTGGTCAACATATTCCCCCGGCCACGCGGCCAGCAGGTAATAGTTCAGAGCCGGACGGCAGACGTGACAGCCATCGGATGATTTCCATTCCAGTTCCTGCATGACAGCTGGCATGGATTTCAGGTTTTTGGCAATGATCAGGCGGCGCACACTGTCATGGTCATGCTCAGTACAGGTGCAGATAGGCTTGACGGTTGCAGCCTGATAATCGCCGCCAAGGGTCGCGGCCAGAAGGTTCTCCACCAGACCAGCGCAGGAGCCGCATGATGCGGATGCCTTGGTATGGCCTTTGACTTCATCAAGGGTGGTCAGTCCCTTTTCATTGATTGCAGCAACGATTGAACCTTTGCAAATGCCGTTACAGCCACAAATCTCTGCATCGTCTGGCAGGGCTGCAACGGCATCAAGAGGGTTTCCGGCAGCACCCCCGGCAAATGCCTGGCCAAAGGCAAGTGTGTCACGCAGCTCAGTGACGTCTTCACAATCCTTCATCAGCTGGAAATACCAGCCGCCATCGGTTGTGTCGCCGTACAGTACCGCGCCCTTGATCTTGCCGTCTTCAAGGACGATGCGTTTGTAGACGCCACGGCCGGCATCGCGGAAGACAATTTCCTCGGTCTCGCCGCCACCAGAAAAGTCACCAGCGGAAAATACATCCACACCGGTGACTTTAAGCTTGGTCGATGTGACCGAGCCGGCATAGCCATCGGTGTCGATTTCTGCCAGGTGGTCAGCCAGCGATTTGGCCATTTCAAACAGCGGGGCAACCAGGCCATAGCATTGACCGCGATGCTGTACGCATTCGCCAACCGCAAAAATCGCCGGATCACTGGTGGTCATGACATCATCAACGACGATGCCGCGTTCGACTGCGAGGCCAGCGTCTGCTGCAAGACGTCCATTCGGGCGAATGCCAACAGCCATAACCACCAGATCAGCCGGGATCATGCGTCCGTCCTTGAGGCGGACACCCGTTACGCTTTCTGTGCCAACGATTTCGGCGGTGTCGGCCTCGGTAATCACTGTGATGCCGCGCCGTTCGAGTTCCTGCGCCAGCAAATAGCCAGCAGACGGATCAAGCTGGCGTTCCATGACATGGCCCGCAAGGTGCAAAACCGTTACATCCATACCGCGCGATTGCAGACCAACAGCGGCCTCGAGACCCAAAAGGCCGCCACCGATGACAACTGCCGGGCCACCTTTTGCTGCTGCACCCAGCATGGTGTCGACATCATCGACATCGCGGAAGGTGACAACACCGTCAAGCTTGTGGCCGGGTACCGGGATGATGATCGGATCAGAACCTGTGGCAAGCAGCAGCTCGTCATATTCGGTTTCCGTACCGCTTTTCGAAATCACCACTTTGCGGGTGCGGTCAATCTCGACTACCGGATCGCCGGAATAAAGGTGGATCTTGTTTTCCGTATACCATTCCGGGGTGTTGATGACGATTTCGTCAAAGCTCTTTTCGCCGGAAAGCAAGGGGGAAAGCATGATGCGGTTATAGTTCACGCGCGGTTCAGCACCGAAAACGGTGATGTCGTATTTTTCCGGTGCGCGGGACAGGATTTCTTCAACGGTGCGCATTCCGGCCATGCCGTTGCCGATGACAACCAGGCGGGCCTTTTGGGTTCGTATTGCTGCAGTGACGTGGTTCATTTGTCTCTGGCTCCTCGTCGCGGGATGCGAAGTTGGCACAAAAAAACGCCCGATGCGGCCTGCCCTCGAAAGAGGCATTTCGCAACGGACGTCGTTATCCGGTGAACCCGTCGTTGGATTCTATATATATGCAATCGGCATTTCGCCGGAGCTGCGGGCGACAGTGCCTGCGCTCATACTCCCGTATATACAAGGATCGTGCCAGAAATCAGGGAGGGGCGAAGAAACTGGTAGGCGATTGAAATAGCCTGTGAATTTCGAGTGGGATAATTTTTTGTTGAGTTCGACATTTGCCGATTTGATTAAAAAATAGACACTACTTTTTGTGCATGAATTATTTTTAGGCAACTTTATCAAGTTTTCTGTTGGTCATATTTCTTCTGTGCATCTGCGCTCAGATTAAATTTCGCAAAATCAGATGCTTGCTGCATTTTTGCCGCATCGCGGAAAAATTGGCGCGCTGTTTGCAACCATGTCAGCGTGTGAGCAGCTTTGACGAAAGCATGCCCAATGACGGGTGGCTCACAGTTCTTCGTCCAACGGCGGACGATCAGACGTTTGGAACTGCCGCGCGATGACCGCGCAGCCTTTCCGATACGAATGACGGGCCGCCTGCGGACATCTTCCAGATGAAGCATGAGGCCCATGGGGAAAAACCGTCGGTCGTTTTTAACAGACATCATGTTCTGTGCGGCCTAAACGAAGGGCTTCAAATCATGGAAATCAAGAACAAGGCTACACGCATAAATCTCTTCAGTCTCAAGACTGTGCAGATGCGTACCTTCCACCTCACCTGGCTATCTTTCTTCCTGTGCTTCTTTGGCTGGTTCGGGATTGCACCGCTGATGCCTTTGGTGCGCGATGATCTTGGTCTGAGTAAAAGTGAAATCGGCAGCACCATTATCGCCTCGGTTGCGATTACGGTACTTGTGCGTCTTCTGATCGGTCCGCTCTGTGACAAGATCGGCCCGCGCAAGACCTATACCGGTCTTCTTGTGCTCGGCTCGATCCCGGTCATGTTGATCGGTCTTGCCGACAGCTATGAGACTTTCTTGCTTGCCCGTCTTGCCATTGGCTCGATCGGGGCATCCTTTGTCATCACGCAGTATCATACCTCGATGATGTTTGCGCCAAACGTGGTCGGGACGGCAAATGCCACGACGGCAGGTTGGGGTAACCTCGGTGGTGGCGTAACCCAGATGGTCATGCCGGCAATTCTCGCCATGGTGCTTGGTTTTGGTGTGGCTGAAACCATGGGCTGGCGTTTGGCAATGGTGTTCCCGGGTGCGATCATGCTGGTTGTGGCTGTGCTTTACTGGGTCTTCACCACTGATTGCCCGGACGGCAACTATGCCGAAATGCGCAAAAGTGGTGCGTTGAAACCCGAAGATGACACTGCCGGTGCGACCAAGGGTATGTTGGCAGCTGTGTCCGACTACCGCGTATGGGCATTGTTCCTTGTATATGCCGCTTGTTTCGGCGTTGAACTGACGATCAACAACATTGCTGCGATCTATTTCTTCGACAAGTTCGAGCTTTCGCTGGCAACCGCTGGCATGATTGCCGGTCTGTTTGGTTTGATGAACATCTTTGCACGCACCCTTGGTGGTGTGTTCTCTGACAAGTTTGCTGCCAAGGGTGGACTTTCAGGGCGTGTGAAATTCCTGTTCATGGCGCTTTTCATCGAAGGTGTGGCACTTGTTGCTTTCTCTCAGATGGAGGCGCTGGTTGTTGCCGTGACGGTGATGATCGTCTTCTCGCTGTTTGTTCAGATGTCTGAAGGTGCAACTTTCGGGATCGTTCCATTTGTGAACCGCAAGGCACTTGGTTCGGTGGCAGGCATCGTTGGTGCCGGCGGTAATGCCGGTGCAGTTGCCGCGGGCTTCTTGTTCAAGTCTGAAGCGCTTACCTATCAGGAAGGCCTTCTTTATCTCGGCGTTGCGGTTATCATTTGTTCGTTCGCCGCATTGGCCGTTCGGTTCTCTGCCGCAACACAGGCCGAGGAAAAGGAACGTTTCGAACGTGCACATGCAGAACGTTTGAGCACATCTTCCGCGTCGGGCGGTACGCCGGTTGCAGCGGAATAATGTGATCTGAGTTTTGATCTTTTCGGGATGCGGCGTTTGTCGCATCCCGAACAAAAAGATGGACCCGAAAACGGGCCAAAACATAAAAAGACTTATTGGAGAGGTCTGGCTGACAAAAGGCTGTCAGGGAGTTTAGGGGTAACTTGGTAAAGCTGGAAGAATACAACATTCTGGTAATCGACGAAGATCCCGATCGCGCGGCTATTGTCGAGCGCGGCCTGGTCGAAAGCGGATATGCACGGGTTTCAAGGATTGGAACCTCGCACAACCTGGTCGAGCGCATTCAGGCGCTAGCCCCTGACATCATCATTATCGATCTTGAAAACCCGGACCGCGATACCCTTGAGCAGATGTTTCAGGTATCGCGCGCGATTGCCCGTCCAATCGCGATGTTTGTTGATCAAAGCGATGCCTCGATGATTCAGGAGGCTGTTTCGGCCGGGGTCAGTGCATATGTTGTTGATGGACTGCGTCAGGACCGCATTCGCCCGATTGTCGACATGGCAATTTCCCGTTTCAACGTGTTTGATCAGTTGCGCCGCGAACGTGACGAAGCGCAGGCCAAGCTTAATGAGCGCAAATTGATCGAACGGGCCAAAGGGCTTTTGATGAAGGAAAAAGGCCTGTCCGAAGAAGAGTCCTATAACCTTCTGCGCAAAAACGCCATGAAGCAGAACCGCAAGATCTACGAGATCGCGCAAAGTGTTATTACGGCGTTTCAGTTGGAGTTTTGATTGATGGCAGACAAGGTTCGTCTTGGGTTTGTCCCGCTTGTGGATTGTGCCATTCCGGTCGTGGCGCGCGCGATGGGTTTCGCCGCGGAGGAAAATATCGAACTCGAACTTGTGCGCGAAATGTCATGGGCGGCCATTCGAGACAAGCTTTCCTTTGGCATGTTTGACGCGGCCCACCTGTTGGCCGGTATTCCGATTGCTGCGCGGTTGGGATTGGGTGGCTTGCCAGTTCAGAATATCGTTGTCCCGATGGCGCTCGGTCGGGGCGGGAATGCGATTACGGTTTCAACCCAGCTTTATCAGCGGATGCTGGAAGCTGATCCATCGGCGATGCATGGCCCGCGAGGACAATCGGCGCGTGCGCTTAAGAAGGTCATTGATGAAGACAAGGCAGAAGGTCGCCCGATCTTGTCCTTTGCGACCGTGTTTCCGTTCTCAAGCCATAATTATGAACTTAGATACTGGATGGCGGCTGCCGGTATTGATCCGGACAAGGATGTGAATATCGGGGTGATTGCACCGCCGCGCATGTTTGACAGTTTGCGCAATGGCTGGGTCGATGGCTATTGCGTCGGGGAACCATGGAACCAGCGTGCCGTCTTTCACGGCGATGGTGTAATTGTCGCACTCAAGGACGATATTTGGTCACGCAGTCCGGAAAAGGTTCTGGGCCTGCGCGAAGATTGGGCGAACTCAAAGCCCGAACTGGTGTCGGCGCTGGTGCGTGCGCTCGTCAGGGCAGCAGAATGGGCAGACCAGCCGGGCAACCGGATAGAGCTGGCCCACATTTTGTCCGAAGAAGCCAATGTGGGTGCTCCGTTTGAGGTGCTCAAGGCGTCGCTTAGTGGTAAGCCGGTTCTGCGTCCGGGGGAGCCGCCCGCGGACCTTCCTGATCGCCATGTGTTTTATCGTTACACTGCGACCTTCCCTTGGTTGTCACAGGGGCGCTGGCTTGGTGAGCAGATGAAGCGTTGGGGGCAAATTCCCGGAGATGCAGACCTGCAATCTGTTATCCCCAATGTCTATCGGCCGGACCTTTATCGTACGGCTGTTGACGGGCTTGATGTGTTGGTCCCGAAGGATGACTGGCGCATAGAAGGCTTGGCTGATGCGCCAGATCGATCTCTTGTTGGTCTTGATCAGTTTCTGGACAACAGCGTGTTTGATGCAGATTTCTAGGTGACGCTAGGTGCGGTGAATAATTGTCAGCTTTTCTGTCAATTCTGTAGGTTTTTGTCATCTTATGTGACAATCGATGACAACTTATCTGGCAATCGAAAATGCTAAGGCATTGATTTCGCGAGGAGTCGAATGTCAGCTTTTGTGGCACGTGACAACTTTTCCCACATTGTTGCCGAACACTTCATGACCTCTCTCACGCTAAACTGTTGAGTGCTGAATTGTCATAATTCGGGATAGGCCTGTTTTGTAGTGCTGATCAAAATTTCCTTTATGAGAAGTATGTTTATTCAATGGGTTAGTCAGTCTTCTGACTGTTCTTGCAAGAAAATAGAAAAAACACCGCCAGTTTTTCCCAGCGCTCGCGTGTGACCTTGTATCGGCCCCTTTTCCGGGGCGTGTTGGCAGGTATGTCAACGCAGAGGTCCATATAGGAGTATGAAAAATGGCGAGTATTAACACAAACATGTCGGCCACCCTTGCGGTGTCGAGCCTTAACAAAACCACTGACGAAATGACCTCGGTTCTGACCGCGATGTCGAGCGGTCAGTCGATCAACTCTGCGTCCGATGATGCTGCGGGTCTTGCCGTCTATACCGCGATGTCGGTCGACTATGCGGCTTGGGATCAGGCGGCTGACAACGCTGAAGTTGCGACGGCAATTCTTGAAACTGCCGATGGTGGTCTGGCCGAAATCGCCGACATTCTGGAACGGATGTACGAGCTGGCATCGCAGGCATCTTCGGGTTCCGTGACCGATACCGAGCGTGCGTATCTCGACGATGAATATACAGAGCTGAGCTCCCAGATTGATTCCATCGTTGAATCGACGACCTATTTCGATACGTCGCTTCTTGATGGCACCTATGACGAGGGCTTCACCGTTTCTGCCGACTCTGCGGCAGCCGCGATTGATGTGACGATCGGGCAAGCCTACGACACGACAGGTTTGGCCATTGCGGCCGGGGTTGATTCTTCGACCAACGCGACGACCGCGCTGGGTGAGATCGAAGCCGCGATCGAGCTTGTATCCGCAGGTCGTGCATCGGTCGGTGCAATGATGTCTCGCTTCGACTATGCCGCGGGCAACATCGAAACGGCCAAAACCAACCTGGAATCTGCAATGAGCGTCTATATGGACGCCGATATTGCCGCCCTTAGTGCCGATCAGACCGAATTGGGTGTGAAGATGGATTCCGCCATTCAGGCGCTGTCGATCTCCAATGAGAATCTCGAGAAGCTCTCGCGTTTGCTGAGCTAACTCGTGACAGGGCCATCCGGTGTTGAGAGCCCCCCGGATGGCCCTGATTTTTTCGATTGAAGGCAGAAGGAGGGGAGTATGTCGACCATCAACTCAACAACGTCGTCGAGCTATGCTTCTTCGTCTTATGTTTCGGGCCTGACGGATCTTGATACAGCCGAGCTCGTTCAGGATGCCTATGATACAAAGATGGAGGTCGCCGATGTCGTCGAGGCCGAAATCGATGACATCGAGCTTGAGATTGCGGCCTTCGAAGATTTGCAGACCCTGCTTGAGACCCTGGAGAGCAGTGCAGAAGCCTTAACCGCGGAAGCCGAACTCGACAGCTTGCGCGATGATGTCTGGGTTGGAAAGTCGGCCTATCTGTCATCCTCTGATGCTAATACCGATGCTTCGGATGTTGTCGGTGTGCTGGTCGATGATACGGCAACGGCCGGGAGTTACACCCTCGAAGTCAAGCAGTTGGCAGCAGCGCACAAGCTCGGTGGCGATACCAATACAGACAATAGCACGGCACAGGCATTGAGCGGCGCATTGAGCCTTGTTGCCGGTGATGATTATGAAGCCGTCGATGTCGAAATTACGGAAGACATGTCGATTGCCGATATCGCAGAAGCGATCAACGAGGTAACTGCCACCACAGGTGTGAGTGCAAGTGTTCTGAAGGTATCTGACGACGAATATATGTTGGTCCTTTCCGCGGTTGATACCGGTCAGGAGATCACCTTTGATACCGATGGTGCAGACACATTAATTGCCCAGTCCTTGGGTTTTGTTGAAGCCGATGGTTCATACAGCAACGAACTTGTTACAGCGGACCAGGCGATCTTTTCGGTTGATGGCGTGGAAGTTACCCGCAGCAGCAACACAGTTGACGATGTAATCGATGGGGTGACGCTGTATCTCTATGCCGAGGAAGAAGGTACAGAGATTACGCTTCAAGTCGAAGATGATGCGAGCTCCGCCTATAGTGCGATTGAGGAATTCGTCACTGCCTATAACGAATTGCGCAGCTTCATCATAACCAATCAGGCCTATGAAGTTGGTGAAGGTGCCGATGAGGACGCGGTCCTGTTTGGCGACAGCCTGCTGAGCTCTGTGTCGTCGGCTGTTTATGACGCACTGTCCTTTACCAATGACAGTGATACTTACGCCACGCTGGCCTCTATCGGCATCACGCTTGATGATAGCAATTACCTGGTCATTGAGTCTGACGTGCTTGAAGAAGCGCTTGTTTCCGACTTTGACGAAGTCGCAGCACTGTTTTCCTTTTCGGGAAGTACAGATTCAGAAGATCTCCTGGTCTCCGAGGCGGACGGTTCCTACACCGGGACCTTTGCGATCGACATCGTGACGGATGCTGATGGCAATATCACATCAGCCAGTGTCGATGGCGATGACAGCCTGTTTACCATCAGTGACAACAAGCTGGTGGGTGCCGAAGGCAGTGAATACGAGGGTGTCACGCTGTTCTTTGGTGGCGACACATCGCAAAGCGTCGAGGTCACTGTCAAAAGCGGTCTTGCCTATGACCTGACCGATTCCCTGGACCGTTACACCAACAGCTCGGACGGTTTGATTTCGAACCGGCTTGAACGTCTCGAGGAACAGGTCGATGACCTGGAAGATGATGTCGAGGAGATCACCGAAGACGCGACCAAATACGCGGCCGAACTAACCGAGCGATATTCTGCAATTGAAGCTGAACTCTACCAGCTTCAGCTATTGCGCGAACAACTTGAAGCCTTATGGGGTGACGATGACTAATTATGCTCCAACTGCTGCGCAGAAAGCCTATCGCAGTGCGGGCGCGACGGCACTTTATAACAACGCACTAAGAACAACCTCGCCAATTGCAATGATGGTGATCGCCCTGACCAAGACGCGTCAGCATCTTCGTGAGGCATGGCAGTTCAGAGAACAGGGAGATTTCGAGCAGGAGCAGCGTGAGAAGACCATTGTTGTACAAAGGCTTAAGGCCTTGCAAGCATGTATCGCACCGGATTCTGCGCCAGAGCTTTCAAGAGATCTCTTTGCCTTTTATGCCAGAATGATTAAATTGCTCGCACGCAATCGCAGGGATTGTTCCATGGAGGAACGATACGAGGTCGTTGACCGCAACCTGCAAGAGCTTGCGCGTGAATGGGAAAAATTCTCGAAAGTCGATCCACGTAGGACTGTTCAAGCCCAATCAGGGCATCCGATGATCGGAACAGTGTTGTGAGGGATGCTTGAGTGTAGGTTTGCGCGAAGCTGTGACGACAAGTTCAGGTACATCTGCTGTTGCGTCGGCAAAAGCAGCCCTGACAGAACTTGATGACAACGCCCTTGTTGCGCGCATGGTGCAAGGCGACAAGGCGGCGTATCGAGTGATCGTCGAACGCTATTACCGTGGAATTGTTGGTGTTGCTCGCCGAATGGGGCTTGTTAGCGGTGATGCCGAAGATGTCGCACAGGATGTTTTCGTGCGTGTCTGGCTGCATCGCGAAAAATGGCAGGCTGATGGTGGCGCAACGTTCAAGACCTGGCTTTATCGGGTGGCCGTCAATCGCGTTATTGATATCAAGCGCAAACCTCAGGCTGTGGGCGGCCAGGAACTTGATGAAGTCCCTGATGTGAGCATGTCAGCCGTCGACAAATTGGCCCAACATCAGGAATTCAAGCGACTGCGCAAAGCGATCAAAAATCTGTCTGACCAACAACAAATTGCCATTAACCTGTTTTATGATCGCGAACTGTCCAATCAGGAGGCCGCCTCGATCATGGGGGTTTCGGTTAACGCCATGGAATCGCTCCTGAAACGCGCCAGAAAGCGGTTGCGTGAAGAGTTGAAATCAATTTGAGAACCGATTAGGTTCAAATGTCGTTCGAACAGGTAAGTTCGTCCTATTAAAAAGCGGTGAGCTGTGAAACTCGAGCATTTCGAAGAACTACTGGATCAACATGGCTGGGATTTGAGTTCCTGGCCAGAAGCATTGCGCCGAGAAGCCAATGTTCTTATCGCAAATGATGTCCGTGCCGCCGAGTTGCACCGATCGTTGCGTGCTGTTGAAGATATTCTTGCCGATGATCCCGTCTTGATGGGCAAGCACAAGGCCATCGATGATATTTTTGACGCCATTGAAGCTTCAGAGAAACACGCCGCGCCTGATACCGACGCAGATGATGTCGAAGAAGACAGTCCTTTCCAGGTAATTGATGATCGTCCGAAATCTCGCCGGCATGTCGCCGCAGCAAGTGCTGCACCGACGGGGGATGGCCCCGCACGCCGCACTTATCCAGCCACGGTTTCTGTTTCACCGACCTCCTCAGCGATTGCCAAGGACAGTACAAATCATACGGTGCGCAAGGATGGTACTCTCGGCAGGATGGGAGAACGTGTCTTTTCCCTGACCGGCATGGCGGTTTGTGTTCTGGCCGGATTTGTTTTTGGCGTCACCCTGACAGTCGAACAGGGACATCAAGATACCGCCACGGCCGAAGAAGCCCGATTGAGCGAACTGCTTGAAAGACATATCTATTCGCTTGAGCAACTGCCAGCAGCCGCGGATTTTGACACGCGCTTGCATGAGAGGGAGGCTGGCCAATGAGCTTTGCGTTCCGTCGGGTGTCTTCCATGCGCAAACTGATGTTGGCATCGCTGGCCGTGAACTTGTTTTTGATCGGCGCGCTTGCTGGCACGCTTGTGACGGGGCTGCCTGTATTCCGCAATTTCATGCCACCTCCGCCGCCACCAGCATTTGACAATCCGACCGAACCGCCAAGTATCGGGTTGCTACGCGCAATTCGCAGCCGGTTGAGTGCTGAAGGAAAGGTCATCTTCGACAGCGAGTTTGAGCCTGTCACTTCGAAGATCCGTGAGCGCCAGAACCCGAGGCTCCTTGAAGCTGCTTTACAGGAAGTTTTGGCCGATCCAGATGTAACGGATGCCGAGATCCGCAAAGCTTACGCTGAACTTAAAAATGCGGTTGGCAACGATCTGAGTGTGGTTCTGGATCACATGGCGAATGTGACCATCAGGCTTTCACAGGATGACCGGGAAAAGATGACATTGATCCGTCCGCCTGGTCCACCGCCACACGAACAATAAAGTCATTGTTTCAAAGGGATGCGAAAGCATCCCTCTTTTATTTTCCAAAAATCTGAATTTCATGCGCCAGTTTCTCGGGAAACGTCCGTGTAAAGAACATTAGCGCCTTTAAACGTTCTTGCCCGGAGTTGGTGATGAGTTATCTCAGTGGCCTGACATACGATAGCCTGACGTCGTCAACGTCTTCTTCGAGCAGCAGCTCAACAGAGACATCTTCAACGACAAGTGATGACTCTACCTACGAGACATACATGACGTTGTTGCTGACAACGTTGGAGAACCAGGATCCGACCGATCCTGAAGATGTCTCGGAAATCACAACGCAATTGGCAACCTTTGAGCAGCTTGAACTGGCTGAGGAGAACAACTCTCTTCTCTCAAACCTTTCGGAGGCCCTGACTGCTCTGCAGGGGGTTGTCGATGACAGTGCTGCTCAGGCTTACCTCGGTACTGATATTGTTGCTGTGGGTGATACAGCACCACTCGAGGACGGTGAAGCCGAGTGGTACTACGTGCTTGAAGACGATGCTTCGAGTGTGACGCTCAGCGTCACCGACGAGGATGGCAATGTCGTTTATGAAACCACGGAAAGCGGATCGGAGGGCTCGAACAGTTTTGTCTGGGATGGCACCACCGATGACGGTGAAACCCTGAGTTCGGGGACTTATACCCTGTCGGTTAGCGCCACTGATTCCGATGGTAACTCTATCTCATCCGAAACCTTGATGACCGGTGTCGTGTCGGCAATTGATCTCACTGGTGATGAAGCTGTGCTGTATGTGAACGGGGTCGATGTTTCGATCTCAAGCGTGCAAGGCACGCAGACCGTTTCCTGAAATGAAGGATCAAGATCATGAGTCTCAATAGTGCTCTGAACGCAGCCGTACTCGGCTTGAATGCACAATCCACATCACTTGGCGTCATCTCGGGGAACATCGCAAACAGTGAAACCACGGGCTACAAAGACAGCACGACGGCGTTTTCTTCGCTGGTCACCAACCCGGGATCGTCGACACAGGGGAGCGCCAACGGCGTTACCGCGACGATGCTGACCAATATTTCAACGCAAGGCTTGATTGAGTCCGATACCTCTGCGACCAGCCTGGCGATTTCAGGTGATGGTTACTTTGTGGTCACGGATGCCAGCGGGGGCACCTTTTACACCCGCGCAGGTGATTTTTCGGCAGATTCCGAAGGCAACCTTGTCAATAGTTCCGGCTATTACTTGATGGGCTATGCGCTCGACGAGGACGGAAATCCGGCATCAGGGACAGTCCCGACAAGTACCGCGGCACTATCAACAATCAACCTTGAGAATCTGACCGGTACGGCAGAGGCAACAACAGAAACCTCAATTGTTGCCAACCTGCCAGCAGATGCAGACGTCGGTGATGACTTCTCCGTCGATGTCGAAGTATTTGACAGTCTCGGGACCAGTCATACGGTGACCTACACCTACACAAAAACCGCCGAAAATGAATGGGAAGTCGACTATTCCGACCCGGTTTTGACCTCTGACGGCACGACAGTAACCGGCACGTCTTCAGGTGGTCCGTTGACGATTACCTTTAATTCGGATGGTGAACTTGAATCAATTGAGGATTCCGGCGGTACGGATGTGACCGACAGTGCCACCCTGACCATCACCGGATGGACGACTGGCGCTTCTGATAGCTCCATCGTTACCGATTTCGGGACAGCCGGTTCCAGCGATGGTCTGCAGCAATACGCCTCTGACGAGGAAGACGGGGACATGACCCTGTATTCCGTTGACCAGGATGGCTCGAACTACAGTGAAATTGCCGAGATCGACATCTCGGATGACGGTGTCGTGTCGGTGACCTACGAAAATGGTGTCAGTGAACCGGTCTATCAGGTTGTTCTGGCCGATTTCACCAATGCGGACGGTCTCACCGCGTATAGCGATACAGTTTATCGCGAAAGCAATACGTCGGGCAGTTATGTCCTGAAGACCCCTGGTGATGGTGGTACCGGAACAATTGCGTCCTATTCCCTGGAAAGTTCCACGGTCGACACCACCACTGAATTCTCGCGCATGATTGTCGCACAGCAGGCGTATTCCGCCGCAGCTCAGGTCATTTCAACCACCAGCGACATGTATGACACCCTTATTTCGTCGGTTAACTAAGGAGAGGTTCTCATGACCGTCCAAGCACCCGTGATGCCATGCGACAGTGACAAAATTGCAGAAGTCATGGACCGTTTGTCTGAATTGCTGGATGTCGAATGGCGCATTCTCGAACAGGCAAAGTACGACCTACTGCCTGACATTACCCACGAAAAGAATGCGCTCGAAGATGAACTGCATGGCGAAATTGCAGCCCAGCGCAAGGAAAACAGCAGCAATCCGTTGGCCGGATTGTTCCTGGATATCAAAAAGGTCAATGCACTGCGTGCCAAACTGAAGCGAAACAATATTCGCCTCCAGGCAAAGCGCGAAGCATGTCTGAGGCGTATTCGTGCTGGCTGGGCAGCAACCGCGTCAGACGAGACGCCGTCTTATGGTCAGGATGGCGACGTCCGTGGTGGCCTTCATCAGCGTATTCTAAGCATCAAAATGTGAGTCAAACTTCAGTCGCGTCGGAATATGGCACAGCGATTGAACACACATTTCAGCCAAACAGGTCCGAAACATGTCGATCCGTGCTGCACAAACTGCTGCGTTAAGTGCCTTGCAGACAAGCCAGGCCGGGATCAGTGTGTCTTCGGAGAATATCGCCAATGCATCCGTTGACGGTTACACCGCCAAATCGACCAGCACGGCGAGTAGTGTTACGGCTGGCGCGACGACCGGGGTCACGATCACATCGGTCGGATCGGATGTCGACAGTTATCTGTTGAAATCGATCAGTGAGGCAGCATCCGAGAGCGGTTATGCATCAGTATTTTCGACACCGCTCGAAACAGTCGCGAGTGCTTTTGGCGACATTGGTGATGATGGTGCAATTTCGACCCTGATTACCGATCTTGAAACGTCATTGGCGGCCTTGTCGGTAAGTCCAGATAGCCAATCCGCGAAATCCACAGTTCTCAATGATGCAGAAGCCGTGGCTGATGAGTTGAACAGTCTGTCGGCGACGGTTCAGGATCAGCGGGCCAGTGCGGATCAATCAATTGAAGATACCGTCAATCAGATCAATGAGCTGCTTTATGAAATTGATTCCTACAACAAGCAGCTTAGCGGCACAGCTGACTCCACTCTTTCCAGTAGCGAGCTGAACGATGCCCGCGCCCAGGCAATCAATGAACTGTCGGAACTGGTGGATATTTCCTATTACACGGACTCATCGAACAATACGAACATCTATATTGGTGGCACGCTCGTTGTTGGCAGTCAGGTTCAGGAGCTGTCCTATAACGCGGCCGGGTCGGTGAATGTGGATACCAACTTCGCGGATGTGACCGTGAATGGGCAATCGATCTCGGACGATATATCGGGCGGTGAACTTGGCGGGTTGATCGATCTGCGTGACGAGACTTTGCCCGATATTCAGGCAGAACTCGACAATCTGGCGACGACACTCATGGATGCTTTGAACGAGGTTTCAAATCTCGGAACAGCATATCCGCCGCCAAGCGACCTGACCGGCACAACCCAGACCGATTTGACCGATGCCTTTTCCGGGACCGGAACAGTGCGCCTGGTCGCAACAGATGATGAAGGTAATGCCGTTGAGATCGTCGATATCGACCTTACGACCGTTACAACGGTTCAGGACCTTGTCGATGAGATTAATGCCTCAGGCAATTTAACCGCATCTGTCAATGCCGATGGGACGCTGACAATCGCGACAACGGATGACGATTATGGTGTGTCGATTGTCAATATGGACGCAGAAGTGGGAACAGACGCAGAGGGGTTTTCTGCCTATTTCGGCTTGAATGACATGTTTGAAGGAACCGGTGCCAGCAACATTTCGCTGAATGAGGACTGGGATGCCGATAGCAGCAGGTTGCCGGTTGGAACGGGTTCGGATGATGCGGCACTGGCCGTTGGCGACAGTGTGATTTCATCATCAAGCTCCGACATCACCGAGGCCCTGGCCGATGTCTTTGACGAAAACATCAGTTATTCGGATGCCGGCAATCTTGGTTCAACCAAAACGACCTTTTCGGATTATGGGGCAGAGATATTGTCGGATGTCGCTCAGCAGGCATCAGCGGCGGATACTGAAGCAAGTGTCTCATTGGAAGCTTATGAGGACTTGGTTGAAACATTTTCCAATAATTACGGCGTCAATACCGATGAAGAAGCTTTGACGCTGAGTAATCTTGAAAGCGCCTATGAGGCCGCGGCAGCTGTGCTGGAAATTACCCAGTCGCTCATGGATACGCTGCTTGAGGCCGTGCGGTAAGGAAATTAGTCATGAGAGTTTCAACAGCGGCAATGCAAGAAAACATGTTGAGCCAGATCCGTTCCGTGCAAACCCAACTAGCGGAGGCAACAGAGCAATCAAGTTCCGGCAAAATCGCCAGTTCAAATTCCGGCGTGTCAGAAAACTCGTATCTGATCGCGACCCTGAGTGCCGAGGTTTCGCAAGCCGCAGCCTATAGCGAAATTGCCGAGGAAATTCAGGGAAGGGTTGAGGTTTACTATTCGACCCTTAACGACATGGTCGATGTTCTGACCGATATGACAGCAGATATTTCTGCAGGTTTGAGCACCGGGACAGAGAACTCATATGGTATTGCAGAGTCTGCAACAGCCGCATTGGAAACCTTCGCTTCCTTGCTCAATACCGAATATGAAGGCCGTTACATCTATGCGGGTTCAGCGACTGATAGGGAACCTGTCGACGTCAGTGCTACGGCGTACCCCGCAAAAACAAGTCCGACAACGACCGATACGTCCTACTATTCCGGGAACAGCGATATTGCCTCTGCCAAGGTAGCAGACGGCACGACGATTGAGTATGGCATCACTGCTGACAACGAAACGTTCGAGAATGCTTTGCGTGCTCTCAACCTCGCGGCCTATGCAGATACAGATCCAGTCGACGAGGTTGCTTTGCAGGAGGCAGCCGAGCTTCTGGAAGCAGCCGTCGCCGGTATCTCGGAACTCCAAAATCAGGTGTCCTATACCCAAGACAAGCTTGAAAACATCATTGATATGCATACGGATTTTCAACTGACCGCAGAAGCCACGGTCAGCAACCTGACAGATGTAGATCTTGCCGAAGCGGTGGTTACACTTGAAACCCTGTCAATGCAGCTCGAAGCATCCTACTCCGTCACGGCGCAGATGACTGATCTGTCATTGTTTGATTATTTGCGTTAGATTTTCCAGAGCCCGGATCCCTTTACCTTGGATAGCTTACTGGCCTGCCTTGATGGCCGGGTAGGCGGCGCGGAAGCCTTGGTAGGCGTCTTCGAAAGCCGGGCGGAGGGCCTGACTGGGGTCGATGGTTTCGCGGACTTCCGGAATGGTCATGACGGTATCTGTTGCCACATCCGTGGCCGCGGTCATGCCAAGGCGGGCAGCACCGAGGGCGGCGCCAAACTCGCCGCTTTTAGGAAGCGACAGCGGGACGCCAAGGGCGGTTGCGATCAGTTCGATCCAGTAGCGTGATGCCGAACCGCCACCAATTGCAATGAGTTGATTAAGCTTGGCATCGGTTGCGACAAGCGCCTCGAAACTGTCGCGCAGGCCAAAGGCAACACCTTCAAGCACTGCACGGGTCAGGTCCGCACGGCTGGTGTCGGTGGCAAGGCCGGTGAAGCTGCCGCGGATTTCAGCATCATTGTGCGGGGTGCGCTCGCCCGACAGGTAGGGCAGAAACCGAACGGAGCCCGGTTTTTGTAAGGTGCCATCCAGTTCTGTGGCCAGCTCAACCGGTTTTTGGCCGGTGATGCGGGCCAGCCAATTGAGACTGTCAGTTGCCGAAAGCATGACGCCCATCTGATACCAGCGCCCGGGAATGGCATGGCAGAAGGTATGAAGCGCTGTTTCGGGTGCAGGGTGATAACCGTCACGTGTTGAAAGCAGTACCCCCGATGTGCCGAGCGAAACAAAGCCCTGGCCTTCATCCTGCGCGCCGATGCCACATGCCGCAGCCGCGTTGTCACCAGCCCCGCCAGCAACCGAAACCGGGCCGCTCAAGCCCCACTTGTCAAGAAGGGCAGGACGGAGACGACCGGCTTCCTCCGTACCCTCGACCAGACGCGGCATCTGATCGGCGCGCACGTTTCCCGCCTCAAGCAAGGTGTCAGACCAGCTGCGGTTGCCAACATCAAGCCATGAGGTGCCTGCACTGTCAGACATATCCGCGACATAGTCGCCGGTCAGATAGAAATTCAGATAGGCCGCAGGCAGCAGCACCTTGGCGGTCTTGGCAAAAATTTCGGGTTCGTGTGCGCGGACCCATTCGAGCTTGGGAGCGGTAAAGCCCGGGAAAACGATATTGCCGGAAATGGCACGTACCTGATCCTTGGCGTCCAGTCGGGCGGCCTCGGCGTGGGAGCGCGTGTCGTTCCACAGGATGCAGGGGCGAAGCGGGCGACCAGAGTCATCAAGAAGGGTCGCGCCATGCATGTGGCCGGCAACGCCAATGCCGCGCAGGGCGGAAAATTGCGGGTAGTTGTCGCGAAGCTCTGCGATGGCTTCTTCAAGGGCGGCAATCCAGTCCGCCGGGTTCTGTTCCGACCAGCCCGGATGCGGGTGCGCCGCGTGATAGGCGCGTTCGGTCGCGCCGATCGGTTGGCCATCTTCATCGACCAGAAGTGAACGAACGCCCGAGGTTCCAAGGTCAATACCAAGAAAAGTCATTCCAAAGCCTTTGTTGCGGACATCGAAGCCAGTTACGCGATATCTGTGGCGATGTCATAGCATGACATTACTTAAGGTTGTGCAGAATTTCGTCTCCAATTTCCTGAAGACTTTCAAAGATTTCCGTGGCCCCTGCATCAAGCAATACCTGTACCTGATCGGCACGGATGTCATGCAGGTGTGTGCCGCCAACAAAACCAAGGGCCGTCATCCCGGCCGCCCGCGCCCCTTTGACCCCGTGCGGGGAATCTTCAATCACCACGCAGTTTTCCGGCGGCACAGAGATACCCTCGGCCGCCAGCAGGAACAGGTCAGGGGCAGGCTTGCCATTGGTGACCTGATCGGCGCTGAACGCCGTCCCGGTGAAATGCACGGCAAGGCCCGATATATCAAGCGTTGCCCCCATCCGCCGCAGCGAGCTTCCGGTTGCCAAGGCGGTTTTTACCCCGGCATCGGTCAGGCGCCGCAACAGGTTTTCGGCATCGGGAATTTGGCGCAGCCGGGTTTTGTATTCCTCCAACAGCCGGTCTTCGACCCGTTGGGTGAAATCATCCGGGCATGCTTTGCCAAGCCGGTCCGAGACATGCTTGCAAATATCCTGGATTGAGACACCAAGGAATCGGTCACGCACGTAATTGATGGTGACGTCATCAATCCCCAGACAATTCATCTCGGTGGCGATGACTTCCAATGACAGTGGTTCGCTGTCGACCAGACACCCATCTAGGTCAAAAATGACGGCGGCAGGTACATCCATGATCGGCCCCTAGATCCGTTGTTCGGTATCGCGATCGAACAGATGCACATTGGCCGGATCAATCACATAAAAAAGCTCGGATCCCGGACGGGCCGCGATACGTTGTTTGACCAGTGCATCAATCAGATCGCCGTTGGATTTAGCGACAATCTGGGTTTCCGAACCGGTCGGTTCGACGACCACGACGTTCATCGCAATGCCGGTTTCTCCGATATCGATGTGTTCCGGGCGAATGCCATAAGTCACACCCTGACCAACTTCGGCGGTGGTTTCAGGGATTGGCAGGACCAGGCCGTTATCGGATTCAAAATGCTTCTTGCCATCAGCTTCACCGATCTTGCCATGAACAAAGTTCATCGATGGCGATCCGATGAAGCCCGCCACAAACACGTTGGTCGGATAGTCATAAAGATCAAGCGGCGTTCCGATCTGCTCAACCCGGCCATCGCGCATGACAACGATCTTGTCGGCCATGGTCATGGCTTCAATCTGATCATGGGTGACATAAACGATGGTTGTGCCAAGACGCTGATGGAGTTCCTTGATCTCCACACGCATGGTCACGCGCAACTTGGCATCAAGGTTGGAAAGCGGCTCATCAAACAGGAAGACCTGCGGATCGCGGACAATGGCGCGGCCCATGGCAACACGCTGGCGTTGACCGCCGGAAAGCTGCTTGGGGTAGCGGTCAAGAAGGTGGGCAAGGTCAAGGATCTCGGCCGCGTTGGTGACTTTTTCCTTTATCTCGCTTTCAGGGTGTTTGGCCATCTTGAGCGGGAAGCCGATATTTTCATACACCGTTTTATGCGGATAAAGCGCGTAGCTTTGAAACACCATTGCGATGTCGCGATCCTTGGGGATGACGTCGTTTACAACTCGCCCGCCGATGGAAATGGTGCCGTCGGTTATTTCCTCAAGCCCGGCCAGCATCCGAAGCAAGGTTGATTTGCCACAGCCCGAAGGGCCGACCAGAACAACAAATTCGCCGTCCTTGATATCGACATCGACACCATGCATGACCTGAACATTGGCGTAGCGTTTGATTACGTTTTCTATTTTTACATCGGCCATAAGGCTTCTCCCTATTGCGGCAATTCGATCTGCAGCTTGACGTCTGCCGGTGGTGCGGAGGCTGCGATATCGAATGCGCGCACGCTGTCTTCGAATGCGAATGTTCTGGTGATAAGCGGTTTGACGTCGATCGCGCCGGAGCTCAGCATGGCAACGCAGCGCGGAAAGACATGGGCATAGCGGAAAATATTTTCGACCCGGGCTTCGCGGATCATCGCCGCCCCGGCGTCATAACTGATCGGGTCGGGCTGGCCGCCAATCATGACAACACATCCCCCCGGGCAAAGTGGCTCAAACACGCCCGCCGCAGCCTTGGGCGAACCAGTGGCTTCAAAGACGATATCCGCGCCCCAGCCATCTGTGTCGCGCTTGACGATGTCGGTGATGCTTTGCGATTTAACGTCAATTGGGGTGATGGCCGGGCTGAGCGATGCAGCGATTTCAAGTTTCTTTTCCGCAAGATCAGCGACATAAACCCGCGCACAGCCGCCCGCCAGGGCGGCCAGGGCGGTAACAAGGCCAATTGGACCGGCGCCAATCACAAGGGCGATGTCACCCGGTTTGATTTTGGCCTTGGTTGCGGCGTGGACCCCGACGGCCAGTGGTTCGACCATGGCGGCCTCGGCAAAGGATACATTGTCGGGCAGCTTGAAGGTGAAGGCTTCGGGATGCACACAGGTCGGGCGCAAAATGCCATGTACCGGCGGGGTGGCCCAGAACCGGACCGCCGGATCGACATTATACATGCCAAGACGGGTGGCCTTGCTGTTGGGGTCCGGCACGCCCGGCTCCATGCAGACGCGGTCACCAACCGAAAGGGTTGTGACTTCGCTCCCCGTTTCAATGACGGTGCCTGATGCTTCGTGACCGAGGATCATCGGTTCATTGACAACAAACGGGCCGATGCGGCCATGGGTGTAGTAATGCACGTCGGAGCCACAAATGCCGACGGTGTGCATCTTGATGCGAACGTCGCGCGGACCAAGGAGCTCTTCCTCGCGGTCAATGGCAGGAAAGTCACGCAGGGTGATGTCATCCTTTTTTTCAAGAACCAGGGATTTCATGACTTAACCTTTCCTGACAATGTGGACGGCAATCGCAAGGGCAATGACGTTCGAAATCCAGATTGATGCGCCCATCGGTTCGATAAAACGGAACCAGAAGAGCGACATTGCCACCCAGATCACGACCGAAATGAAACAACGGTCAAAGGCGTTGGTTTCAATCGGCAGAAAGCCCTGACGTTCTTGCGTCGTGGTCGGTTTCTTTTCGTTTTCTTCCTCGCTCAGAGGGGCAGTATCGAGCTGTGTCGCGTTTTGTTTGGTCATGGTGTTATCCTTTCACCGCGCCAAAGGTCAGGCCTGCGACAATGTGTTTTTGCACCAGGCCAAACACGATCAGGGCCGGGATCAGGGTAAAGACCGAAATGGTCGCCATAATTCCCCACTCCGTCCCCGTGGTGGTGACATATTCCGAAAGACCGGTTGTAAGTGTGCGGGCCTCAAAATTGGTGAGTGTCGCGGCCAGAAGATATTCGTTCCAGGCAAAGACCCAAGTCAGGATCAGGGTCACAGCCAGTCCCGGACGGCACAGCGGGAAGACGATTTCGGTGATGACCTTCCACGGGCTTGCGCCATCGACATAGGCGGCTTCATCAAGCTCGCGCGGGATGGCATCAATCGTCGGGCGCAGGGTCCAGATCGCAAAAGGCAGATTAAAGGTGCAATAGACCAAGATCATACCAATGCGGGTATCAAGCAGGGTGAAGTCCCCGACGCGATAGACCTGCGTCATCAAAAGGAACAATGGTAGAAGGAACACGGCTGGAGGTGCCATGCGGTTGGTAATCGTCCAGAAAAAGATTGATTCCTTGCCGCGGAACTGAAAACGCGACAGCGCATAACAGGTAAAGAAGCCAAGGACGGTGCAGAGCACGGCATTGCCGGTGGAAATCACCATCGAATTGACCATGTAGCTACGAAGCAAGCGGTTGCCAAGTACGTCGGCATAGTTGCCCCAATAGGGATTGCTGACGATTACATCCGGGGTGCTGAAAAGCTGTACGGCTGGTTTGACCGAAATTACAAAAAGCCAATAGATCGGGAATAGGGTTAGCAGACTGACCAGAACCCAGAAGAGTGTTATGAGGAGTGGATTACGCTTTTTCATGGTCTTATCCCTTCCGGTTCTTGCGCGGGGCCAGCATGCTGACATAAAGCAGCCAGCAGACGACAATCGTCAGGTAGAGCACGATGACGGAAATGGTTGACCCATAGCCGTAGTTGGTTTTGGGAAAGACTTCCTTGAAAATGTGCACGCCAAGGAAGCGGGTTGATGAGCCCGGCCCACCCCCGGTCAGCATCCAGACTTCATCGACGGTTCGCAGGGCATCCATCAGACGAATGAATATGGTTGCCACAAGGGCTGGCGTAATCATTGGCAGGGTGATGTGCCAGAAGGTCTGCACTTTGTTGGCACCATCAATTTGGGCTTGCTCGAACGGATCGCGCGGCAAAGAGACAAGGGCAGCGATCAATGTCAGGGTGACAAGCGGCGTCCAGTGCCAGATATCCATGATAACGATCGTCAAAAAGGCGGCCGGGGCCGATGTCCCTATATTCATCGTGATGCCAAACCACTCATCCAGATAGTGCGGAATGATGCCGATTGATGGCGTGGTCATCAGCTTCCAGACAGAGCCCACAATGATCGGCGCCATAATGAGCGGCAGGGTATGAATGGTGCGGAAAATCGATTTTCCGGGGAATTCCTTCATGAAGGCCTGAGCCAGCAGATATCCAATGATCAGTTCGGACAGCACGGCAAAGACCACAAACGCCACGGTGACACCGAGCGAATTGAGGAAGGCGTCATCAAAGACGATGCGGCGAAAATTTTCCGCCCCGTTAAAGATCATTTCGGGTGATGCCGCAAATGGGTTCCATTGATGAAACGAGACAAAAACGACATAGAGAAACGGCAAAACACCGAAGAAAAACAGGATCACCAGCGTCGGGGCCAGGAGGATCCAACCGAGTTTGTTGGATTGCATCGTCTACTCCCTGGAAAAAGATGCGGTCAGGCTCTTATGGCCCCACAAAGGACCAAGCCGGTTCGTGGCCGCTGCCCGATCAATGGACAACGACCACGAGGGATGTTCTCAGGAAACAGACCTATTTACGATAACCAAGGTCGGTCAGCTCGGCCTCGGCCTTTGCCGCCATCTGATCGAGGCCCTCTTCCGGGCCAAGGTCGCCGGTCAGGATCTGATAAAGGATCGGCGCAGTAGCTTCGCGAACCTGAGCGTGGAACGGATATGCCGGTGCACCGGCAAACAGGTATCCCTTGTCACGCAGCAGGTCGTAATAGCCACCGAGTTCCTCGTTCATCGCCTGAACCTTGGGGTCGTCATAGGTAGACTTGTTTGTCACACGCGGGGCCGCAACAGCCCAGTCAGGCTGAACTTCGTCCTGACCGATATATTGCAGGAACAACATCGCAGCTTCCTGGCTTTTCGAGGTGGATGGAATGCCAAACGCCCCACCATCATAATAACCGATATAGCCGGTGCCGCCTTCGACTTCGTCCATGATGCCATCCTGAAGCGGCGGCAGGGCCACGCCGACATTACCAACAACTAGTGACTTGGTTTCATCAGCGGCAATCCAGCCGGCATTTTCGCCGTAAACCAGCCCCTGGGCCACGCGGCCTGCACCAAAGGTGGTGCCGACTTCGGTCCAGGTGGATGCATTACTCTCTGGCGGGGCGATATCGCGCATGCTCAGCCACCATTTCATGGCTTCTTTGGCTTCATCACTGTTCATTGCGCCGCCATTGGCGACTGATGCCGCGAAGTTGTTATCGGCATCAATGCCCCAGTTGTAGACACCAAAGGTCGGCGCGATGGTTTCAAAAAATTCGTACCAGGATGCCGGATGGCCGGTATGAGCCTGTGCGGTGGTGCCCCACAAATCCATGTCATGATCTTCGCCCCATTTGGTGAAGAACTGCGCGATTTCGGCATATTCCGCATGGCTGGTGGCCGGGACAAGGTCGCGACCGGTCTGTTCCTTGAAGGCCGCTTTGATCTCGGCGTCATTAAACAGGTCAGTACGATAGAGATAGATCTTGATGAAGGCTTCCATCGGTATGCCATAAAGATCACCGTTTTCACCCCGGAAATAGTTGGCGAAGGTGGTGAAATTATCCTCGCTATAGGTCGGTGCCTTCAGGTCCGGATTATCCGCCAAAAGCTTTGTGGTGTCGGCTAGGAAGTCACGAGCGAGATAGGAATAGATGATATCTTGTTCAATATATACCAAGTCATAAATGCCGGTGCCGGCTTCCATGTCCTTGATCGCCTTATCGAACATCTGATCCCAGGATGTCGTCTCAATATCGACCCGAATTCCCGTTAGCTCTTCAAATTGCGGAGCCAAGACTTCTCGGATGTAAATCGAAGGCGGCGACGATTCGGTTACACCGTGAAGGGTAACGTCTTGATATGGCTTGGCTGCTTCTTTCCAGAAAGCGTCATCGGCATAGGCTGTGCTTGATGCAACAACCATCGCCAGAGCAGATACACCTACTTTAAGTGCAAAATTCATAGGTTTTCCTCCCGTTGGATTGATAGGGAAACCGCGATCAGCAATCTTGCGTTGCTTTGGAGTTGCGGTTCCAGTCGCGGCAGAATGCATATGTATTAAATTGCATGCAAGTGAAAATTTTCATTTGTAATTTTTTAAATACATTTGTTAGTTTGCTGCCTATAACAAAACACACTGCCGCAATGCGCAGGGTCATGAGAGGAAACAAAGCATGCCAAGAGAGCCGCTTGAGGACGGGGAAGGGTTCGTAACCGAGGTTTGTTGGCGTTACTATGTAAACGGCCAGACACAAGCCGAGGTCGCCCGCGACATGGGGGTGACTCGTCTTCGGGTCAATCAGGCGATCCAGAAGGCTAAATCGCTTGGACTTGTCAAAATCCAGATCGAATCACCGTTTGTGACGCGTCTTGAGGTCCAGCAACGTCTTGAGCAGGCCGGTGTGGCAAAGGCACTTGTGGTGCCAGTGGATCATGCCAATTATGACAACCATGCCCCGGTCGGTGCGGCTTTGGCGCACTATCTTTCGACAACGCTCAAGAACCAACCATGGAAGCGCATTGGCGTGTCCTGGGGGGTGACGTTGCAGCGCGCGATGGAACGTTTGCCGCTGCATTCCGTTCCTGATCTTGAAATTCTGGCCTTGATGGGCGGAACGGCGGCCGGGTCATCTTTCAATGCCTTTAGCATCGCCTCGGGTTTTGCCGAACGGTTTGATGCCAACTATTCCCATTTGGTAGCCCCGATCTATTTGCCAGATGACGTCGACAAGGATGTGTTCCTTAGTCAGGAAATCTATGCCTCGCACATTGAGCGATGCCTGTCGGCAGATGCGGCCTTGCTGGTTGTTGGCGATGTGTCCGATCTGTCCTTTATGGTCAAATACGGACTGCCCGGCGACGTGACCATGCAGGAATTGCGTGATGCCGGCGCGGTTGGTGATGTGCTTGGCCGGTTTCTTGATGCCGATGGCAACGAAATCGATCATCCGCTCAACGCCCGAACGGTCGGGGTGGATCTGAATTCGTTGGCAGACATCCCCAACAAGATCCTGACCGCAGCAGGAAAGCACAAGGTTCCGATTATCAAGGCGGCGATCAAGCGCGGGCTTGTCGATACACTTGTGACCGATGACCTGACAGCCGAGCTTTTAGTCGAAGCCATGACATAACCATTTCCGCGCAGGCCACAACGCCAATGCATATGGCAATAAAAACAAGGCACTGTGCGCAATCCACATCAGGGAAAACTTTGAAATATGACATCTACATTTTCAGGAAAGAAAGTCATCATCACCGGAGCGGGCAAGGGCATAGGACGTGCCTGTGCCCACACCATGGCCAAACGCTGTGCGTCGGTCATTGCCATGGCACGCACCCAAGCCGACCTTGACGCACTGGAAGCCGACATCGGGGCAAAGGGCATTCGTGTTGATCTGGCCGACGGCGATGCGGCGCGTGACGCCATAAAATCAGCCGGCCCGGCGGATTATCTTATCAATTGCGCGGGAACCAATGTTCTCGAAAGCGTGCTTGAGATGACGGATGCGGGATATGAAACCGTCATGGGTATCAATCTGCGTGCGGCCCTTATCTGTGCGCAGGAGTTTGCGCGCGCCCGGGTGGTGGTCGGCGGTGGCGGGGCGATTGTTAATGTCACCTCGATCGCCGGGCATCGCGGCTTTGTTGATCACATGTGCTATGCCGCTTCCAAGGCGGGGCTTGAAGGAGCAACCCGGGTGATGGCCAAGGAACTTGGCCCGCATGGCATTCGCGTCAATGCGGTGGCCCCGACGGTTACCATGACAGAATTGGCGGCCGCGGCCTGGTCCGAACCGGCCAAGCGTGATCCGATGATGGTGCGTCATCCCCATGGCCGATTTGCCGAGGTCGAAGAAGTCGCCCGGTCCATCGTCATGCTGCTCGATGATGACGCGTCCTTTGTCAGTGGCGCGGTTCTTCCTGTCGATGGCGGTTTTCTTGCTGTCTGATCCCACGCCTTTTTCTTTTGGAGATATATTATGGCTCAATCACTTGCGGGCAAGATTGCCGTTGTCACCGGCGCTGCATCGGGCATTGGCCTATCGACCACGCGTGCGCTATTGGATGCTGGCGCCACGGTTGTGATGGTGGATTACAACGAAGGTGTCCTGTTTGAACTTGTCAGTGAACTTGGGGCAAATGCCATTGCCCAGCATACCAACCTGCTTGATGTCGACAGCTGTGCGGCGATGGTTCCCGAAATTCTGGGAAAGGTCGATCACATCGACATTCTGCATTGTAATGCCGGGTCTTATATCGGCGGTGATCTGGTGGAAACCGATACCGCAACCATCGACCGGATGCTGAACTTGAACGTCAATGCGGTGATGAAAAATGTCCGTGACGTGATCCCGCACATGCAGGAACGCGGTACTGGCGATATTATCGTTACCGCATCGGTCGCCGGACACATGCCCATTCAGTGGGAGCCGGTTTATTCCGGGTCAAAATGGGCGATGACCTGCTTTGTTCAGACCATGCGTCGACAACTTAATAAACACGGCATTCGTGTCGCCCAGGTCTCGCCGGGCCCAGTGGTTTCAGCCCTTCTGGCTGACTGGCCAGAGGAAAACCTGCGCAAAGCCAAGGAAAACGGTGCCCTGCTTGATCCAGACGAAGTCTCGGACGCGGTGATCTACATGCTGTCGCGCCCGCGCACCGTCACCATCCGCGACATGATCGTCTTGCCAACCAACTTTGATATCTGATGATCAAAACCATATTTGGCCAGTATCTTTGCCCAAAGATGCTGGCCGTTTATGTTGTTACATAAGAACCAGCCGATTCTCCAACCACAAGACGTTTGCCGCGCCGTCCCGTGCTTGCCATTTCACGGGGCAAAATTATGACGGGCGTAGAAGCGGTTGAGTTCGTTTTGTTTTGGCGCCTGTCCGCAGAATGTTTCGACATAGCCCGGAATGCGGGCCATGCGGACAGACAGGTCTTCATTTGATTGCATCGAGATATAGCCGATCTGAACCAGGTAAATGGCACGTGCACGGACATCGGCCATGCGTTCGTCCTGACCAAAGCGGATGAACAGTTTGGCGAGTGCATCAAGGCGTTGCTGATCGGCCTTTTCGATCTCGGCCATGACGGTGTTGGACTGGACCGACCAGCTGCGCACGGCAAATTCCAGGCGTGAATCAAACAGATCGGGCATCAGCCAGAGATCGATGATGTTAAGCATCGCCTCTGAAACAGACTCGGCATAGGCCTCGGTTTGTTTGATCAGATTGCCGGTGTTTTTTTCGCGCCACAGATCCAGTAGGGCGCGCAGCAATTCCTTTCGGTCCTTGAAGAACCAATAGAAACTGGTGCGTGACAGGTTCAGGCGCTTTGCCAGTGGCTGGATCTTTACCCCATCGACACCGGTTTCAAGAAGCGCCTCATAAGCCGCGTTCAACCAGATATCGGCCGATCCGCGCCAGCCGCTGTTTTGTCCGGCGCCATTTTGCCCGGCGGTATTTTCAATCTGTTCTTCCATGGACGTGTCCTTAGCAAACTGCCCGGTTCGGGACAAGCGAAGTGTACATCAATGTATCTGAAATATACATCAGTGAACTTAAAATTGACATATCTGTACATTTCTGAATATCGTCATTTGCAGAGAGATCAAACCGGAGCCCCGCACATGTCCAACGACCCGCTTCTTCAGCCTTATCAGCTTAAACATCTGACGCTGCGTAACCGCATCATGATGACGTCGCACGAACCGGCCTATCCCGAGGATGGCATGCCCAAGGGGCGTTATCGCGCCTATCATGTCGAGCGTGCCAAGGGCGGTGTCGCCATGACCATGACGGCGGGTTCGGCTGCGGTGTCCAAGGACAGCCCGCCGGTCTTTAACAATCTTCTGGTCTGGAAGGATGAAGTTGTTCCGTGGATGAAGGACCTGACCGACGCGGTGCATGAACAGGGTGCCGCGGTGATGATCCAACTGACCCATCTTGGGCGCCGCACGCGCTGGGACAAGGCAAACTGGTTGCCGGTCGTCTCGCCATCGCACAAGCGCGAAGCCGCGCACCGGGCCTTCCCGAAAAAGATGGAAGACTGGGATGTTGAGCGCATCATCAAGGATTATGCCGACGCGGCTGAGCGCATGAAGGCTGGCGGCATGGACGGGATCGAGCTTCAGGCCTATGGCCATCTGATGGATCAGTTCTGGTCGCCGCTGACCAACGATCTTGATGGTCCTTATGGGGGCAGCATTGATAACCGCCTGCGCTTTACCTTTGATGTGCTGACCGAAATCCGCAAACGCGTCGGCCCGGATTTCATTGTTGGTGTGCGTTATACCGGGGATGAGGACCTTGATGGTGGTTTGACCAAGGAAGATGGTCTGGCGATTTCCCAGCGCCTTAAAGACAGTGGCATGGTCGACTTCCTTAATGTCATTCGCGGCCATATCGATACGGATGCCGGTCTGACCGATGTGATCCCGATTCAGGGCATGGCGAACTCGCCGCATCTGGATTTTGCCGGTGATATTCGCGCAGCCACCGATTTCCCGACCTTCCATGGGGCCAAAATTCCCGACGTCGCAACCGCACGCCATGCAATTGCATCGGGCAAAATCGACATGGTCGGCATGACGCGTGCGCACATGACCGACCCGCATGTCGTGCGCAAGATCATCGAGAAACGCGAGGAAGAAATTCGTCCGTGCGTCGGGGCGAACTATTGCCTTGATCGCATTTATCAAGGTGGGTCTGCCTATTGCATTCATAATGCCGCCACCGGGCGCGAGCTTTCGATGCCGCAGGTCATCGAGGCGGCCAAAACCCGCAAGAAGGTCGTGATTGTCGGATCCGGCCCGGCGGGGATGGAAGCCGCCCGTGTTGCTGGCGAACGCGGGCATGAGGTTGTTGTCTATGAAGCAGCCCCAAATCCGGGTGGGCAAATTCGCCTGACCGCGCAAAACGAACGTCGCCGCGAAATGATCAGCATCATCGACTGGCGCATGGCCGAATGCACCCGTCTTGGTGTGAGCTTCCATTTCAACACCTGGGCCGAAGCAGACACGATCACGGCGGAAAACCCCGATGTGGTGATTATCGCCACTGGCGGCATGCCTGATACCGAGGTGCTTTCAAAGGGCAATGATCTTGTGGTTTCAAGCTGGGATATCATTTCGGGCGACGTCAAACCCGGCAGCAATGTTCTGGTCTATGATGATGCAGGGGATCATGCCGGTCTGCAGGCGGCCGAGCTGATTGCGCAAAGCGGTGGCAAGGTCGAAATCATGACCCCGGATCGCGCCTTTGCGCCGGAAGTCATGGCCATGAACCTGGTGCCCTATATGCGCAGCATGCAGAAGCTTGATACCACCTTTACCGTGACCTATCGCCTTGAGGCAGTCGAAAGGCAGGGCAACCAGCTGATCGCGCATGTCGGCAGTGACTATGGCGGGGTGGCGAAGCAACGGGTTGTCGATCAGATCGTGATCAACCACGGGACTATTCCGCTTGATGATATCTATTTTGATCTCAAGCCCGGTTCATCGAACCATGGTGAGATGTCCCATGATCAGCTTCTGGCAGGTCAGCCGCAATCGGTTGTGCGGAACCCGGACGGAACCTATCAGCTGTTTCGGATCGGGGATGCGGTGTCCGCACGTAACACGCATGCGGCAATCTATGATGCGTTGCGTCTGCTCAAAGACGTCTGATGTGCTTGGCAAGCGTGGCGATTTGCTGCGCTTGCCATTTGCCTTTCGGTCAGGCGGTATCAATCAGCCAGTCGACAAAAATGCGGGCCTTTTCCGAGGCGCGCGGATGGACGCGTAAATAAAACCCCATCGGGGATGGGATTTCATCGGGCACGAGTTTGATCAGACGTCCGTCTTCAAGCAACGGCCCGACCAGTTCGTCCCAGCCAAGCACCGCGCCAACGTCATCCTGGGCGGCCTGTAAGGCAATCGTGTAATTATTAAGCTTGAAGCTGCGTCCCTTGGGGGCTGGCCGGCCCAATGCGCGGAACCAGTCGGTCCATGTTGTCCAGTCGGTTTCCTCGTTATGAAGATGGATCAGGGGGCTTCGCAGCAGGTCATCAATCGTTTCGATGTTCTGTTCGGCCTTGAAGGCGGGCGTGCCGATGGCAGCGACCCGGTCCTGAAACAGTTTGTAATATCCATCTGTCCCGTCATCGGGGTTGCTGTAATGAATGCTGAGATCACATTGCCCGGTCATGCCCGGCACGTCGGAGACAATTTGCGAGACCGTGATATTGGGGTGAATTTTCCAGAAGGCGGCAATTTTTGGCGTAAGCCAAAGTGAACTGACCGCCGTTGTTGTCCGGATCGTAACATCGACTGTTTCGGGCTGATCACGTAGCTGCATGACCGTTTCGGAAATGGTTTCAAAACCCCGTTGCAGGGCGACGAGCAGAAAGGCGCCTTTTTCGGTTAGCTCCACCCCGCGGTTACGCCGAATGAAAAGCGCGCTGCCAATATCGGCCTCAAGCGCCTTGATCTGGTGGCTTACAGCCGCAGGCGTCACATTGAGTTCGGATGCCGCGTCCTTGAAACTCATATTGCGGCCCGCTGCTTCAAAGCAGATCAGGGCATTTATCGAAGACAGATCATAGGGGCGGGCCAATCGGCTCTCCTGAAAACAATGCAGGGCATGTGGGCTGAGTTTTTCAGATTAGTTGAACTAAACCAAGATGAAAATTAATGCCGTTGTCAAACCTGAGATGAAGTTCAAACTTTTGGTTGATTCAAAACACCCAAAAGACGGATTTTCGCCATGCCCGCTACCCCGCCTTCCGTTCACGACCTTCTGGCGCGTCGTGTGCCCGGATATTCTCTGGAACAGCCTTTCTATACCGATCCTTCGATCTTTCAGCTGGATCTGGAAAACATTCACTACAAGGAATGGCTGTTTGCGATCCCGGCATGTGAAATCCCCAAGGCGGGCGACTACGTCATTTATGAAGTCGGTGCCTATTCGGTTGTGATCGTGCGGGGCAATGATCAGGTGGTGCGGGCCTTTCACAATTCGTGCCGCCATCGTGGATCGGTTCTGTGCAAAACCAAAAAGGGCCGCAATCCGCGGCTGGTATGCCCCTATCATCAATGGACCTATGACCTTGATGGCAAGTTGCTTTGGGCCCGCGACATGGGCCCGGATTTTGACAATTCGAAATTCGGGTTAAGTCCGGTTCACTGCCGGGTGATCCATGGGCTGGTTTATATTTGTCTCGCCGATAACGCCCCGGATATCGAGCCGTTTGCCACGGCGGCCGAACAGTATCTGGCGCCGCACGATCTTGAAAACTCCAAGGTCGCGTTTGAAAGCACGATCATCGAAAACGCCAACTGGAAGCTGGTCTGGGAGAATAACCGGGAATGCTATCACTGCGGGGGTAACCACCCCTCGCTGTGCCGGACCTTCCCGGAAGATGCCCGCGCAATTGGCAGCACGGCCGATGGTGTGTTGGCAAGCGAACTTGACGATCATATCGCCCGGTGTGAAGCGGTGGGTGCGCCGTCTGCTTATCAGATTTCTGGTAACGGGGAATGGCGGTTGGTGCGTGTGCCGCTTCTGGGGGCGGCGGAAAGCTATACCCTTGATACCAAGGCGGCGGTCAGCCTGGCGAATTCGAACATCCCGTTCAAAAATGGCGGCTCGCTTTTGAAGTTCCATTACCCGTCGACCTGGAACCATTTCCTGTCGGACCATGCGCTTGTTTTCCGGGTAACCCCGATCAGCGCGACCGAAACCGAAGTTTCCACCAAGTGGCTGGTGCACAAGGACGCGGTGGAGGGGCGCGATTATGATCTTAAACGCCTGACCGAAGTCTGGCTTGCGACCAACGCCGAGGACAAGGAAGTGGTCGAAAACAATCAGCGCGGCATCGCAACGCCGGCCTATAAAGTTGGTCCCTATTCCGAGATCCAGGAAGCGGGCGTGGCCCAGTTTGGCAACTGGTATGCGAAAACCCTGTCAGACAACCTGGCCCAAACCACACCGCTTGCGGCGGAGTAGGGTGATGTCTGTGATTGAAAAGCCAAAGCTCGCCTTCTGGTCGGATTCTGAAGAACTCGAATGTGTCTCGTTCCTGCCCGAAGCACCCGACGTCATGACGTTTTGTTTCCAGTCGGTGTCCGGTGCCTTGTTCAGTTACGATCCGGGGCAGTTTTTGACGTTGGAGCTTCCGGTGCCGGGCGGGCCGCTTTATCGGACATACACCATCTCGTCCTCGCCATCGCGCCCGACATCCTTGACTGTGACGGTCAAGGCACAAGCGGGATCGATCGGGACGCGCTGGATGCTTGATCATTTGCGTCCGGGCATGCGCCTTCGGGCCAAGGGGCCGTCTGGAAGCTTCTCGCTGATCAATCATCCGGCGGAGAAATACCTGTTCATTTCGGCGGGATCGGGCATTACGCCGATGATGTCGATGACGACCTATCTGTATGATTCCGGGCGTGATCCCGACATCGTCTTTGTTAACTGCGCAAAGCGCCCATCCGAGATCATCTTTCGCGAACGGCTGGAACACAGCGCATCACGGATCAACGGTATCGAACTTAAATGGGTGGTCGAGGAAGCCGATCCCTACAAACCCTGGACCGGATATCTTGGTACGTTCAATCAGCTGATGCTGGGCCTGATGGCGCAGGATTATCTCGAACGCGAAGTGTTCTGTTGCGGGCCGGAACCCTTCATGCAGGCCGTGCGCGAGGTTCTTGTCGGGCTTGGCTATGACATGGACCGCTACCATCAGGAAAGCTTCCACGCACCAACACCGGATGTCGAAGACGTGCCCGATGATGTCGTCCCGGATGAGGAAAGCAAGGCGGTTATCGCCTTCACCGCATCGGGCATTACAGCCAATTGCACGCAAACCGATACCGTCCTTGCCGCGGCACGGACTGCCGGGCTTGTGATCCCGTCAGGCTGTTCGATGGGGATTTGCGGGACCTGTAAGGTGCGCAAGACCGAAGGCCAGGTTCATATGGTCCATAACGGCGGGATCACCGATGATGATATCGAGGAAGGCTATATCCTTGCCTGCTGCTCAAACCCGATTGGGCAGGTCACGATTGATGCCTGATGTTACCTTTGCCTGACGGCGGATCAATTTCGGTCTGTCGTCAGGGCAGGGTGGCCGGCAGTGGAACCGTGTTGCGATATTCCGACGGGTTCATGCCGATTTCGGCCTTGAAGGCATGAATAAAATGCGATGCGTCGCAAAAGCCGGTGTTAAGCGCAATCTGGGTGGTGGTTTTTTCCGACTCACCCAGCAGCTTCTTGGCGGCATCAAGGCGGATACGAAGGGCCGCGCGTGATGGTGAAATGCCAAGATCGGCGTTAAACGCGCGTTCAAGCTTGCGGCGTGTCACGCCCAGTTTCTCGGCCATTTTGGCAATGGTTTCAGGCGACTCGATATTCTGGCGCATGCGCAGAAGCGCCTTTTTGACCAGCGGTTCACGCGCCACCAGGTTGGTTTGAAATCCTGGCTGCGGGTTCTCGCCTGTCATCGCCTCGTTGATGATCATGATGCTAAGGCTTTTGGTCGCCGCAGTTCGGCCGATATGCTTTTCCACCACCCAGGCGGCAAGATGCGCCGCGCCATGCCCGCCCGAACAGGTCAGGCGATCGCGGTCGACCACAAAGATCTGGTCGGAAACCGGCTGGGCGGCCTCGAACCGTTCGACAAATTCGTCATGGTGAAACCAGCTGACACAGCAGCGATAACCTTCCAGCAGGCCTGCCTCATAAAGTTCGAAAACCCCCGTACACAAGCCGATCAGGTTCTTGCCCTTGGCCGCGGCTGCTTTGAGATAGGCGATGCAATCAGATGAAAGTCCGCCTTCTTCTTGAATAAGCCCCCCGACAACTACGATATAGTCGTAGTCACCGGCATTGCGCAGACGCGTGTCGGGCTGCACCTTGACCCCGCAACTGGACCGTACCGGGTTCATGGTGTCCGACAGCACCGTCCAGTCGCAGTGAATCGGCCGCGAACGGTCTGCTTCATCGGCTGCCAGACGCAAGACGTCGACGAAACTTGCGAACGCTGTCAGCGTGAAATTGTCCGCCAGCAGAAAGGCGACGCGAAGGCGCTTTTTTGCAAGGGGTTTGCTTGCGTTGGATCCGGGGCTCGAAAAAGAGTTCATGGCAAAAATATACAATGAATTTGTCGCAATTATCCAGTCCGCAAACCAAGGACATTGATAGAGTTCCGGCAATGGTAAATCGGGGGATCGTATAATCATGACCCATTTTTCTGCGCTATCGCTTATCAAGAACGCCCTTAGTGGCCAAAAGAACTGGGAGCCACAGTGGCCCGACAGTGAGCCGAAAGCCGAGTATGATGTCATCATCGTCGGCGCGGGTGGTCATGGTCTTGGTGCGGCTTATTATCTGGCCAAGGAACACGGCATCACCAATGTCGCCGTGATCGACAAGGGCTGGCTTGGCGGTGGTAACACCGGCCGTAACACGACGATCATTCGTTCGAACTATCTCTATGACGAAAGTGCGAAGCTTTATGACCACGCGCTTGATCTGTGGGATGGGCTGAGCCAGGAACTGAACTACAACGTCATGTATTCGCAGCGCGGGGTTCTGATGCTTGCGCACAATGTTCATGATGTTCAAAGCTTCCAGCGCCACGTGCATGCCAACCGTCTGAACGGTGTGGATAACGTCTGGCTGTCCAAGGAAGAAGCCAAGGAATTCTGCCCGCCGCTCGATATTTCGCCAAATGCGCGCTACCCCGTCGTCGGTGCCGCCCTTCAGCGTCGCGCCGGTACCGCACGCCACGATGCGGTGGCATGGGGTTATGCCCGTGGGGCAGCGGCACGCGGTGTCGACATCATTCAGAACTGCCCGGTTACCGCCATTCGCCGTGGGCCGGATGGCCGCGTCACCGGCGTTGAAACTGCCAAGGGCTTTATCGGTGCGAAAAAGGTTGCCGTTTCGGCCGCCGGTCATACCTCGGTCGTGATGGATACAGCTGGTGTGCGCATGCCGCTTGAAAGCTATCCGCTGCAGGCACTTGTATCCGAGCCGATCAAGCCGATCTTCCCGTGTGTTGTCATGTCCAACAGCGTGCATGCCTATATCAGTCAGTCTGACAAGGGCGAGCTCGTCATCGGGTCGGGGACTGACCAATATACCAGTTATTCCCAGCGTGGCGGCCTGCCGCTGATCGAGCACACGGTTGCTGCGATCTGCGAGATCTTCCCGATCTTCAACCGCATGCGCATGCTGCGTAAATGGGGCGGTATCGTTGATGTGACCCCGGACCGTTCGGCCATCCTTGGCAAGACGCCGGTGCCGGGGCTTTACGTCAATTGTGGTTGGGGTACCGGCGGGTTCAAGGCAACCCCGGGTGCCGCACATACACTGGCATGGACTGTGGCAAAGGATGATCCGCATCCGGCCAACGCGCCCTTCACCCTTGAACGTTTCAGCACCGGTCGTCTGATTGACGAAGCCGCTGCTGCCGCTGTTGCGCACTAAGGAGACCGGACATGCTTCTGATCCATTGCCCCTATTGCAATCAGACCCTGCCGGAGGCGGAATTTACCTATGCCGGTGAAGCCCATATCGCACGTCCGGCCGATCCCTCGTCGGTCAGTGACGAGGAATGGCGCGATTTCCTGTTCATCCGCACCAACGTCAAGGGCCCGCATTATGAACGCTGGCGCCATTTCCACGGCTGCGGTCGATACTTCAACGCTGTACGTGACACGGTTAGTGACCGGTTCCTGATCACCTATAAAACCGATGATCCCCGTCCTGAGCTATCCGAATTGTTGGAGAAATCGAAATGAGCAGCTTCCGCGTTTCCGGGCGTGGTCGCGTCGATCACACCCAACCGATCCAGTTCACCTTTGATGGCAAGAAAATCAAAGGTTTCAAAGGCGATACCGTTGCATCAGCGTTGCTGGCCAATGGCATTCACCTGATGGGTCGTTCGTTTAAATATCACCGCCCGCGTGGTGCCGTGACCGCCGGTTCGGAAGAGCCGAACGCACTGGTCGGCACCCGTCGCGGTCCGGGCCGGTTTGAGCCGAACACCCGCGCAACCGTTCAGGAAATCTGGGACGGCCTGCAGGTCAACAGCCAGAACCGCTACCCCAGCCTGTCCTTTGACATTGGTGCGATCAATGACAAGGCCTATATGCTGTTTTCCGCCGGGTTCTACTACAAGACCTTCATGTGGCCGAAATCCTTCTGGGACAAGGTTTATGAGCCGTTCATTCGTGCGGCGGCCGGTCTTGGCGTTTCGCCGACCGAACCTGATCCGGATCACTATGCATCGCGTTACCTGCATACCGATGTTCTGATCATTGGTGCTGGTCCCGCTGGTCTTGCCGCGGCCCTGTCGGCGGCACGTGCCGGTTCGCAAGTCACCCTGATTGATGAAAACCCGGAAGCCGGTGGATCGCTTCTGTCTGAACCATCCGCCATGATCGAAGACATGCCGGCTTGGGACTGGGTTGCCAAAACCGTGGCAGAGCTCAAAGAGCTCGGCGTCAAGCTGATGACCCGCACGACTGCGATTGGCTATTACCACCAGAACATGGTGGGTCTTTGTGAAAAACTCACTGACCATCTTGCCAGCCCGGACGGGGAAACCCCGCGCGAACGCATGTGGCGTGTCCGCGCCAAGCAGGTTGTTCTCGCACAAGGGGCGCTTGAAAAGCCGCTGGTCTTTGATGGCAATGACCGTCCGGGTGTGATGCTGGCCGGTTCGGCCCAGACGTATCTTAACCGCTATGGCGTGCGTGTTGGTGACAAGGCTGTCATCGTTACCAGCCATGACAGTGCATGGTATGCGGCATTTGATCTGGTCGATGCCGGTACCGCAGTTGCCGCCATCGTTGATACCCGTGCTGAGCCGAATGGCGATCTGGTTGCCGAGGCGACCCGTCGCGGTATTCGCATCATGGCCGGTCACACGGTTACCGGGACCGAAGGCCGCCTGCGTGTCAAATCGGTTCGGGTCAACCCGATCACCGGATCATCGGTTGGTGCTGCCGAAACCATCGGCTGTGACTGCCTTCTGATGTCAGGTGGCTGGACCCCGTCGCTTCACTTGTTCTCGCACACCAAGGGAACGCTCATGTGGGACGAGGATCGCCAGACCTTCCTCCCGGACCATAAGGCAGAGGAATGCGAAATCGCCGGTGCGGGCCGTGGCCTGTGGGGCATTGAAGCGGTCCTGAATGATGGCGCGGAAATGGGTGCGGCTGCTGCCAAAAGCCTTGGTAAGACGGCCAAGGCTGCAAGCTACGGCGTTGCCAATGATCGTCCGGGCACCGGTGTCAGCCATAAGGAACTGCCGACCGATCTGGATGCTGGCAAAGCACGTGCCTTTGTCGATTACCAGAACGACGTAACCGCCAAGGACCTTCGTCTGGCGGTACGTGAAGGCATGCGTTCCATCGAGCATGTCAAACGTTACACTACCAATGGCATGGCGACCGACCAGGGCAAGATGTCAAACATCAACGGCCTCAATATTGCCTCTGACGCGTTGGGTGTGCCGCAGCCGAAAGTCGGTCTCACGACCTTCCGTCCGCCCTATACCCCGACCACCTTCGGGGCGTTCTGTGGCTATCACAAGGGCAGTCACTTTGAAGTGACCCGTAAAACCCCGATTGATAGCTGGGCTGAAGAAAATGGTGCCGCTTACGAGCCGGTCAGCCTGTGGCGTCGTGCTTGGTACTTCCCGAAAGACGGCGAAGACATGCATGCCGCTGTTGATCGCGAATGCCGTGCAACGCGTGCCAGTGTCGGCATCTTTGATGCATCGACCCTTGGCAAGATCGAGGTGGTTGGCCCCGATGCGGTTGAATTCATGAACCGCATGTACACCAACCCCTGGACCAAGCTGGCACCGGGTCGGGCGCGTTATGGCCTGCTTCTGGGCGATGACGGGTTCATCCGTGATGACGGTGTCATTGGCCGTCTGGCCGATGATCGCTTCCATGTTACCACCACGACCGGTGGTGCGGCACGTGTTCTGAACATGATGGAAGACTATCTTCAGACCGAATGGCCGGACCTTGATGTCTGGCTGACCTCGACCACCGAGCAGTGGGCAACCATTGCGCTGAATGGCCCGAATGCCCGTCAGGTGCTTGCGCCGTTTGTCGAAGGTCTGGATATGTCCGATGAAGCATTTCCGCACATGTCGGTTGCCGAATGTCGTGTTGGTGGTTTCCCGGCACGTCTGTTCCGCATCAGCTTTACCGGTGAAGTCGGCTTTGAGGTCAACGTTCCGGCCCATGCCGGTCGCGCCCTTTGGGAAATGCTGTTCGAAGCTGGCAAGAAATACGATATCTGCCCCTATGGGACCGAAACCATGCACGTGCTGCGTGCCGAGAAGGGCTATATCATTGTCGGTCAGGACACCGATGGCACGGTTACCCCGCTTGATGCCGGGCTTGGCTGGGCGATTGGTAAAAAGAAACCCGACTTCGTCGGCAAACGCGGTCTGGCGCGTCCGGACCTGGTTGCCGAAGGTCGCAAGCAGCTGATCGGTCTTCTGACCGAAGATGGCAAAACCAAGCTTGAGGAAGGCGCTCAGATCGTTCTTGATCCGAACCAGCCCAAGCCGATGAAAATGGTTGGTCATGTGACATCAAGCTATCACAGCGATGCTGCAGGCCGCCCGATTGCCATGGCACTGCTTGAAGACGGTTTCAATCGTATGGGTGAAACCATTTACATTCCGATGCCAGATCGTGTGATCAAGGCGACAGTTACCGGGACCGTATTTTACGATCCTGAAGGCGCACGGTTGAAACTCTAGGCGGGGAACAGAAAAATGACGGTACTTACACACGCATTTACGCCAGGTCCGATCGTTGCCTCCGGGCCGGTCAAACTGACCCTGATGGCACCGGTTGCCCATTTCTCGTTGCGCCTGCGTGCAGCCAACATTCCGGCTGTATCAAAGGCCCTTGGTGTTGATTTGCCAACCACGGTTGGTGAACGTGCTGCCAATGGCACGACTGAGGTCATCTGCCTTGGTCCGGATGAATGGATGATCATCGCCAAGCCGGACGACACCGAGAAACTGGTTTCGGCCTGTGCGGATGTTTATGCATCCGCAACCCACAGCCTGACCGAGGTATCCGCCCGTGAAATCACGGTCCGGATCGAAGGCGACCGTGCAGCCGAATTGCTGACCATTGGTTGCCCACGCGACATTGACAGCATCCCGGTCGGCGGTGGTTGCCGCACGGTGATTGATGGTGTCACGGTCGTCCTGTGGCGCGACGAAGAACAAAGCTTCCGCATGGATATCTGGCGGTCGTTTGCCCTGCACATCATCGATCTGCTGTGCACCGGCTGCAAGGAATTCGCCGCAGAATAAATCAGGTTGGGGCGGGGTTCTGGCAATTGCCAACCCCGCCCCTACTGTATCTGGACGATGCCATCAGCTGCCACGGATCAGGCCGTTGGTTGTTTGGCCGATCATCTGACTCAGAGCGAAAGCTTGGATTTACAATTTAACCGCGATCCTGTGGGTTGAATTTTTCGATCCCCGCCCCATTAGTATAATTAACCCTGCTTTATTGAGATATTCGCACATACCCTTGGTCATGGTGGCTTTGGTGTGTTGGTGAGTTTTTCAAATTAAAAAGTGGGGTCAGGGTGCCAATAACCGGGGGTAGATAAATGAGTGACCGGCGCGAGGCGAAGCTTTCTGGCAACGAAGTCTATCTTCAGCCAGAAGAAATCATCGTTACCAAGACCGATACCAGTGGAAAGATAACCTATGGCAACCGGACGTTTTACAAACTTGCCGGGTACGACGAGAAAGAATGTCTGGGCTCCCAGCACAACATTGTCCGGCATCCCCACATGCCCCGTGCGTTGTTCAAGGTTGCCTGGGAAACCATCCAGGATGGTCGGGAAATTTTCGGATATGTGAACAATCGTTCCAAGAATGGCGACAATTACTGGGTTCTGGCCCACATGACGCCCAGCCGAAATACCGAAGGCGAAATTATCGGTTTTCACAGCAACCGTCGTGCGCCTGACAAGAAAATCATCGATGAGACCATCGTCCCACTTTATGCCCACCTGCAGGAACTCGAAAAATCGGCACCGTCCCCCAAGGATGGGCTGGACGCGTCCTATGCTGAAATTACACAGATGCTCGCCGCCAAAAAACAGACATTCAACGAATTTACTTTGTCTCTTGGAGGGTAGAACAGATCATGTTTGGGTCCAGCAATGCCGAGATCAGGAACGCGACAGAGGTGGTTCGCCGTGCCGCCGCAGGAGACTTCGAAGCCCGTATCACCAATATCAATAGCACCGGCGAAATTGGTGAGCTGCTCAATGCGATCAATGATCTGATCGACCGCAATGACACCTATGTTCGGGAGTCGGTCGCCTGTATGGAAAAGGTGCGCGACAACCGCTATTTCCGCCGGATCATGGAAACCAGCATGCAGGGGACTTTTCTGACCGCCAGCCGGTCAGTTAACAGTGCGCTTGGCATGATGCAAAGCAGAACGGACGAATTCAAAGGGCTTGCAGATTCATTTGAAGATACAGTTGTCAGCGTTGTTAATTCGGTTTCTGCCTCGGCGACGCAATTATCGGGATCGTCACAACAGCTAAGTACCATCGCGGCAGATGCATCTGAAAAATCGCTTTTGGTGGCTTCTGCTGCAGAGCAGGCATCGGCGAATGTGCAAGCGGTATCTTCGGCGTCCGAAGAACTTTCGGCCTCCATTCATGAAATCAGTGGTCAGGTTTCCAATGCGGCCGTGGTGGCCAATGAAGCCGGCGAAACATCGAAAAATGTCACGGCCCAAGTCACAGAGCTGACCGAGGCGGCTGATCAGATCGCAACTGTGGTTGCGCTGATCAATGATATCGCGTCCCAGACCAATCTGCTGGCACTGAATGCGACGATCGAGGCGGCACGTGCAGGCGAGGCCGGAAAGGGCTTTGCCGTGGTCGCCAACGAGGTGAAAAACCTTGCCAGTCAGACGGCACGGGCCACCAGCGAAATCAGCCAGTATGTCGACAACATTCAGGGCGCAACCACGTCGACCGTTGCGGGGATTGACCGGATTTCGGCAATCATATCGCAGGTCAATGATGCCAATACCTCGGTCGCAGCCGCGGTCGAGGAACAATCCGCCGCGACAAACGAGATATCGCGCAATGTCCAGGAAGCCTCGACCGGCACGGATGAGGTATCACGCAATATTGTCACTGTGACCAGCGGGGCACAGGAAACCGGCGATGCGGCCGAGGAACTGACCGGCGCTGCGCATGACCTGTCCACCAAGGCGAGAACCCTAAAAGAGGAAATCGGGAATTTCCTGACCGAGGTGCGGCGCGTGGTTTGAGTAAGGGGTTGCTTGCGCCTCACAAGATAATTGTCTGGTAAACTTGTTTTACAAGTGTGGGGTGGCTAGTCTGGGTCGCAGTTTGCGCCGCAGAAAGCTCGCCGAATGATCAAATCCGTCCTCGTTCTTATTGATATTCCTCCGAAATATGCCAGCCAGTTGGCAGATCGTCATGACATCCATCGATATGACCTGATTGAGGATAAGCTGGCGTTCCTTGAAGAGAAGGGCAGCGAGATCAGGGCGGTTGTGACGTCCGCACGCTATGGCGTACACAATGATTTGTTGGCACAGCTGCCAAATCTTGAGGTGATTACAAGCTTTGGCGTCGGGCAAGACGTTTTTGACCTAAAAGCCCTTCGTGAGCGGGGTATTCGTCTTTCCACGACACCTGATGTTTTGACCGATGATGTTGCTGATACAGCAATCATGTTGATGCATGCCAGCTTGCGTCAACTTCGTGTCGGTGATGATTGGGTGAGGAGCGGGAACTGGGTGGCAAAGGGCCCGATGGTACTTGGCAGGTCGGTGCGGGGTAAAAAGCTTGGCATTGTTGGACTGGGACGGATCGGACAGGCAATTGCATTGCGCGCCATCCCAAGTGGGGCCGAGATCGGTTATTTCGGACGTAGCAAAAAGGCCGTCGATTACCGGTTCTTTGATGATCTGGTCGCCCTGGCCGCGTGGTCAGATATTCTCGTGCTGTCCTGCCCCGGTGGGGCGGAAACCAAGGGGATTGTCAATCAAGCGGTGCTTGACGCCCTTGGAGGCGATGGGATCGTGATCAATATCGCGCGTGGATCGGTGATGGATGAGCTGGCCCTGATCCGCGCTTTGCAAGACCGGTCCATCGCCGGTGCCGGTCTTGATGTTTTTGAGAACGAACCCAACATCGATCCGGCCTTTGCCAAGCTTGACAACGTCGTGCTGTACCCGCATCAGGCGAGTGGCACGGTTGAAACCCGCGATGCCATGGCGCAACTGGTTATCGATAACCTTGATGCCTGGGATGAACGCGGTGAATTGATCACACCGGTTGTGTGATTGGGTCGCGACGTTTCGGTGGGCCGGTTCAGTCAAATTTTGTCCGAACAACTGTTGCGTAATCAGACGGGAAACATGCTTGTTTCAACGCGCCATTGTGCCATTCTGTCGCGCATCTGATTTTATGATATCGAAGGCCACCCCATGACATCCAAGCCCCAGCACCCAGCCCCGGCAGATGCCGGCGAACGCCGCGCGGTTAAGCCCGTCGTTGTTTATCCCAACGGAACGCTGCCCGAGCCCGATTTTGCGACATTGGCCGCCTTCAAGGCATCAATGAAAAAGGCGGATGAGGTCATCGTTCCGCCGCGCGATGCCAAGACGTTTCGCGTGCCCAAGGGGTATTTTTTCCGCATTGTCAGTGTCGACGGGCCGCAGGTCGGGGACCTGAACCTGTGGAATGCCAATGACCTGAAAGAACGGTTTTTCAGTGGCAAGACGCGGGCGTTGCACCGGACCCACGTAACGACCGGTGACCGGCTGTGGTCAAATATGCCTTATCTGCGCTCAATGGCACTGATCAGCGAAGATACGCTCGACTGGTATGGCTTTGATGAAGACGGCGGCAGCGTTCATGACGTGATCGGCACCCGCTGCGATCCGTTTACCAACAAGCTGTTGTCGGGGAATGATTACCATCATTGCTGCCATTCCAATCTGTGCCGGGCGCTAAGTCACGAAACCGGCATGTCGATGCAGGAAGCGGATCATTATGTACATGACGTGCTTAATGTCTTCATGTGCACCGGCTTTACCAAGGACACCCATCAGTATTTCATGAAGGCAAGCCCGGTACGCCCGGGTGATTATCTTGAAATGTTTGCCGAGATTGATTTGCTGGGAAATCTGTCGACCTGCCCGGGCGGGGATTGCAGCAGCGGACATTCAAGTGATGAAGCGGCCTGTTATCCGTTGAAGGTCGAGATCTATGAAACTGATCCGGCCTTGCAGGATAAATGGGATTGGCCCGCACCCAGTGCGTATCTGCATCCCTGATGCCGAGAAAAATCCCCGTCGGTTCTACGACGGGGATTTTTGTTAAGCGCGGGTCAAAGAGCTTTAGCGGTCGCGCAGCTGACCATTGACCGTGACCGATTTGATTACCGCATACACCTTTTGATGGGGCTGCAGTTTCAGACGCGATCCGGACCATTTCGTGATTCGGGCGTGGATTTTCGGACGGCCGCTGGTTTCGGCCAAAAGGGTGGCGTCGGCATCCTGACCAAAGCACATGGTGACATCGATGGTATCGCCGGGCTCGTCACTGATTTTGGTGATGGTCACCGGGATGATGTTATTGGCACTGATGTCGCGCGGCGGGGTGCGGGCGATCATGACATCACGGGCACGCACATGCAGGCGAACCTTGTCTGATTGCGGCCGACCGAGATAGGGCACGACAAGGCGCTGTTCCCCACATTCAAGGAAGCTGACCTCGGCCTTGGGGTCGCGGCTGACAATCCGGGCGGGCAGGACGGTTCCGGCATCAAAGCGCCCGGCAAGCGGTGGCAGGTCGGTGCGGCCCAGCATTTCAAACACCGATCCGGTGGCAAGGGTTTTGCCCTGATCAATCACCACCATGTGATCGGCAAGACGGGCGACCTCGTCAATGGCGTGGGTGACATAAAGGATCGGTATTTTGCGATGATCGCGCAGCCATTCAAGATAAGGCAGGATTTCCTGTTTGCGGGCGTGATCCAAGGCCGAAAGCGGCTCATCAAGCAGCAACACATCCGGATTGGACAAAAGCGCCCGGCCCAGTGCGACGCGTTGCTTTTCCCCGCCGGATAACAGGTTGGGGCGACGATCCATCAAATCCGCGATATCAAGCATCGCAAGGATGGCCTGTTGTTCGTCCTGCGGCAGTTTGTGCGGGTTCCGCCTTGCGCCATAAAACAGGTTGTCGCGCACGGTTTTATGCGGGAACAGGCGGTTATCCTGAAACACACATCCCACCCGGCGTTCGCGCACCGGAAGGTTGATACCACGCGAATGTTCAAACAGAACATGGTCATTGATCTGGATATGGCCCCGATCCGGGCGGACCAGACCGGCAATCATGTTGACCAGTGTTGTCTTGCCGCTGCCTGATGGACCGAACAGGGCGGTAATGCCGGGTTCGGGAATATTGAATTCTGCCGCAAGCCGGAAGTCCTTGAACTGATGTTCGACATTCACACCGATGCTCATGACGCGGCCCTCTTGCGGATGCGGCGCAGCGCCAGTTCGGAAAGAAGCAAGCCGGTAAAGGCCAGACCGATGGAAAGGGCTGCAAGCCGTGCGGCCGCCAATTCACCGCCCGGTGTCTGGATGGCGGTATAGATCGCAAGTGGCAAGGTCCGGGTTTCGCCGGGAATGTTGGAGACGAACGTAATGATCGCCCCGAATTCGCCAAGACTTGCGGCAAAGGCGGTGATTGCACCGGCAATGATGCCCGGAAGTGCCAGCGGCAAGGTCAATGAGAAAAACCGGTCTATCGGCCCGGCCCCCAATGTTTCGGCAGCCTGATAAAGACCATGATTGACGTTCTCAAGGCTCAGCCGGATGGCGCGGACCTGAAACGGGAAGCTTACAATCGCCGATGCCAGTGCCGCACCCGTCCAGCTAAATACAAAGCGCAGATCAAATGTTTCATAAAGCCAGGCGCCCAGCGGGGCACGGGTCCCCATCGCGATCAACAACAGATAACCCATCACAACCGGCGGCAGGATCAGGGGCAGATGGACAATGGCATCCAGAATAAAGCGCCCGGGAAACCGTCCCAGGGCCAGGGCGGTCGCGACAACAACCGCAAAGGGCAGGGCACAGGCAACAGCAACGCCAGAGATGCGCAAGCTTAGAAGCAGTGCCTCGATTTCGGCGGGGGTCAAGCTGATCATTGTTCGGGCACGGCTGCCTGCGTTGTTGCAAGGGGTTCAAAGCCATAGTCGGCAAAAATGCGGCCCGCGTCATCCCCCAAAAGCCACAACAGGAATTTCATTGCACTGGTTTCGGCCTGATCGGCGATCAGGGCCACTGGATAGGTGATGGCCGGGTGACTGTTTTCGGGGAAGGTCCCGATGATTTTCACCTTATCGGAAATGCCGGCATCGGTTTGATAGACAATGCCAAGCGGCGCTTCACCACGTTCGACAAGTGCAAGGGCCGCGCGAACATTGTCAGCGCGTGCGAGCATTGGGTTGGTGTCTTCCCAAGCACTCAGTGATGTCAGCGCCTGCTTGGAATAAATCCCTGCCGGGACGTGGTCCGGGTCGCCGACTGCAATGCGGTCATCTGATCCAATCATAGATATCAGGTTGGTGGTCGCATCGATGGTGATCGGGCTAAGGGAACTGTTCGTGGGGGCGATCAGCACCAACCGGTTTGCCAGCAGATCATAGCGGCTGGTGGGATTGATCAGGTCCTGCTCATCAAGCCAGTCCATCCATTTTTCGTTGGCCGAAATATAGACATCCGCCGGTGCGCCTGCGGCAATCTGGCGCGCCAGTGTTGATGAACTGGCAAGTGACAGGCGGATTGTGTCGCCGGTTTTCTTTTCATAGGTGCTTGCTGCGGTTTCGATGGCGTTGGTCATGCTGGCGGCAGCAAAGACCGTAATATCGCGTGCCTGGGCACTTGCGGACATGCTGACAAGTGCGAGCAGCGTGACAAGAAAAAGGACGAATGCAGGTGAATTTCGGCGAAGCGTGTGGGGCATGGGGACTGTTGCTCGGCTTTAACGGGGGTGGCGTTGCGGATCACTATAGCGAAAATCGCTGTGAAACAAAGGCATGAGGGCGATCACCTTTGTAACGTGCCGATAAATGACAAGGCCCGCCGGGAGGCGGGCCAAAGATCAGAAGTGCTTGGTGGGATGATGATTACGAACAGACGGCTGCGCGCAATGGCTCATCCGGGCCCATATCAAACCACTCATCCATATCAGTCGGGAAGCCGTTGTCATCAAGTGCTGTTTCCGGCGTGATATAGCCACGACGACCTTGCGCACAATCAACAAGATGCGTGAGCGCCAGCGTTTCACCGCCCTTGCGCAGAAGCAGCGTCATGACGCGCTTTTGATCAGGGTTTTCGGGATTGGCGACCAGCTTGTCGTGATCAATAGCGGTAAAACGGTTGGTTGGCGCGGAAACAAGTGTCCAGGGTGCGAAGATGTTTTCGTCGGTGAATGTCTGGATGACACTGATGTTTTGTGGCAGGCGGGCTTCGTAACGGTCAAACCAAGTGTATTCATCCCAGATCATGTAGCCAAACATCGCAATCGCCGCGACAAAGGGGATGACATATTTCGGTGCTTTGCGGCCCCAAAGTCGGAACAGCAGCATGACCACACCAGCCGATGCAAACCCGACAACAACTGTCGTGAAGATGAAGACGTACATTATGCTGGTGGCTCCCGAATTACTGTTATTGTTGGTGGGGCATTTTTGACCCCTGATAACCGATTAGCGCAGTATCCGGTCGAGCTCAAGTTCGCCTTTTGGATCACGGTTGGCGACCTGGGCGAGAAACAGGCCAGATGCGGCAATGGCATCCGAAAGCGCATTATGCGCCCGGAAGGGCGGCAGGTTGTGATTTCGACGCAGGGTATCAAGGCGAAGGGCGCCGGCCTTCATCGGCTCCCCACTGCGACGAATGTCACGTAGCGCCAGCACAAGGGTATCAACGGTCGGAATTTGCAGCGGCGCACCAAAGCAGCGTTTGCAGGCCTGACCAAGAAAGCCGAGCTCAATCGGCGCATGGTGCGAAATCAAAACGCGCCCTGCCATTTGCGGCAACAGATGTTCAAGGGCAGCCTCGATATTCGGGGCGTCGGCGACGTCGCTATCGAAGATGCGATGCACCACGACGGAGCTTTCGCTAAGTTCCTTGGTGGGGCGGACCAGAATATGCTCGCAACTTGAAAAATCGACCGCGAGCTGGCGAATGATGACCCAGCCCAGGCTGACGATTTCTTCCCTTTTGGGATCAAGGCCCGTGGTTTCGAGATCAAGCGCGATGAATTCGGTTTCCATCACCGATCTTTCGGGATCGGCTGGCGGTACGTCGTAATAGGTCCGCAAGGGCCCGGTGGCCTTGCGTTGGACAAAATCACGGTATAGGCGGCTATCAAGGATCTTTTCGCGCAAACCCATCTTGATCACGTCCCACTTTTGCCAAAGGCGTGCTCAAGCGCGCTTTGCAGGTTCTTGATCACCGAGAAGGCGTCTTTGAGATGGCTGCGCTCGAATGCTGACAAGCTTTCGGGTTGCAGGAAGTTATCAGGCGCCTCGCCGCGCCGAATTTGCCGTACTTGATGTTTAAGCCGTGTGATGCTGATGAACTCAAACGCATCGAGAAGGTCAGATGCCCCCTGATTGCTGATCGACGGGAAGGCTTTGACGGCATTGAGGCGTTCATAGGTGTTGACCGCCTCAACCCCGTTGGCAAGGGCATGAATACGTGCCAGATCGACAATCGGCACCACGCCATTGTGTTTGAGATCAAGTGTTTTGTCATGCTCCCCGCCGCGGATCATGACGAAGTTTTTAAAGAAGCCAAGTGGCACATGATGGGTCAGCGCATTGCCGACCATATAGGCCTGGAAAATGCGGTTGTCCTTGGCCTTGGAAACAATCATGCGGTGCAGGTCGTCAAACAGGCTTTTGGTGCCATGAACCGGGCGCAAATCAAACCACACTGAACACAGCATCAGGGACTTTGGTTCGGGCTGTTCGATCCATTTATTGAAATATTGCTGCCAGGTGCGGGCCGGTTGGCGCCATTCATCGATCTTGGCCATCATGTCGCCGGGGCAATAGACATAGCCAACCTTGTGCAACCCGTCACAGACGTAATCGGCCAGTTTCTTGAAATACGCGCCGTGTTGATCAGGTTCAAAGGCGTCATCAATGATCAGGCAGTTATCCTGATCCGAAAGGGCGGTTTGTTCTTGGCGGCCCTGTGATCCGCCGGCCATCCAGACATAGGGAACGGGTGGGGGGCCAAATTCTTCTTCGGCCAATTGTAGCAGGCGCGCGGTTGCCGCGTCCGACAGGGTGGTCACGATATGCCCGGCATTATGTGATGTTGCGCCCGCCTCAATCAGGTGACTGAGGAGTTCGGGAACCTGTTCAATAACCTTGGCCATTTCTGCAGGGTCGGTCAGCTTGCCGATACGACCGGCCATGTAAACCGCTGACAGCGATTGGCGGGCGAGCAGGTTATTGGTGGTGATCATGCCGACCGCCTTGCCGTCATTCATCACCGGCAGATGGCGGATATTATTGCGCGTCATGGTCAGAAGGGCATCAAACGCATATTGATCGGGCGAGATCGAAATCGGCTTTTCGGTCATGATGCCCGTTACCGGCTCGTCATAGCTGCGGCCTTCGGCGACAACCCGGTTGCGAAGATCGCGGTCGGTCATGATACCGGCAACGCCGTCGCCGCCTTCGGTGATCAGCAGGCAGGATACCCGTTCCTTGCTCATGAGCTGGCCCGCTTCAAGGATCGATGCCGATTTGTCGATGCTGACCAGATCACGGGCAATCAGGTCACTGACCTTGACACTCATCAGTTTGAGCTGGTCGTCATCGCGGCTTTCAAGCAGCTGCATGCCGCTGCGTAGCCGATCACCCCCCATCTGCGAGAAGAAATAGCTAAATTGCGGGTACTTGCCCGTCAGATCATGGAAATCCTTTTCGGGCAGCAGGTAACACAGGCTGTCTTCAAGGGTGGTGATGTTGTTGGCAGCCCGTCCGTTTTGATACATCGCGCGCACGCCAAAACATTCACCCTCTGACAGGCGGGCAAGCAATTGCCCGTTCGGGTCACGGGTCTCAGTACCGCCGGTGCGGATAATATAAAGATGAAGGCATTGTTGTTCGGGCGACAGCACCTTGGTCCCGGCCCGGAAATAGCGGGCCTGCAGGCGTTTGGGCAGCGCATTTATTTCCGCATCGGGTAACAGATCGAACGGGTGGTGTTGTTTCAGAAACTCGGCAATTTCTTCGAGTTCGATGCTCATGACCTTTTTTCCTCCGCAAGGGCGCGCCCTGATTGCATTGTTGCCTGAGTGAAGCGGAAAAGAAAAGCCCCCGGATCAAGGATCCGGGGGCCCGCAACAGTTTTTGGCAAACTGGTTGACCGATTAGTGGTCAACCGCGCCACCGGCCCCTTTCGGAACGCGGATATCTTCAATCATGTGCTGGATATGCTCTGGCGGCTCTGCGGTGACTTTCGACACAGCGAAAGCAACGATGAAGTTCAGAACCATACCAACCGCACCAATACCTTCCGGCGAGATGCCAAACAGCCAGTTTTCAGGCGTGTTTGCAATGATCGGGTCGAAGAACACACCTTTATAGGCAAGGATATAGCCCATGGTGAAGACCAGACCGGTCAGCATGCCGGCAATCGCGCCTTCGCGGTTAACCTTCTTGGAGAAGATCCCCATGATGATAACCGGGAACAGCGAGGATGCGGCAAGACCGAAGGCAAAGGCCACCACCTGTGCGACAAAGCCCGGAGGATTGTAGCCCAGATAACCGGCAATCAGGATCGCGACCGCAGCGGCAACACGCCCTGCCATCAGTTCCTGTCCTTCTGTCATGTTTGGTGTGAATGTACCTTTGAGAAGGTCATGCGATACGCCAGACGAAATCACAAGCAACAGACCAGCAGCCGTCGACAGGGCAGCGGCAATACCACCTGCTGCAACCAGTGCGATGACCCAGTTCGGAAGCTGTGCGATTTCCGGGTTGGCCAGAACCATGATGTCACGGTCAACCTTCAGCTCGTTACCCTGCCAGCCGAACTCGGCTGCCTTGGCGGCGAACTCTGCGTTTGCATCGTTGTAGTACTGGATACGGCCATCGCCGTTTTTGTCTTCAAACGACAGGAGGCCGGTAGCTTCCCAACGTTTCATCCAGTCCGGACGTTCTTCGAATACAAGGTTGCCTTCCGGATCGCCGACTTCGCCGGTCTGGATGGTTTCGGTCAGGTTCAGACGAGCCATTGCACCAACTGCCGGAGCGGTGGTGTAAAGCAGCGCGATGAAGACCAGTGCCCAACCAGCCGAAGAACGTGCATCACGAACTTTCGGAACGGTGAAGAAGCGAACGATAACGTGCGGCAGACCTGCGGTACCAACCATCAGGGCAACGGTGATTGCAAAGATATCAATCGTTGACTTGCTGGTAGTGGTGTATTCGAGGAAGCCGAGTTCCGTCACAACCTGATTAAGGCGGTCAAGCATGAATTCGCCGGTACCATTCACGGTCGAGCCGAATGCCAGCTGCGGCAGCGGATTGCCGGTCAGCTGGAAGGCAATGAAGATTGCCGGAATGGTGTAGGCAACAATAAGAACGCAATACTGTGCAACCTGGGTATAGGTAATGCCCTTCATGCCGCCGAGAACGGCATAGATGAAGACGATACCCATGCCGACGATCAGACCGGTCAGGATTTCAACTTCAAGGAAGCGCGAGAACACGATACCAACGCCGCGCATCTGACCTGCCACATAGGTGAACGAGATAAAGATCAGGCAGATAACAGCAACGATACGGGCCGCTTTGGAATAATAACGGTCCCCGATGAATTCCGGCACGGTGAATTTTCCGTACTTGCGGAGATACGGTGCCAGAAGCATTGCCAGCAGGCAGTAGCCGCCAGTCCAGCCCATCAGGTAAACCGAGCCGCCATAGCCAAGGAAGGCAATGAGGCCAGCCATAGAGATAAAGGAAGCAGCCGACATCCAGTCTGCTGCGGTCGCCATGCCGTTGACGACCGGGTTAACACCTTTGCCAGCGACATAGAATTCGCCGGTGGTGCTTGCCTTGGCCCAGATCGCGATGCCGATATACAGCGCGAAGCTCAAACCGACGGCAATATATGTAAGGGTAGTAAGATCCATCTTGTCTGTCTCCCAGATACTGCGTCAGTCGTCGTCTTCCTGGACGCCGAATTCGCGGTCCAGTTTGTTCATCTTGGCCACATAGACGAAAATCAGTGCGACAAAGACGTAAATGGACCCCTGTTGAGCAAACCAGAAACCAAGCTGGAAGCCCGCTATTTCGATAGAATTGAGGGCATCGACAAACAAGATGCCGAAACCGTAGGAAACGATGAACCAGATCGCGACAAGCACCGAGACCAGTTTCACGTTTCTCTTCCAGTAGGCTGCGCTTTGTTCATCCATCGCGCGTCTCCTTCCTAGAAATGATAACTTTCCCTGCCGACATCATTTTTGAATTGTTTTTGCCGGCCGCATGAACGAGTGGCATCGAATGCATTGGGACACACTCATTGCCTGTAAAGGTCGATATCAGCTTTCGGGATTCGCCATAAGCTAATCATTAGTCGTATAGAACAGGGTGTTAGGGGCTTTGACGTCTGTGGCATGACTGAAAATAGTGACAGAAACCGGTCGGTTTTTATTGTGTGCGCTGCAGCATTTCAGGGTTGAACAAGCCATGCTGTTTCTGCCTAAAAAGTGACGTTTTCAGGGGGTAACTGAACGCGAAAGTGTCCTTTGCCGGTTTTTCGACGTGGAATCGTTGCAAGATTTGCGCGGTTGGGCCGGTAGTTTCGGGCTTCTGCGGTTTGAAGTTGTTAAGAGACAGCCTGTCGGTTACAAACGGGCACAGTATTTCAGGCACGCGCCTTGGGCGTGCCGTAGTGTTCCGGCCCGACGGGGCGGACCCAACGACTTTTGGATGGGGAATTTAATGGCATCCTACCAGTATATTTACGTCATGAAGGACCTGACCAAGATCCTTCCGGGCGGTCGCGAACTTTTCAAGGGCATCACGCTGTCCTTCCTGCCGGGCGTAAAAATCGGTGTTCTCGGGAACAACGGCGCAGGTAAATCGACCCTGCTGAAAATCATGGCCGGCATCGAGAAGGATTACGCCGGTGAGGCCTGGCCTGCTGATGGCGTCAATGTTGGCTATCTCGAGCAGGAGCCGCAGCTTAACCCGGAAAAAGACGTTCTTGGCAACGTCATGGAAGGCTGTGGTTCGATCGTTGACGATCTTGCGCGCTTCAACGAGATCAGCGGAAAATTCGCCGAGCCGATGACCGATGACGAGATGACAGAACTCCTTGCAGAGCAGGGCGAACTGCAGGAACGCATCGATGCGGCCAATGGCTGGGATCTGGAACGCACCCTTGAGATCGCGATGGACGCCCTGCGTTGCCCGCCCAAGGATGCAGACGTTTCCAAGCTTTCCGGTGGTGAGCGCCGCCGTGTGGCACTTTGCCGTCTTCTGCTCGCCAAGCCGGACATCCTGCTGCTTGACGAACCGACCAACCACCTTGATGCGGAATCGGTTGCGTGGCTTGAACGTCACCTTGAAGACTATCAGGGCACTGTCATTCTGGTCACCCACGATCGTTACTTCCTCGATAACGTCACGGGCTGGATTCTTGAACTTGACCGTGGTCAGGGCATCCCGTTTGAAGGCAACTATTCCTCGTGGCTGGAACAGAAGCAGAAGCGTCTGGAACAGGAAGCCCGTCAGGAAGGCAGCCGTCAGAAACAGCTTGCGACCGAATTGGACTGGATCCGTCAGAACCCGAAAGGTCGTCAGGCAAAATCCAAGGCCCGTGTCCGTGCCTATGATGATCTTGTCGCCGAGGCCGCAAAAGCGGTTCCGGATTCGACCAAGATCGTTATTCCGATTGCCGAGCGTCTTGGTAATGAAGTCATCACTGCCGAAGGTCTGACCAAGGCTTATGGTGACAAGCTTCTGTTCGAGAACCTTGATTTCCGTCTGCCGCCAGGTGGCATCGTCGGTGTCATTGGTCCGAACGGTGCGGGTAAAACAACGCTGTTCAAAATGCTGACCGGCAGAGAAAGCCCGGACGCTGGTGATCTGAAAATCGGTGAAACCGTCAAGATGGGCTATGTCGATCAGTCGCGTGATTCGCTTGATCCGAACAAGACCGTCTGGCAGGAAGTTTCCGATGGTCTTGACGAAATCCTTTTGGGCAAACGCCCGATGAGCTCGCGTGCATATGTATCGCAGTTTGCCTTCAAGGGGGCAGATCAGCAGAAGAAAGTCGGTCAGCTTTCAGGTGGTGAACGTAACCGTGTTCATCTGGCCAAGATGCTCAAATCCGGCGCGAACGTCCTGCTGCTTGACGAACCGACCAACGATCTTGATGTCGATACGCTGCGTGCGCTTGAGGAAGGTCTTCTCGAGTTTGCCGGTTGTGCCGTGGTTATCTCGCACGATCGCTTCTTCCTTGACCGTATCGCGACCCATATTCTTGCTTACGAAGGCAACTCGCATGTCGAGTGGTTCGAAGGCAACTATCAGGAATATGAAGCGGATTACAAACGCCGCTATGGTGAAGAGGCCAGCCGTCCGCACCGCATCAAATACAAGCCGCTCACTCGTTAAGGCGGGCTTTCGGTTTGAGATTAAAGGCCACCTTCGGCTGGCCTTTTTTATGTCTGGGCGATGGACCAAAACAAAACGGACCAAAACAAAAAAAAGCCACCCTCGCGAGGATGGTGGCTTTTGTATTTGGTGGTGAAGACGGTCTTTTCTTAAAGGCCGGTCTTTGCCTTCAATGCTGCGGTCAGGGCGCTGACATCGTCATTGTTTTGCTGAATGACCGATGTGAATTCGTCGCGCTGGGTGATGCCCATGCTCAGACCTTCGATGGAAACATCAATGATCTTGTAGCTGTCATCAAACACCCGCATCCGCCAGACGATGTTGACCGGCGGTCCGTCAGGACGGACAAATTGCGAGTCGACAAAGGTGTCCTTGTTCTTCTGGGTTTCATCGCCGACAACGAATTGTTCGCCGTTGAATTCCTTGAACTGGTTGGCGTAGTTCAGCGCCAGATAGTTCTGCAGCAGAACCGAGAACTCCTCGATTTCCTCTTTGGAGATCGAGCGCCAGTAACGGCCAAGCACAAAGCGCGAGACGACATCCATCGCAAAGTAGCGGTCCATCAGGGAGACGAACTTTTTACGACGGACCTCATCTGCGAGTGACTGGTCTGTCAGCTCGTTGATGGCCTGATCGGCCATGGTCTGAATGACGTCTGCGGCACTGGTTTCAACAGCGACTTCGGCAACGACATTGGAGGACGGGCTGTTTGCCAACGAAGGATTCGCCCAAACTGCCGCGATGGCGATCATCGCAGCAGTTGGTATGGCGATCTTGATATTTGCCATGACCGGCTCTTATTCGCTTGCCGCGTCAACAGCCTCGTCGAAGTCAAAAGAGGCACTTTCGTCTTCAACAGCTGTTGTTGGCGCCGGGGCACCATTACGGATCAGCGCGTTGCGCTGCTGACGATACAGGCTACGCAGAGCTGCATAATAATCGATCGACGATTTCTGCAGTTCGTTCAGCTGATTGATCGTGGCGTAGCGCGTATGCAGGGCGGTGAGACCGAGAGACCCCCAGTAAAGAGCTTCTGCGGTGTCGCTGTTTTCAGCGCCCCAGGTCAGCGGGTTGGCAACGTAATCAACGGCAATACCGGTCGTGTCACGCAGGTTGGACGGGCCAATCAGCGGCAGCACGATGTAAGGTCCGCCGCCAATGCCATAATGGGCAAGGGTCTGACCGAAATCTTCGCGGCGATACGGAATGCCAAAGTCGGTTGCAACATCGTTGAAGCCAAGAAGGCCAATCGTCGAGTTCATGATGAAACGCTGGAACGAGGCAGCAGCCTGATCCGGATCACCTTGCAGCAACGCGTTGAAAGAGTTCAACGGTTCGTTGATGTTGCGCACAAAACTTTTGACGGATGTTTTGACTGGTTCCGGGGCAATGTCGCGGTACCACATTGCAGCGGGATACAGGACCATGAAATCGACTGCGCCGTTGACGCCGTGAACAACACGGTTCACCGGTTCAAGCGGGTCGTAATCACTCGTGTCCTGAGCGGGTTCTGTCGATGCGCACGCGGTCAGCAAAGACAGCGATCCTGCGGCACAAAGCGAAAGCAAAGTTCGAAACTTCATTATTTTTAGCCAACCGATGTTCGATACACAGACTTCCCCTGACCCAAAACGTTTTTGGTGCGGGACACCAAAAAACGTTACCGATCAACTCCCTGCTCGCAAGGGCGACCATGTAACGCACACGCCTCAGATATCCATCTGGTTAGCATAGGGTGAATTTAAACACCAGCATACAAAAAGTTGATCGCGATCAAGCACTTTATGTGTGTGGCATTTGGGCAACATGTTTCACGGCGAAAATAGTCCTTGAACAAATATAAACATATCTTTATATCTTTCTCATCGACGTGGAGGGCATTGAGATGGAACAGGTTCTGGCAAGATTACGCGCAGCTGCCGAAGCAACACGGCTTCGTTTGCTGGCGATCTGTGCCGAGTGTGAACTGACCGTCAGTGAGATCACCCAAATCATTGGGCAAAGCCAGCCACGTGTATCGCGACATCTTAAGCTGTTGTGCGAAGCAGGCTTGCTGGTGCGTTTTCGCGAAGGTACTTGGGTTTTCTATCGTACACCGCATTCCGGTCCGGGGGCTGACCTTGTTCAGCCCGTTCTCGATCTTTTGCCCGAAGATGACGAAACGCTATCGCTTGATCGCGCCCGCCTTGACCAGGTGAAAGCCGAGCGTGAGAAGATCGCCACCGAATATTTCCGCGCGAATGCCGAAGACTGGGACCGGATCCGATCCCTGCATGTCGATGAAACCGTGGTGGAAAGGGCGTTGCTCGAGGCCGTGGGTGATTTGACCGGGGGTCGCATTCTTGATGTCGGTACCGGCACAGGGCGCATTCTTGAGTTGCTTGGGCGCAATGCCGAAGAGGGCGTTGGTGTTGACATGTCCCGCGAAATGTTGGCGGTGGCGCGTGCGCGCCTGCAACGTGCGGACTTGTCTAATTGCCTCGTTCGCCAGGCAGATATGTATCAGCTGCCTTATCCGGGTGGCATGTTTGATGTGGTGACCCTGCATCAGGTTTTGCATTTCGCAGAGAAGCCCGAGGCCGCCCTTGCCGAAGCCGCGCGGGTTCTCGCGCCGGGCGGCAAGCTCGTGATCGTCGATTTTGCACAGCACGAGCACGAAGAATTGCGTGAGGAACATGCACATCGTCGACTTGGCTTTGATGACGGGTCGATCAATGCGTGGTTCCGCATCAACAAGCTTGAGCCCGACAATGTGATCAGCCTGCCCGGAAAGCCACTTACAGTGCGGATCTGGTCAGCGCACCCGGTAACGGATCAGGCGGCAGACAAACCAGAAAACAGTTCTGAAAAGGCAGCCGAATAGCGTGCACTTTTTGAAACAGCAAGACAATAAGACCCGACCCAAGGGGCCAGCGCAGTAAAAAGCCCACAGGGAAAGCGAAGACAGGATTTAAATATTGATATGATGACGGTTCAGGAAATCAAGGCAGTACGCAAAAACCTCAAGGTTTCATTCGAATTCTTCCCGCCGAAAACCGAGAAGATGGAAGAAACCATGTGGCGGTCAATCCGTCGGCTTGCGCCGCTTAATCCGTCTTTCGTCTCTGTGACCTATGGGGCAGGCGGCACCACGCGTGGCCGCACCCATGGCAGCGTAACGCGGATTCAAAAGGAAACCGGCATTCCGGCAGCAGCCCACCTGACCTGTGTCGGCCACACCAAGGAAGAGATTGATCAGATCGCGCGCAGCTATTGGGATGAGGGGATCCGTTCGATCGTTGCGTTGCGCGGCGACCTGCCTGATGCCGGTGACAAGTATGAGCCGACCCCGGGCGGGTATGCCTATGCGGTTGATCTCGTTGCGGGGCTTAAGGAAATTGCTGATTTTGATATCTCGGTTTCGGCATATCCCGAAACCCACCCGGATGCGCCGAGTGCAGATTTCGAGATCGAGTATCTCAAACGCAAGATCGATGCCGGTGCAAACCGGGCGATTACCCAGTTCTTCTTTGATAACGAAACCTACCTTCGCTTCCGGGATAAATGTGTGGCTGCGGGCATTGATGCGCCGATTGTTCCGGGCATTCTGCCGGTGACCAACTTTGCCTCACTCTTGAAATTTGCCGATATGTGTGGTGCTTCTGTACCGCAGCGTTTGCATTGGCGGTTCGAAGGTCTTGATGAAGACCCCGATACGCGCCGCATGGTTGCATTCCATGAAGCGATTTCACAGGTAGAAGGTCTGATCAGCGAAGGTGTGACCGACTTCCATTTCTATACGCTAAACCGTGCCGAACTGACATATGCCATCTGTCATGCGCTGGGCATTCGCGTGCCTGAACAGGCTGCGGCCTGATCGTCCCTTTTGCTTTGACCGTGACGCATGACAAATTGACTGGATGAAAATGATGAATGATCGCAAGGAACGCATTGCCCTGCTGCGCAAAAAGGCCGAGGAAAAGATACTGATCCTTGATGGCGCAATGGGCACGATGATCCAGAAGCACAAGCTGACCGAGGAAGATTATCGCGGTGAACGCTTTGCCGACTGGAAACAGGATGTGAAGGGCAATAACGACCTTCTGTCCCTGACCCAGCCCGACATCATCAAGGACATCCATCTGCAATATATCGCAGCCGGTGCGGACCTGAACGGGACCAACACCTTTAGCGCGACCACGATTGCCCAGGCCGATTACGGCATGGAAGATCTGGCCTACGAGATCAATTACGAAAGTGCCAAGATCGCCCGTGCGGCCTGTGACGAATGGGAAGCATCCCACCCGGGGGACGTTCGCTTTGTCAACGGTGCCATCGGCCCGACCAACCGGACCGCATCCATTTCACCGGATGTGAACAATCCGGGCTTCCGTGCGATTACCTTTGATCAGCTGAAAGAGGCGTACAAGGAAGCAGCCAACGGTTTGCTTGATGGCGGGGCGGATACGCTTCTTGTTGAAACCATCTTCGATACGCTGAATGCCAAGGCAGCCTTGTTTGCCATTGATGAAGTTGTCGAAGAACGTGGTGAAGATGTGCCGGTGATGATTTCAGGTACGATCACGGATGCATCGGGTCGGACCCTGTCGGGGCAGACGACCGAGGCATTTTACAATTCCGTCCGTCATACCAAGCCCTTCTCGATCGGACTTAACTGCGCGCTGGGTGCGGCACAGCTGCGACCCTATGTGCAGGAACTTTCGCGCATCGCCGAATGCCGCGTGTCGGTTTATCCGAATGCCGGTCTGCCGAACGAATTTGGCGAGTATGACCAGTCAGCTCCGGAAATGGCCGCTTTGGTCGAGGAATGGGCCGAGGAAGGGATGGTTAATCTCTTGGGTGGCTGCTGTGGTACGACGCCGCCGCACATCAAGGCGATTACCGACGCCATTGCCGATGTCAAACCACGCATCGTGCCAAAATTCGAGCCGCGCATGCGTCTTTCCGGCCTTGAGCCGTTTGATGCCGCGTAACCCCGATATTGATTGCTGAAAAGAGATCGAAAAGACCCATGACCGACATTTCCAGATTTATCAATATTGGTGAACGAACCAACGTTGCCGGATCGATCAAATTCAAGAAGCTGATTGTCGAGGAAGACTACGATTCAGCGCTTGAAGTCGCCCGCCAGCAGGTCGAAAACGGCGCACAGATCATCGACATCAACATGGATGATGCGATGCTTGATGCCGAAACGGCGATGGTCAAGTTCATCAACTTGATCGCGGCCGAACCGGACATCGCGCGTGTGCCCATCATGGTCGACAGTTCCAAATGGAACGTGATTGAAGCAGGCCTTAAATGCCTGCAGGGCAAGGGCATCGTTAACTCGATCAGTCTGAAAGAAGGCGAAGAGCCCTTCATTGCGCAGGCCAAGATGCTTCGTCGCTATGGGGCGGCCGTTGTCGTCATGGCCTTTGATGAAAAAGGTCAGGCCGATACGGTTGATCGCAAGTTTGAAATCTGTAAACGCAGCTATGACGTGCTGGTCGAGAAAGTCGGCTTCCCGCCGGAAGACATCATTTTCGATCCGAATATCTTTGCCGTCGCAACCGGTATCGAAGAACACGACAATTACGCGGTCGATTTCATCGAGGCGTGCCGTCTGATCAAGAAACATCTGCCCTATGCCAAGATTTCCGGCGGTGTTTCAAACGTGTCCTTCTCGTTCCGTGGCAACAACCCGGTGCGTGAAGCGATGCATTCGGTGTTCCTGTATCACGCTATCAAGGCGGGACTGGATATGGGCATCGTCAATGCCGGTCAGCTGGTTGTTTACGAAGAAATTCCCGAAGAACTGCGTGAACGCGTTGAAGACGTCATCCTCAACCGCCGTTCGGATGCGACCGACCGGTTGCTGGAAGTTGCCGAGAAATACAAAGGCACAGGCGGGCCCGAGAAAAAGGCCGACCTTGAATGGCGTAAAAAGCCGGTCAATGAACGTTTGGCACATGCGCTGATCAACGGCATTGCCGAATATGTCGAAGAAGATACCGAAGAAGCCCGTCAGCAGGCCGACAAGCCGCTTCATGTGATTGAAGGGCCGCTGATGGATGGCATGAACATCGTTGGTGACCTGTTTGGTGCCGGCAAGATGTTCCTGCCTCAGGTGGTGAAATCCGCCCGCGTGATGAAAAAGGCCGTTGCCTATCTGATTCCCTTCATCGAAGAGGAAAAAGACGGCAAGCACGAAACCAATGGCAAAATCCTACTCGCGACCGTTAAGGGCGATGTGCATGACATTGGCAAGAACATCGTGGGCGTGGTTCTGCAATGTAACAACTTCGAGGTCATTGACCTTGGCGTGATGGTGCCGACCCAGAAAATCATCGAGACCGCCAAGGAAGAAAACGTCGACATGATCGGGCTTTCGGGCCTGATTACGCCGTCGCTTGAGGAAATGACCTATGTCGCGGCCGAGATGGAACGCGAAGGTCTTGATATCCCGCTTCTGATTGGCGGGGCGACAACATCGAAGGTCCATACCGCGGTCAAAATTGCGCCGAACTATCTGAAATCATCGGTGGTTTACGTGATCGATGCATCTCGTGCGGTCGGTGTCGCAAGCCAGCTTCTGTCCGAAACCCATCGCGAACGCTTTGCGACGGAAATTCGCAATGAATATGTGGCGATGGCTGAAAAGCATGCCGCACAGCAGTTGCAGAAAAAGCGTTTCTCGATTGTCGATGCACGTGCCAACAAGGCACAGCTTGATTGGGATAACTTCGAGGCACCTGTTCCGCTCAAACCGGGGATTACCCTGTTTGAGGAGTTCGACCTTGAAGAGCTGCTGGAACGCTTTGACTGGAAACCGTTCTTTGAGACCTGGGAACTGCATGGCCGTTTCCCGGATATCCTCAAGGACGAGAAGGTCGGCGAAACCGCGCGCGGACTGTATGAAGACGCGCAGGAAATGCTCAAGAAAATCATTGCCGAAAAATGGTTCAAGCCAAAGGCGGTGGTTGGTTTGTGGCCGGCCAACTCGGTCGGTGATGACATCGAAGTTACCCCGGCCCCGGATCACAATGAACCGGTGATGCTTCATACCCTGCGTCAGCAGATGTACCGCGAAAACAACAAGCGCCCGAACCGGGCATTGGCCGATTACATCGCGCCGAAAGACAGTGGCAAGACCGACTATATCGGTGCCTTTGTCGTGACGGCCGGGCCGGAAGTCGAAGAGATTGCCGGCAAGCTCGAAGCCGAGCATGACGATTACAACGCCATTCTGGTCAAGGCCCTTGGTGACCGCTTTGCCGAGGCCTTTTCCGAGCGCATGCATGAAAAAGTCCGTAAGGAACTTTGGGGCTATGCCCCGGATGAGGCGCTTGGCAATGATGATCTGATTGCCGAAAACTATCGCGGCATTCGTCCGGCACCGGGCTATCCCGCATGCCCGGAGCACACCGAAAAGGGCATTCTTTGGGAGCTGCTTGACGCGGAAAAGAATGTCGGTGTGTCGCTTACCGAAAGCTACGCCATGACGCCTACCGCATCGGTTAGCGGTTTTTATTTCGCCAATCCGGATGCCAAATATTTCGGTCTTGGCAAGATCGAGCGCGATCAGGTGGAAAGCTATGCCGAGCGTAAGGGCATGACCCTGGCAGAGGCTGAGCGCTGGCTGGCGCCGAACCTGAACTACGATCCGCGTCAGGCGAAATAATCGCCTGTCCGGTCGCAAGAAAAAGCCCCGCAGACTGCACTCTGCGGGGCTTTTTTGTTTTAGGGGTAATGCGCCCTAGTGGGTGGGGCGACAGAACTTGCCACGTTCGGTAATGCCGACAATCACAATGCCAATCAGTCCGAGCGAGAAGTAACCCGCCAGAAGCGGGATCACGGTGCCGTTAAACTGCTGCCCGATAATGCCGCCGGCAATCACGCCAATCAGCGTGCTGTAAACGCCAATCATCGAAGATGCGGTTCCAGCAATCGCGCCGACCGGTTCCATGGCCAGTGAGTTGAAATTCGGCATGGTCAGCGAGAAGCAGAACAGGATCGTTGTCAGGCCGATGCCAAACAGCGGCAGGGGCGGCTGCCCATCAAACCAAATCGCAATCAGAACATTGATCAGGCTGCTGCCGGTCATCACGAACAGTGCGATATGCGAAATCTTGTGCATGCCGATCTTGCGCACCAGGCGGGCATTGACGAAGGATGACACGCTCATGCAAGCAGCAATCATCCCGAAGACCAGCGGGAACCAGACGCCAAGGCCATAGACCTCGGTTTCAAATATCTGCTGGGCCGACCCGATATAGGCCATCAGGGAGGCAAACATCATGCCCATGGCGGTCGCATAGCCAAGCGTTTGGCGATTGGTCACCGTGGTTTTGATGTCGCGACCGACCCGGCGCAGCGACAATCTGTGCCGGTATTCCGGGTGCAGGGTTTCAGGCATGCGCAGCAGATACCAGCAGACAATCGCAATCGCGAGGACAAGCGTACTGACAAAGATCATATGCCAGTTGGCCAGTGCGAGGATCAGGCTGCCAGATGCAGGGGCGAAGACGGGCAGGACAATGAACACCATCATGACAAAGGACATGACACGGGCCATTTCGCGACCTTCAAAACAGTCACGGGTGATTGCCATGGTCAGAACGCGCGGCGCAGCGGCCCCAAGGCCTTGCACAAAACGCGCAGCAAGAAGGTACTCGAAGCTGTCGGCAAAGATCGCCATGACGGTGCCAACGCAATAGATACCAAGGCCGGCAATCAGGGTGGGGCGGCGGCCAAAGCTGTCAGCAAGCGGGCCATAGACGATCTGCATCAGGCCAAACGCGATCATGAAAACATAGATCAGCATTTGCATGCGGTTGCCGTCTTCGATGCCATAATCCGCTGCAATCGGGCCAAAGGCCGGCAAAAGGTTATCAATCGACAGGGCGACCAGACCGATGGTGATGGCCATCAGGCAGATAAATTCAACAAGTCCTGGCAACGGCCGTGCCGCCTGCGTACCCGTTGGTCGAGGGTCATTCATTATTTTTGGTTCCGTTGAGAACAATTGGTGGCGTTTCTGGCCCCGCTTTCACGTAGCGCGAGCAGAATGGTGCATTTCGTGTGTTTTTGGCAATGACGGTTTTCTTAAACGGGATCGCGGCACTGGGGCTGCCCTGAACCCGGGTCACTTGTTGTTACATATCCGCCCTGATCAATCAATGGGTGTCAGAAATGCGAAAATAACCGTGGTCTTGCTTGTCTTTACCCTTTATTCGCAGGAAAACGTGATCCTATGATCTTGCTGCGTTTCTTATCGCCAACCCCGGTATTGCTGATATGGCTGAAAAGCTTCTGAAATCGAACATCTTTTTGAACCGTCTGCGCCGCATCGTCAAAAGCGAGCAACTGGTTCTGTCGATTTTGGCGTTACTTGTCGGGGCATTGGCCGGGGGCGGAACTATCCTGTTTCGCGACGGTTTGTTGTTCATCCAGTCGCTGTTTTTCGGAACCGGCGAAGAAGCCCTTCACCGCCACCTCAGCGAAATCCCGGTCTGGCAGCTTATTCTTGCGCCGACGGTAGGCGGTCTGATTGTCGGTATTTTCATCTACAAGTTTCTACCTGAAAAGCGCCCGCACGGGGTTGCCGACGTCATTGATGCCGCGTCCTTCCATGACGCCCGCATGTCAACGCGCTGCGGGATCAAAAGTGCGATTGCCAGTGCTGTCTCGCTTGGCAGTGGGGCATCCCTTGGCCGTGAAGGGCCGGTTGTTCATATGGGGGCATCCTTTGGGGCGTGGCTGGCGCGTATTCTTCATTTGCGGCGTTCAGCCTCAAGAACCTTGTTGGGCTGTGGCGTGGCGTCAGCCGTTGCGGCATCGTTCAATGCGCCACTTGCCGGGGCGCTGTTTGCCCATGAAGTCGCACTTGGTCATTATGCCCTGACAGCCTTTGCGCCGATCGTGCTGGCATCTGTGACCGGAACGGTGATCACGCGGATCTATTATGGCGATGAAGTCGCCTTTCTGATCCCGGGCCATGATATTCAGTCGTTCTGGGAATTTCCTGCTTTTGCCCTTCTGGGGATTATTGCCGGGATTGCGGCGGTGCTGGTCGTGCGCGCCATTCCGATTGTCCAAAGAACGGCAAATCGCACCAATGCACCGCTTTGGGTAAGACCCGCGGTGGCGGGATTGATTGTCGGACTGGTCGCCATACTTTTTCCGCAGATCGTCGGTGTCGGCTATGGGGCGATGAACGATGCGCTCAATGAAAGCTATAACCTGACCTTCCTGATCGGCTTGCTGCTTGCCAAGGGGTTTGTGGTGTCGATCTGCATGGGGCTTGGTTTCGCCGGTGGCATGTTCAGTCCGGCCCTTTTCCTTGGCGCGATGCTGGGTGGGGCGTTTGGTATTATCGCCACCAATGTCTTCCCCGACCTGTCATCGGGCTATTCGGCCTACACACTTGTTGGCATGGGTGCCGTGGCGGCAGCTGTCCTTGGCGCGCCAATTTCTACCACGCTGATCATCTTCGAACTCACCGGTGATTATGCCCTGACGGCGGCGGTCATGGTGGCGTCTGTTCTGGCGACGGTGGTGATGGATCAATTCCAGGGTGGATCGTTCTTCCAGTGGCAACTAAAATGCCGTGGCGTTTCGACCCGCTGGGGCCGGGAAGTCAATTTGCTACGCACGATCAAGGTCGCCGAGATCATGAAGCGGGAATACGAAACCGTCCCGCTTGGCGAGGGGCTGACAACAGTGCGGGAAAAACTGATCAATGCCCCCTATTCAGAACTGTTTGTCATTGATGACCAGGGCAAGCTGCATGGCACGATTACCCTGACGGATTTGCGTCACGCCGCCTTTGATCCCAAGTTGGGGGATGAGGTAACGGCAGGCCAGGTCGCACGATCAAAGCCGCCGGTTCTGTATCGCACTGATAGTATCGAAAAGGCCATCAAACTGATGGAACAAACCGGCGAGGAACATCTGCCGGTCCTTAACAGTGCCGAGGAACGCCATATCATCGGGTTCGTTCATGAAAAGGATGCGATGATGGCCTATAACAACGCGTTGCTTGAGCTTCAGAGCGAAGACCGCGGCGACGCGCCGCCCAAGCTGTTCTGATATTTTCAAACAAAAGAAAAGAGCAGCGCTGTACGGCGCTGCTCCGTTCAAGGTTTTATGGCCGATGTGATCAGGCGGCCAATGCGGGTTGCTGTCGTGCTGGCTGACCAGACATGACCTGGGCTGCGACCCGGCTATCAAGACCGGCAACGTCTTCGGGAAGATCGGTTGCAGCCTGCTCGGCTGCGTCATCGATCTCCTGACGTTCCCTGCGTTTTTCAATCTCGGCCTTTTTGTCCTGTTTTTCGTCCTTTGTTGGCGGACTGAAATTGTCACGAAGGGCTGATTTGAATTCCTCCTCGGCATCCTGCTCAGCAAGTGCAGGGTCGTCATTTGCCGGATCGGAATTTGAGGAAACGACGTCATCGGCAGTCTTGATACTGTTTGCGCTGTCATTGGCTTTGACGGCATCCATGGCCGCAGCAAAGCTTGATGACCCGCTTCCGATATCCTGAAATTCAAGCATGACGGATTGAACCGCATCCGAAAGCTGGCTTTTAGACGAGCCCCCCTCAGATCCGATTGCCCCAACACTTGCTACAGGTGCAGCGCTACCTGCGCTAAAACCTTCGATACCTTCGTGTGCACCTGGCCGTTCCGCGGAACTGGCCCGGGTTGACATCGGCAACCCGTTGCCCAATCCAAAAATAGTACTCATTGCGAGATACCTTTCTTCTGGGATGCACAAAGCACGGCCAACACCCCCCGAATGTCTCTGGGCGCGTCAGGCGTGCTTACCATCAGAAATCAAAGCAATTTTCAGACCACGGTTGCGGGACGCAAGGGTTCGCAAATTACATGCGAAGACGATTGAATAGCGCGATAAGGCCGCAGGCCGTTCTGACATCCTGCCTGAGGCGACGGACGGCAGAAAATACCGATACCAAAGAAGGTTACAGGTCGTAGGACTTATCTATTAGGCTATGGCAAGACGGTCGAACTTTCCCAGAAGCAGGACGCGTGTCGATAAGATATGAAGCTCCACCTCATTGCCGGTGCCAGACCCAACTTCATGAAGATCGCACCCCTGTGGCGCGCGTTGCGGAACCATCCGGTCATACGTCCTTCTTTTGTCCATACCGCCCAGCATCGCGATGATGCGATGTCCTCGGCGATTTGGCGGGAACTCGGATTGCCAGACCCGGGTCACGTCCTGAACTGGGCGGCGTCAGAAAACAGCGATCCCGTCGCCGACATGATGCGGGCCTATGAGGCGTTGTGCCATGCAAATCGACCTGACATGGTTCTGGTCGTTGGGGATGTGAATTCGTCCCGGGCGGCTGCGATGGTCGCGGCAGAAATGGCAATACCCCTTGTGCATCTCGAAGCGGGGCTACGGTGTTATGAACCCGACATGCCGGAAGAGCACAACCGCATCGCGATTGATCACAAGGCGGATCTTTTACTGACGCACTCAAAGGATGCCGACGAAAACCTGATCGTCGAGGGGATAGAGGCAGATCGTATCAAGCTGGTTGGCAATATCATGGCCGACACGCTTGTGATGATGCGGCCGCAAATTGACCGGGAGGATGCTGCCAGTAAGGTTGGCGTGCCGAAGGGGCGCTATGTCCTTGTGACGTTGCATCGGCAAGGTAATGTCGATGTTTTGGCAAGGCTTCGACAGATTTGTCAGGCATTGAAGGAACTGGGCGACAAAGCAGAGGTCTGCTTTGTCCTTCATCCTAGAACAGAAAAGCGCCTCGCGGAATTAAGTTCGATCGATGATCTGAGTGCCGCGGGAGTTCGGTTGTTGCCGCCGATGGGCTATGTCGAGTTTGCAAGTTTGATGCAGGATGCCGGTGTCGTGGTGACGGACTCCGGCGGGGTACAGGAAGAAACAACCTGCCTTGGCGTGCCCTGTCTAACCCTGCGTAGATCGACAGAACGTCCGATCACCATCATCAAGGGAACCAACAGGCTGGTCGATATAGAAGAATTACTGCCCTCCGTGATGTGTCGATTACAAGAGACGACACTCCCAAGAAGGGCCACTTCAATCCCGTTTTGGGATGGTAAGGCCACTGGCAGGATCATTGACGTGCTTGAAGAGTTTTCATCCCGCTAGGTGTTAGCCAATTACCTGAGCCATCAACTTGTTACTGAAGGACTCATTGCGTGGATCAAGCGGGGTTGTTGCAGGTTGCTCAGTCTGTTCGGTGGAGACTTCTGTAGGCTCTGCTTCGTTGCTGACGTCAGGCAGGCTGCTTGCAGACGGGGTTGCATCTACTGGTGCAGCGGCCATGATTTCCGAAAAGCTTACAACGCCGTCTTCGTTGGTATCAAGGGGGTCGTAGGTGCCGTCTTCGCCAGGAGATGCAGCGTAGCCCGTCAACGTTTCGTCAGAGCTGCTCTCAGTCTCTTCGGCAGTTATTGCGCCAGGAGGCGGAGCCATGGCAGCAAGATAATCTTTTTCGGAAATGCTATCTGAGTCTGAACCCGCCATAACGTTCCAAAGGTTTTCTGACATCTCTTCGGTCACGTCATCAGGGGCAGCAGACATGAATTCATCTTTGCTCAGTGTACCGTCACCATCTGCATCCATGTCTGAAAACAATTGCTGAGCATCAAAGCTGCTGTTGCCATCTGTCGTCGTGCTCGTTTCCTGCAGTTCCATAAGCATCGACAGAATGGAATCTGACAGTTGGCCGGTAATGGCCTCACTTTTCGACGTCAAATCAGTCATGGCGTCCGAGCTGTTCTCGCCGCTGTTCTGAAGACTGAAAAGTGCAAGCGAGCCAAATGCTTCTGCGCCCGACACGGTATCTGTGCCGGAAGTGGAATTCGCATTTTGACCGTTTTGACCAAGTAACTGGGCAATGTTGCCGCCCATGCCGTTGATACCGCTCATTTTCCTGCCTTGATTGAGAATTGCTCTGATGCTTAAGCACACGTATAGGTCGGCAAAAACTGGCGCAAAAAATTCAACTCAAGTTGAAAAACGGTGCATTTAGCGACGATTTTGCACGAACAGGGAAAATTGCACGGCCGTTGCGGATGCAAGGCTGGCTCTTGATGCGGAGCGTGATATATATGCCATCATGATGGATGATCCGTTCGAAATTGATGAATTCGCCGCCAGCCCCGAAATGCGTCTGGCCGACACACCGACCCCGGCATATCTCGAAAACCTGAATGCCGAGCAGCGCGATGCTGTGGAAACCCTTGATGGACCGTTGCTGGTTCTGGCAGGGGCGGGGACCGGGAAAACGCGCGTGCTGACCACGCGGCTCGCACACCTGCTTGAAACCAAGTCGCAGTCCGAGCGCCTGCACCCGCAGCAGATCCTTGCCGTGACCTTTACCAACCGTGCGGCAAAGGAAATGCAGGAACGTGTGGCGCAGGCGCTTGGACGGCCGGTTGAAGGCTGGTGGTTGGGGACCTTCCACTCGCTTTCGGCGCGCTTGTTGCGCCGGCATGCCGATCTGATCGGGCTGCAGTCAAACTTCACCATTCTTGATAGCGATGATCAGGTCCGCCTGCTCAAGCAGATCATGGATGCCGAACAGATTGATCCGAAAAAATGGCCGGCCAAGCAGCTGATGGGGATCATCCAGCGATGGAAGGACAAAGGGCTGACGCCTGAGCGGGTCAATGAAAGTGTCGAGTTCGCCAATGGCGGGGCCAAGCATCTTTACAAGATTTATCAGGAACGTCTCAAAGTCCTGAATGCCTGCGACTTTGGTGATCTGTTGCTGCATTGCCTGACGCTGTTCCAGCAGCATCCGGAAGTTCTGAAGCAGTATCAGAATACCTTCCGTTACATTCTGGTCGATGAGTATCAGGATACCAACGTGGCCCAGTATCTGTGGCTGCGGGCCATGGCCATGGTTCATCGCAATATCTGCTGCGTTGGGGATGATGATCAGGCGATTTATAGCTGGCGCGGGGCCGAGGTCGGTAACATCTTGCGGTTCGAGACGGATTTTCCCGGCGCCAAGGTTGTGCGTCTTGAACAGAATTATCGGTCCACGCCGCATATTCTTGCGGCCGCGTCCAAACTGATCACGTTCAATGACGGACGCTTGGGCAAGCAGCTTTGGACGGAAATCGATACCGGCGAAAAGGTCTTTGTCAAAGGTGTGTGGGACGGTGAAGCCGAGGCACGCCTGATTGGAGAAGATATCGAAGCCCTGCAAACCAAGGGTGTCGGCGCATCGCAGATTGCCATTCTGGTGCGTGCCGGGTTCCAGACCCGTGAATTTGAAGAACGCCTGATTACGCTTGGCATTCCGTATCGCGTTGTTGGCGGCCCACGCTTCTATGAGCGTCAGGAAATCCGGGATGCACTGGCTTATATCCGCCTTGTTGCACAACCCAACGACAGTCTGGCGTTTGAACGTATTGTCAATGTGCCCAAGCGCGGGGTGGGGAAGGCAACGCTTCAAACCCTGCATCAATATTCCCGCGATCAGGCGATATCGCTGCCCGATGCGGCGCGCGATCTGATCGATACCGAAGAACTCAAACCCAAGATGCGTCAAAGCATCGGCGGGCTTTTGGGTGATTTCAAACGCTGGCGTGAAATGCTTGGCAACAGCAGCCATGTCGAGGTCGTCGAGACCGTCCTTGATGAAAGCGGCTATACCGACATGTGGCGGGCCTCCAAGGAGATCGATGCGCCGGGGCGGCTCGAGAACCTTAAGGAACTGGTTTCCGCGATTGGCGAGTTTGAAAACCTCACAAGCTTCCTTGAGCATGTGTCGCTGGTGATGGAAAACGCGCAGAACGATCACGAAGAAAAAGTCACGATCATGACCCTGCATGCTGCCAAGGGGCTTGAGTTTGACTATGTCTTCCTGCCCGGCTGGGAGGAGGGCGTATTCCCCCATCAGCGCGCCATGGATGAAAGCGGGGTCAAGGGCCTCGAAGAAGAGCGTCGTCTGGCCTATGTCGGCATAACACGTGCACGCAAACGCGCGACCATTTGCTATGCCGCCAATCGGCGCATCTATAACCAGTGGCAATCTGCCCTGCCATCGCGCTTTGTCGATGAGTTGCCTGATGAGCATATCGAACGCAGCAGCGATACCGGCCTGGGTGGGCATGGGGGCAATCATTCCCCGGGCGCCTGGGGGGCGGATGAATGGATGAAGATGCCAAGCTGGGCCAGCGACGGTGCATCGGATCGCAACAAGACATTGGGCGCAGGGGATCGCAAATTTGCGTCCAGCGGTTGGCAGGATCGCGTGCGCAAGAATGTGATTGATGTGAAGCCGGACGGGGAAACCAGCTACACCACCAATTCGAAATCGTCGAAATACAAGGTTGGCGATACGGTGCGTCATCGCAAGTTCGGATCGGGCACTGTGCGGTCCGTGGATGGCAACAAGCTTGAAATCCACTTTGAAAGTGTCGGCACGAAGAAAGTGGTCGACAGCTTTATCCTGCCGGGGTAAGCCCCAGCCAACTTTTCGGATCACCGATTTAACCGGGCAGTGAAGTTTCGCCGCCCACACAAGCGAGAAGCGATATGACCGAACCCGTTCTTTGCTACAACTTCCAGTTCGAAGTTGATGGCGCCCATGCGCAAGTCTTTGCCGACGCGCTGTTTGATTACTGCGATGCGCTGTCGCATTTCGAACGTGATGGCGATCCGACAGCGCCCTGGCGGGTTGAAGGCTTTTCTGGCGAGATGTTTGACAAGGGTGCTGTGGAAACCGCGGTTTCAATCATGGCATCTGCTGTTGGTATTGAAACACCGTCGGTAACGTTCGGGACGTATGAGCCGAAAGACTGGGTGGGTGAAAACCTGCGCAGCTTCAAGCCGATCTCGGTCGGGCGGTTCTTTGTACATGGCTCGCATTGGGACGAAGAACTCCCGGTCGCCAAAACCGCGCTGCAGGTTGATGCCGGTCTGGCATTCGGATCTGGTGAACACCAAACCACCAAAGGGTGTCTCGCGGCCATTGACTGGCTGGCGAAACGTGGCCCGCGTTATAACGCGCTCGACATGGGCTGTGGGTCCGGCATTCTGGGTATGGCCTGTGCCAAAACATGGCGCTGCCCGGTGATGATGGCAGATATTGATGCGGCATCGGTGCGCGTTGCCCGCGAAAATGCCAAAACCAACAAGGTTGCCGACCTTGTCACGGCCATTCATTCAAACGGTTTTCAGGATTCCCGCATCAGTGACGCCGGTTATTACGACATCGTTTGCGCCAACATCCTTGCCCGCCCGCTGCGCGCCATGGCGCATGACCTGACCAACACGCTTTCTGAAGACGGCGTTGTGATCCTGTCGGGTCTTTTGGCGCATCAGGAACAGTTTGTTCTGTCGGCCTATCGCGAAGTCGGGTTGTCTTTGATCAACCGATTCAAGGTCGAGAACTGGACGACACTTGTCGTTGGCTAACACATAGCATTTTAAAATCGAACGGTTTTGGCGGCTGCCCATCAGATCAGGTGGGCAGCCGTTTTTTGTTCTGCCTGTGGATCAATTTCCATTGAGGCTGACTTGCGCGCAAGGGGGCGATTCTTGCCGTCCCAGCCATCGATTCGCGATCTAATTGCGCAACAGCGATCAAAATCACGGTATCGGCTGAGCTCCCCGGCTGATCTGCAATCACTGGTTTGTGCCAGAATTTCCGCGAAATACTTGGCGAAAGCCCGTTGCTGCGCATGAAATCCGCTCTGTCATCTTCTGCGTATGTTGCAATATACAATACCAACGGATAGGTTCTATCTATTCACTGGTAGTGTCGTGCATCGCATAGGGAGAGGACCGATTGAGCGAGCTTGAGCACCGTATTCTCGTTGTTGATGACGAGCCCCCCATCCGTAAACTGCTTGCACGTATTCTCGAACGTGCCGGGTTTGAGGTGGTGGTCGCATCGGACGGTCTGGAAGCGCTCGATAAAGTGCGCGGTGATGCGTCACTGCGTCTGGTCGTTTCTGATTTGCGCATGCCAAATTGCGGTGGGCTGGAATTCGTCAAACGGGTGATAGAGGAATACAAGCGCGACTTTGAGTTTATCCTTCTGACCGGCGATGGGGACAAGTCGGATGCGGTTACCGCACTGCGTCTTGGCGTGCGCGAGTTCCTTGATAAGCCGATTGAGCGTGCCGATCTCGAACGCGCTGCCCTGGATGCACAGGCGCGCTTGTTGGAACGCGACCGCGAAGGGGAACGGGTTCGCAAGCTTGAACTTGAAAATATCAGCCAGTCAAAAACCCTTGATGACATCACCCGCAAACTTGGCGGTGCCGAGCAGGAAATGATCGACCGGCTCAGCCTGATTTCGCAGTACAGGGATATTGAAACTGCCGAACATTGCGTGCGTGTCGGCTTGTACTCGCAGCTGCTGGCCGACATGGCCGGTTTGGATCAGAATGTTCAACGGACCATCCGGCTGGCGGGTATTCTTCATGACATCGGCAAGGTCGGGGTGCCTGATGATGTGCTGCTCAAGAACGGCAAGCTGACCGACGAAGAATTCAAAACCATGCAGCGCCATACCGAGATCGGTTTTGCCATGCTGAGTTCTTCGGATAATCCCGTGATCGAACAGGCAGCCGTGATTGCGCGCTATCATCATGAACATTGGGAAGGGTCGGGATATTGTGCCGGACTGTCTGGCAACGATATCCCGATGATCGCCCGGATTGTTTCACTGGCAGACGTCTATGATGCGTTGCGCAGTTCACGCCGCTACAAGCCGCCCTATGCCCATCTGGAAGCCGTCGAAATCATTACCAAAGGCGACGAGCGGACATCACCTGAAATGTTTGATCCCATGCTTCTAGGCCTTTTTGCCGATCATCACGGCCGCTTTGAAAGCATCTATAACAGTATGCCCGACCAGTTGGTCTGACAACGGAACCTGACAGCCCATGCCGCAAAGATTAAACGCCATTCTGGGTCAGACCAAAAACCGCATTGCCGATTTCATGCTTGTGGTCATGTCGATTGGCGGTCTGCCAGCGCTTGTGGCATCCATGCTGCGCGAGGCAAGCCAACGCTCGCTTGCTGTCGAGGTGATCCATCTGGCCATTTTTGTTCCTGTTGTCATTTGTCTTGCTGCGCGCAAGCGCCTGTCCACGCGGTTCAAGTCACGTGTCATCGCGACGGCAATGACGGCGATGTCGTTGCTTTATCTCGTCAAGTTCTCGCCTGCCAGCGGCATGGCGATGCTGATCGTCGCAACCGTGATGGTTGCGCTTTTCTGGTCGCTGTCGATGACGGTTCGATATGCGGTGTTTTGCTTTTTGGCGATCATCGGCGTTGGCGTGATGCGGGTTTATGGTCTGGACGGTGGCCTGATCGGGGATAGCGGCAGTGTACCCCACACAATCCCTGTCTGGGGATCGGTGCTGTTTGGCTATACCTGGATGAGCGCATCCATTGTTGTTGGTGTCGTCTGGATGCGACAGGCGCTTTTGCAGATGAGTGTCGATCAGTTGCGTTCACAGAATGAACTGATGTCGGGCAAGAAGTTTCTTGAGCAAATCCGTGAAAGTGCAACCGAGGTCGCAAACCACTTTTCGTCGCTTGATCGCATTGAAAATGCATCTTTCCGCCCGACATTGAAGCGTTTTGCCACTCTGATGAATTGCGAACGCGCCAGTCTTTGGCTGCAAAAAGATGATGGTGACGTCGAGTGTGTCGGGTTGTTTGATGCCAACAACCCGACAGCCAAACATGACGGGATGGTGCTGAGACGTTCCGACTTGCCGCGATATTTCGCAGCCCTTGAGACCGGACAGATCGTAGACGCGGAAGACGCGTTGGAAGACCCGCGAACATCCGAGCTCAAAGACGCCTACCTGATCCCGATGAACGTCAAGTCGATCCTTGATGTTTCGCTGATTTCTGCAGCCGGGCGCCTGGGTATACTGTGTTTTGAGGCGGTCGGTCGCAAAAGATCCTGGCGGCCTGATGAAATTGTCTTTGCGCACACTGCTGGCGGATTGTTAGCCGCGGCAGCAGGCATGAAAAGCGTGATGGAAGCCAATGATAAACTCAGCTTCTCGCGCCGTCGTTTTGAGGCGGTCGCCAATTACACCTATGGCTGGGAAAGCTGGATCGCGCCGGACGGGAAACTGATCTGGGTGAACCCGGGCATCGAACGTGTTTTGGGTTACACGGTTGATGAATGCATGGCGCTTGATGACTATCCTCTGTCATTCGTTGCGGCCGAAGATCGTGATCGCGTGCGACACTATATCAGCGAGGGCCTCGAAGGCCTTTCGGGCAGCGACCGCGAATTCACGGGTGTTCACAAGGATGGCCGGCGGATCGGTATTGATATGTCCTGGCAGCCGATTGCTGACAGTGACGGTGGCAATCTGGGCATTCGTATCAGTTGCCGAGATATCACTGAACGCATGCGCTACAGACGCGATCTTGAAGTCGCAAAAAGCGAGCTCGAAGCCAATCAGCGCCGTCTTCGCGCGCACTTTAACAATGCCAAAATCGGTGTGTTTTACTGGACGCCGGATCGCACCATTATCGAGGTCAACGAAACCGCCTGTCATTTGTTTGGCTACAGTGCCGATGAGATGGTGGGCAAGAAGCTTGAACTTCTGGTGCCAGAAGAAGATCGCGGGCGTCTGCGGACCTTGATCAAGCGGATCATGGAGACGCAGAACAGTGTCAATAACCGGTTCGAAAACACTAGGAGTGATGGAAGCCGGATCATCTGTGAATGGTATGAAAGCCCGATCTTTGATGCCAATGGTGAACTTGACTGTATCGCAAGCTTCGCGCTGGATGTGACAGAGCGTGAACGCCATCAGGGAACGCTTGAATCGATTTATCGCGGTATTCGCTTCCAGGTCGGTGAAGGGTTCTTTGAGAACCTGACGCAGGTTCTGTGTGAAACGCTTGATATGACCTATTGCCATGTTGCGGAAATCGTCGGGGACCGGGTGAAATCCGTGGCATATTACTCACCGGAAACCGGGCGCGGGGGGCTTGACTTCGCTCTCGCAGGATCGGCCGGGGAACGGGTTCTCAAGGAAGGTGTCTTTGTCTGCAAGGACAATTTCCAGAACATCATGTCTGATGTAAGCCGGGTGACCGATATTGATGTTGTCGGCTATGTCGGGGCAGCACTTTATGACAATGAAGGCAACCCGAACGGCATTCTGGTAACCGTATCGGACAAGCCGCTGGGTGATCCGGAACTGGCCCGATCGATTGTCGAAGTATTTGCCTCACGGGCCTCTGCCGAACTTCAACGTCTGCAATCCGAACGCAAACGTGAAAAGCTTGAACAACAGCTGCGCCATTCTCAGCGCATGGAAACCATGGGGGTGCTGGCAGGGGGTATTGCGCATGATTTCAACAATATCCTGCAACCCATCAGCGGCTATGCCGAACTGCTTTATACCGATCTGCCCGAAGATTCGCCGCTGCGTGATGATGTGATGGAAATTCGGCAGGGGGCGGACCGCGCGCGTGATCTGGTTCGCCAAATTCTTGCCTTCAGCCGCAATTCCGAAACCGAACGATCACCGATTGATGTCGGTTCCATGATCAAGGGGACCGTGCGGTTTGCCCGTGGGTCCCTGCCATCAAGTGTCTCGATCAAGGTGGAGCTGGGCGCGAAATCCATGACCGTGATGGGCAACGCCACACAGCTTGATCAGTGTCTGATGAACCTGATTACCAATGCCTATCACGCGGTCGGCGATCAGGGCGATATCCGGGTGAAGGCAAGCCCGTTTGAGGTCACCGAAGACAGTCTGGAAATGCACCCCCTGTTGTGTTCCGGGCGCTATATCCAGATCAGTGTGGTGGATAATGGTGTGGGCATGGAGCCCGAAACAGCCCAAAAGATCTTTGACCCGTTCTTTACCACCAAAGAACCGGGCAAGGGGACGGGACTTGGTCTGTCGACCGTGCACGGGATCATTGCCGGACATAAGGGCGAAGTTTCCGTCTATAGCCGTTTGGGGCAGGGCACCCGCTTTTCCATTCTGCTGCCCGAACATGACCGTGAAGCACCAGAGGAAACACGCGGCACAGAGGCTTTGACTGTGACCTCTGGTGGCAGGCTTGCTGTTGTCGATGACGAAGAAAAGAACCTGAAGTTGTGCGCACGCATGTTGGAGCGGATCGGCTATTCAGTCGTCACCTTCAACGAAGCGTCCAAGGCGCTTGAAGCACTGATCAAGCCCGATGCGCATTTCGATGGGATTCTGACCGACCAGACAATGCCCGGCATGACCGGTCTGAAACTGGTCGAAAAACTGCGTGAGGCGGGCAATGACATTCCGGTCGTGGTCATGACCGGCTATGCGTCTGACGAGGTCACGGAGTCTTTCAGGGCGTTTGGGGTTTCGCGCATTCTGGCCAAGCCGCTTGATATCATGGAACTTCATGATGGTTTGGCCGACGTGATTGGCAAAGCCAAGGATGCGGAAAACCCAAACGCCTCTGCCACCAAACAGGCGGATGCGGACCTCGGGGACGTAAAATAGGTGGGTTGGTTTGTCTTTTAACGACCACCCGACACGTCGATGATGCTGCCCGTCACGTAGGAGGCATCTGATGAGATCAGCCAAAAGATGCTTTGGGCAACCTCGTTGGGATCACCAGCGCGCCCCAGTGGACAGGATGGCCCCAATTCGGCAATCCGTTCCGGGCGCCCGCCACTTGCGTGAATGTCGGTTTCGATAATCCCCGGACGTACAGCATTGACGCGGATACCCATCGGGCCGAGTTCCTTGGCAAGACCGATGGTCAGGGTATCAATCGCGCCTTTGGACCCGGCGTAATCAACATATTCGCCCGGTGATCCAAGTTTTGCCGCCACGGAGGACACGTTCACAATGGCCGTGCCGGAATGAAGGCTGCGTGCTGCTTCGCGGGCGACCAGATAGGCCCCCAGAATATTGGTGTCAAAAACGGATTTCATGCGCTCGATATCCATATCCGCAAGCGTACTTTGCGGGGCGACGATGCCGGCATTATTCACCACACCGTCGATGGATCGGAACCTGTCGCGTGCGGCGTCAAACAGGGCAACAACATCCTCTTCAAGACGGACATCGCATTTGCGCGCGATCACGTTGCCGGTGACACCGGCGCGTTCGCACAGTGCGGATGTTTCGTCCGCACTGTCCTGATTGCCAACAAAGCTGAACGCAACGTTCCAGCCCTTGGATGCAAACAAGACGGCTGTGGAGCGCCCGATGCCGCGCGATCCACCGGTAATCAGAACTGTCCGGGCCATTTTTGCTCCCACTCCGCATCATGTTTTGGTGTTTTGGCCACTATGACGTGCCAGATTGGAATTGGTCAAAAAGAAACGGCCCTGCTGTGGAGAAGCAGGGCCGTTTCAGAGGGAAAAAGACAAAAATGCCGCAAGGATCATGAACCGTGATCCTGCGCGTCGTCATTTGATGTCAGACCAACCCAGGCGGGACTGATCCGTTATTCCGTGCCTTGGGCATCGTGCTGATCATATGGGATACGATCAGCGATGTCGTCTGCCGGATGGGCAGGGCCAATATCAAGACCGAGCGCAGCTTTTTGACCGAGGGTCAAGCGCTCAAGGCCGTCATAGGCCGTCTGGCGACGACGAGATTGTATGACGCTCAAGGCAGTAATAGGAAAACGGATCACCGTTTATGGTCTCCAGCAAATTGACGTCCCGACGGGCCATCTTTTTGTCACGGGACTGTCATACGTTAACCTTTGACTAATGTGCATTGCGAAGGTTGCAAGGCATTCATACGCCGGATGCATGCACCGGTATTTCCGGCGTCCAAAATGGCGTAGCATAACGATGTGGCGTTTGGTGCTTGCACCACATCGGTACAAACCCTTACATAAGTCGTACCACCCGCCCGATGCCCCACAGGATGAAAGAGGATCTTCATGGCCATTTCCGGTGATGCTCAACTTGCCAAGCTGCTTGACGCCGCCAATGTCGACAAGGATGTTAGCGCTGTCATTGATCTGATTGACGGTGTTCTGGCCGCCGCCGAAGGCAGCACGCGAGAAGACTGGATCGATCTGATCTGTCCTTCCCCGGATGACGCATTGCGCGCCGAGTTGCTGGCTTTGCGCGACGAACGCAAAAGCCGCTTTAAAATGGCCAAGGATGATTTTGACGCCGCACACCGCGTTGATGCCCTGCGCACCTATCTTGCCGCCAAGGGCGTTGATGGTTTTGTCGTCCCGCGTGCCGATGAACATCAGGGCGAAAATGTCCCGGCCCGGGCCGAACGTCTGTCATGGTTGACCGGCTTTACCGGGTCCGCCGGGGCGGCGGTTGTTCTGCGTGACAAGGCCGCGGTTTTTGTTGATGGCCGCTATACCATTCAGGTCCGCCAGCAGGTTGATCGCGACCTGTTTGAATACCGCCATCTGGTCGAAGAACCGGTGGTGGGGTGGCTGCACGACAATCTGAAATCCGGGCAAAAACTGGCCTATGATCCTTGGCTGCATACCGTGCAGCAGGCAAACCATCTGCGCTCTGCTTGTGATGCCGCCGGGGCGGAGCTTGTCGCCATTGATACCAACCCGATTGATGCCATCTGGCATGCCCAGCCGCATCTGCCACTTGGCCCGGTGCGCCCGCATCCGATGGAATATGCCGGGAAGTCCTGCTTTGAAAAACGCACTCAGATTGCTGAAATCCTGTCACGCATTTCGTGCGATAGCGCCATTTTGTCGGCGCCTGACAGCATTGCCTGGCTTTTGAATATACGTGGCGCCGATGTGCCGCAAACGCCGCTGGCCCTTGGCTATGCGATCATTAATGGTGATGCCTCGGTCGATCTGTTCATGGATGAGCGCAAGGTTGCCACAGAAACCGTCGCCTGGCTGTCGGGCGAGGCAACTTTGCGCGCACCGGGCGAAATTGCCGGTGCCCTGCAGGCGATGGGAAATCAGTCCGTGCGTCTGGATGAAGCCACAGCCGCCGACTGGCTGCGCATGCAGCTTACCGAAGCTGGCGCAACCGTGCGTGTCGGGCGTGATCCGGTTGCTATTCCCAAGGCGTGCAAGAATGACGTCGAACTCGAAGGATCGCGCAAGGCGCACAAACGCGACGGCGAGAAGATCATCCGGTATTTCAAATGGCTTGATGAAGCCGCAAGCGGTGGTGACATCGATGAACGTGCGGCAGCCGACATGTTGCTGTCGATGCGGGCCGAAGATCCGCTTTTCCGCGATTCAAGCTTTGAAACCATTCCGGGCAGTGGTCCGAACGGGGCGCTTTGCCATTACCGCAACACCCCGGAAACCAACCGCAAACTTACACCGGGCGAGATTTTCCTGATTGATTCCGGTGCGCAGTATCTTGATGGCACCACCGATATCACCCGAACGACCGTGATTGGTGAGCCGACACAGGAACATCGTGATCGCTTTACCCGTGTGCTGAAGGGGCATATTGCGCTTGCACGTGCCGTGTTTCCGGTGGGCACCACCGGACAGCAGCTTGATACGTTGGCGCGCATGCCGCTTTGGGAAGCCGGGCTTGATTTTGACCATGGCACGGGGCATGGCGTTGGCAGTTACCTTGGTGTGCATGAGGGCCCGCAACGCATTTCCAAGGCGCCAAACAAGGTGGCGCTGAAGCCCGGCATGATCGTTTCGAACGAACCGGGTTTCTATAAGGAAGGCGAATACGGCATCCGGATTGAAAACCTGATTGCCGTGACCGAAATCGATGCGCCGATTGGTGCAGATCGCAAGATGCTTGGCTTTGAGACGCTGACCTTCTCGCCGATTGATCGCAAGCTGATTGATCCGGAACTGATGACCAAGGACGAGTTGCAGTGGTTTAACGATTACCATGCACAGGTCTATGCGATGTATGCCGATGATCTTGATGAGGATCATCGTGAATGGCTGCAAAAAGCAACGGCGCCGATCAAAAAGAAACAGGACTGACCCCAAGGGGCGAGATGCACGCAGCAAGGCCGCGTCGGTTTCTGGCGCGGCTTTTTGCATCCTCGCCACTGACAAACCGGATCGAATGTCGCTATAAGACGGTATTGGATCGATTCAAGGAAAGCGGCAAACCGCTTCTGAAAGTTGGAGGAACATATGGCTGAAGTCGAAGCCCAGTGGATGGCAAATCCTGATCGCTATCAGGATGAAAACTGGAACCGTTGCGGGCGCAGTGGATTGCTTTTGCCGAAAATCACGCTTGGTCTGTGGCAGAATTTCGGTGGCGTGGATGTTTATGAAACCCAGCGGGCCATGATCCGCCGTGCCTTTGATCGTGGCGTGTTTCATTTCGACCTTGCCAACAACTATGGGCCGCCGCCGGGCTCGGCCGAAGAGAACTTTGGCAAGGTTCTGTCGCAGGATCTGAAATCCCACCGTGACGAGTTGGTCATTTCAACCAAGGCGGGGTATCGCATGTGGCCGGGACCGTTTGGCGAATGGGGATCGCGCAAATATCTGATTTCAAGCCTTGATCAAAGCTTGAAACGGATGGGCCTGGATTATGTTGATATCTTCTATTCGCACAGGGTTGATCCCAACACCCCGCTTGCCGAAACCATGGGCGCCCTTGATCAAATCGTGCGGTCCGGTAAGGCGCTTTATGTCGGGATTTCATCCTATTCACCGGAAATGACCCGCGAAGCACATGCGATCCTTAAAGACATGGGGACGCCATGCGTTATTCATCAGCCGTCCTATTCGATGGCCAATCGCTGGGTTGAGGATGGTCTGCTTGATACCCTGGCGGAACTTGGCATAGGCTGCATTGCCTTCTCGCCGTTGGCACAGGGACTTCTGACCAACAAGTATCTGAATGGGGTGCCCAAAGATTCCCGTGCCGCACTCGAAGGATCGTTCCAGCCGGGCATGCTGTCAGACGAAAACCTTGATCGTGTTCGCGCGCTCAATGAAATCGCCAAACGCCGTGGGCAAACCCTGGCCCAGATGGCGATTGCCTGGGTTCTGCGCCGTCCCGAGGTAACCTCGGCCCTGATCGGAGCGCGCCACGTTCAGCAGCTTGACAACAGTCTTGATGCGCTCAATAACCTTGAATTCAGCGCAGAAGAACTTGCCGAGATTGATAAATATGCCGGTGATGGTGGTGTGAACCTTTGGCAGAAATCCTCGGACAGTAAGGCACCTGTCTGAATCTGATGCTACACATGATGATGAAAACCCCGACCACAGCATCCTCCGGTCGGGGTTTTTGTTTGGGGTGGGCGGGTTTTTATTGATTAGCCATCGGGACGGTGCCGGCCAGATCACGCAATGTATCAACAACTGCCTTGCCGCCAGCACTGAGTGGGCGGTCATGAAGCCATGACAGCATCACCTTGCGCGAGAGTTCCGGATTGGTGATCCGTCGTGCCATCAGGCGGCCGGTGGACAGTTCCTGAACCAGCGAACTGCGCGGCAAAACCGTGTGCCCGACATTGCGGGTCACAAGGTCAACCAGCACACGCAGGGCATCCGCCTCTACCACGGGCGTTAAGGGACGTCCGGCGCGAAAGGCCGCTTCCTGCATCATGGCGCGTAAGCCGTGCTTGTTGGTTGGCATGATCAGGGGCAGGGACAGGACATCCTCATAGGCGATTTCTGTTTCCTGTTCGCCGACTTGCGACGGATGGGAAATCAAAAACAGGTCTTCGCGCCACAGCGGTTCGGCATGCAGGCTGCGTGAAATAATGCCGTCATGAAGAATGCCGATATCAAGACGCCCCGACAGAAGGCCTTCCTGCACATCACCGGTCAGGTCTTCGGCGACTGTGACATTGAGATCAGGATACCGATCCCGCAGGGTTTCGATCAGTGCCCCGGTAATGACGATCCCGGCACTCGGTGGGACCCCGACATGGACATGACCGGTGACCTGGCTGCTCCGTGCGGATAAATCGGCTTCAAGCCTTGCAAGGTCGGTCAGGATCACACGTGCCCGTTCGGCCAGCATCTGGCCAGCCTCGGTCAGTTTGACGCCACGACCGGTGCGTTCGAGCAGTTTGGTATCAAGCGTTTCTTCAAGCAGATTAAGCTGTCGACTGAGTGCCGGTTGCGACAGGTTCAGCCGTTCTGCCGCGCGCGACAGGCTTCCGAGTTCGGCAATATGCACAAAGCTTCTGAGTTGTTTGATATCCATGCGTCGCGATCCTGCGCGGGTTCCTGCAATGCCAAGATAAACAGATATAGCCAAAGCTGATATCTGATAGCAATTAATTCGAATTGAATAATGGCAGTTTGCAGGTGACTATGGCAATCAAGAGAGGACCGGAGAAATTCATGACGCCACCACCGTCACCTTCTGAGCCCGAACAAAAGGTCGCCCCGCCAGTTGCTGCTGTCGTGTCACCTGCGGGTTCTGCCCTGACCATTGTTTTGCTGGCAACTGTTGCCTTGGCCATGAAGGGCCTTTTGGCGAAGTTTGTTTATGCCACCGGTATGACCGTCGATGGTTTGTTGCTGTTGCGGTTTCTGATCGCCATGCCGTTCTTCTGGCTTGGCGTAGTTCTGTTTGGCAAGAACCGGCCGGGCGAACGCAAAATGAAACCGGTCGATCTGGCATGGGGCGGGCTTTATGGCGGCATGTTCTTTTTGGCCGCCCTGTTTGATTTTACTGCCGTTTCGCTGATTGATGTCACAGTCTCGCGGATTGTTTTGTTTACCTTCCCCGCCGTGGTAATGATCCTTGAAGCGCTTCATAAGCGGCGCTTCCCGCCATTTCGCCAAATCGTCTGCTTTGTCATCACCTATTTAGGGTTGGTTCTGGTTCTTGCCCCTGATGGGTTTGGCGAAGTGTCGGACAGTTTGTGGTATGGGGCCGCCTGGGCGTTTGGTTCCGCACTGACCTATGCGATTTATCTTTATTTCGGGCAGCGGATGATTACGACGGTTGGCTCCATGCATTTTGCCGCCCTGATCAATACGGCGGCTGGCATTTGCATGGTGATTTACGAGTTGATCGTGCAGAACCCGCTGAACCTGAACATGGCCGGGATCATGTGGACGGTGGGCATATCGATCTTTTGCACCGTTATCCCGTTCTTCCTGCTCTATGAAGGCATTCGCCGGGTCGGGGCAACACAGGCATCACTGATTTCATTGTCCGGGCCTGCCATGACATTCTTTGCCGCCTGGCTGTTCCTTGGCGAAGTTCTGACCATTCCGCAATTGATCGGCTTTGTCGTGGTCACGTTGGGTGTGGCGTCGCTTAAAAACAGCTTCACGCTGGCGGGATTGGGCAGGTTGTTGGCGCGTCCGTTCGCATCAACTGGCGGGTCATCGCAACGCTAAGACGTTTGGTGTCTGGTGTTTATTCATCGCGTTGCCAGCGGCGGACTTCGATCTCATGTTCTGGCAGGCGTTCACCGCGGCGCCATTTCAGCGGATCGATAAACGCCCCGGCCCAGACGCCGCTGCGTGCCTGGCGGGCCTGATTTTCATAAGCTTCGTATTCCGGCATCTGATCGGGGCGGGCAACCGCCATGCCCCGCAGGATCAGGCTTTGGCCGATATCGACCCCGTTGGCATTGCGGCAGACGGCCATATTGCGATGATACCGGTTCTTGCCGCGCACTTCACAGGTGATCGGGGTGGAGACGAGAAGGTTGGTGGTGATCTGCCATGCTTCTGCCCCGCAGGCCGTGCTTTGCCCATTGACCAGACATTTCTGGAACCGGTTCATGGCATCCGCCCCCCACAGATCAATCCGCCGGAACCCGAATTCAAGTGTATCGGCATCTATCGCGCGTGCCGGTCCTGACAAGGTGTCAAAGTCCGGATCGGCCTTTGCCAAGGTAGGAACACATCCCAGCATCAGGGCAATAAGACCAAGTCTGATCAGACGATGGGGAAACAGGGGCGCCATGCGGGCCTCAATACAGGTCGCTGTATCTGATTTCATCAAGCTGTGCGAAGATGACTTTCCACTGAGCATCCTGCTTGAGCAGCGCAAAGGCATAGTCGCAATCAAAGATCAGGTTGTTTTCCGAATTGCCAAAGCGGAACGAAACAATCGCGCGCGCGCCGCCAGGCAGGGCGGAATGCTGTTCAACCACCATGGATTTGGCCATGGCAAGATCAGCGTTTTTCAGTTCTTCGAAAAAGGACTGATGGTATTTATGCAGATCAGATGAATTGGCAATCGCCTGAACACCGGACAGATCATTGATCAGGCACGGGAAGTGAAAGAATTCATCAAGCGCGTTTTCTTCAAGCTTGAGATGGGCGTCGACATAACGGCGAAAGAAACTTCCTAGGTCTTCCATCAGCACACTTCCCCAATGAGAACATTTTTATTCAGCAGCAATCAGATCAAGCCATCCTTGTTCATCAAGCACTGTAACACCTAATTCTTCTGCTTTCTTTAATTTGGAGCCTGCACCCGGCCCTGCAACCAGATAATCGGTTTTTGCCGAAACCGATCCTGCGACCTTTGCACCCAAACTTTCGGCTTTGACCTTGGCCTCGTTGCGTGAAAACAGCTCAAGCTTGCCGGTAAAGACGACGGTTTTGCCGTTGACCGGATTGTCACTGACTGTGGGAGCTTCGACATCGGTAATGGTCAGAAGGCTTTGCAGATCATCAAGAACTTCGCGGTTGTGATCCTCGGCCATGAACTCGATCAGGTCCTTGGCGACACCCGGGCCGATCTGATCGATATTGATCAGTTCACGCAGTGCTTCGCTATCAGTCTCATTGGCCGCAACCATTGCGCTGCGCCATTCGGAAAGGGACCCATAATGACGGGCCAAAAGCTTTGCCGTGGCCTGCCCGATCTGGCGAATGCCAAGCGCGTAGATGAAGCGGTCCAGCCCGATGGTTCTGCGTTCATTGATGCCATCAAACAGCTTGGTGGCGGATTTGTCGCCCCAACCTTCAAGCTTGCGAATGGCATCACCGTGATCGCTTTCAAGGCGGAAGATATCGCCGGGTGACTTCAGCCAACCGAACTCAAAGAACGCCTCGACATTCTTGGCACCCATGCCATCGATATCAAAGGCGTTGCGCGATACGAAATGCTTCAGACGCTCAACCGCCTGTGCCGGGCAGATCAGTCCACCGGTGCAGCGCGTGACGGCTTCGCCTTCCTCGCGCATGGCGTGGCTGCCGCATTTCGGGCATTCGGTGGGGAATTCGTAAGGGGTGGCATCTGTGGGATGACTGCCATCCTCTTCAAGAATAACCTCGACGACTTGCGGAATGACATCGCCGGCACGTTGGACAACCACCAGATCACCCTCCCAAACGCCCAGACGGTCGATCTCGTCACGGTTATGCAGGGTGGCGTTCGATACAACGACACCGCCAACCGTAACCGGTTCAAGCCGTGCGACCGGGGTTAGGGCACCGGTGCGTCCGACCTGAATGTCGATGGCCTTGATCCGGGTGCGGGCCTTTTCCGCCGGGAATTTATGGGCAATCGCCCAGCGCGGCGATCGGCTGACAAAGCCAAGGCGCAGCTGAAGTTCGAAGTCATTGACCTTATAGACGATGCCATCAATGTCGTAATCAAGGTCGGGGCGCTGTGTGCCCAGCTCGTCATAGAACGCCATGATGTCATCGGCATCATTTAACAAACGGGTCAGCGGATTGGTGACAAAGCCCCATCCTTCGACCTTGTTGAGAAAATCCCACTGGGTCTGGGCAAGGCTTTCGGACAGCTCGCCAAAGCTGTAGGCAAAGAAACGCAGCGGGCGTTTGGCACTGATCGACGGGTCAAGTTGGCGAAGTGACCCGGCCGCCGCATTGCGCGGATTGGCAAAGGTTTTGCCGCCGGTCTCGGCCTGTGTTGCATTCAGTTTCTGGAATGCCGAGCGCGCCATATAGACCTCGCCGCGGATTTCGACCACGTCTGGCGCATCATCGGGCAGGGTTTTCGGGATGTCGTCAATATGGGCGACATTGGCGGTAACATCTTCGCCCTCCGACCCGTCACCACGGGTGGCAGCGGTGACCAGTTCGCGGTTCTCGTAACGCAGCGACAGGGAAAGACCATCGATCTTTGGTTCGCCCACCACTTCGACCGGGCTATGCGCCGTCAGGTTCAGGAAGCGGCGAATACGGGCCAGAAAATCAACAATGTCTTCGCGCGAAAACGCATTGCCGAGCGACAGCATCGGGCGGGCATGCTTGACCTTGGCAAAGCCTTCTGCCGGGGCCGCGCCGACTTCCTGTGTCGGGCTGTTTTTCTTAAGCGTCGGATAGTGGGATTCAAGTTCGATCAGGCGATTGAACAGCGCGTCATAGGTCGCATCCGAAACCAGCGGATCATCATTGACGTGATAGGCCTCGTTATAAGACCGGATACGTTCGGAGATTTCCGCATGCTGTTTGCGCGCCTCGGTGCTTGAGGACGGCATTTCGGGAAGGTCTGGGATGTTTGACGCGTTCTCGGCGCTCATATTCTTTTTGTTCCGTATTCAAGGTTGGGCCGACATGTTGGCGTCGGGATCAATTGGGTTGTTCAAGCAGACTGTCTGCAGCAGCCCGGGCCTCGGCGGTCACGGAATGACCGGCCAGCATGCGGGCTATTTCTTCGCGCCGCGCACCATCGACCAGGGCATCGACACGGGTAACCATGGTGCCTTCTGCCTCGCGCTTGGCGATATAGAAATGGGTACGGCCACGGGCTGCGACTTGCGGGCTGTGCGTGATGACAAGGATCTGGCGTTCCTGCGCCAGAAGATGCAGGCGTTGCCCAATGGCCGCTGCCGTCGCGCCGCCAACACCGCTGTCGACTTCATCAAAGACCAGACTGGGCACGGCAGAAACACGGGCCAGCACGACCTTGAGCGCGAGCAGGAAACGCGAAAGCTCCCCACCCGATGCGATCTTGTTCAGCGCACCCGGAGGACTGCCGGGGTTGGTGGCGACGGTGAATTGCACCCGATCAATGCCTTCTTGGCCCCAGTCGGCTTCTTCGAGTTCCGCGATGTCGGTGACGAAGCGTGCCTTTTCCATGCGAAGCGGTGGCAGTTCGGCATTGATCGCGCCATCAAGCTTTGCAGCGGCTTCCTTGCGGGCGTGATGAAGCTTCTTGCCGGCCGTAATGTAAGCGTCGCGATACTCGGCGACCGCGGCGGTCAGTCGGTCGAGTTCCTTTTCGCCGAATTCCAGTTGATCGATCTGGGATCGGAAATCCTTCATCAGGGGATTAAGGCCATCGACCGGGACGTCATATTTGCGGGCGGCTGCACGCAGGGCAAACAGGCGTTCCTCGACATTTTCCTGATGGCCGGTATCAAGATTAAGGTCTGCAAGCGTTGCAGAGATCGACCGATTGGCTTCTTCAAGTTCGATGGCCGCACGATCAAGGGCCTCGATGATCGGTTCAAACCGGCCATCGGCCTTTTCGAGTTCGCGTTCGAGGCAGCGCTGCGCACTGCGAAGCGCACTTTCAGCACCCTTGCCACGTGAAAGTTCTGATCCGGCGTCATTCAGGGCCGCCACCAGCTTTTCGCCATGCATCAGGAACTGGCGTTCCTCGGCCAGGCGTTCTTCTTCGCCTTCTTCGGGGGCGAGCTTTTCAAGCTCATCCACGGCATGGCGCAGCCATTCTTCTTCTTCGCGGGCTTTCTCAATGCGGGTGCGTGCGGCATTGAGTTCCTTTTGCGTTTCGCGCCATGCCCGCCAGTGATCACGCACGGTCATGGCAAGCGTGCCAAGATTGCCATGGGCATCAAGGGTGGCGCGATGCGTTGTCGGATCAAGGAGGCCGTGCTGGTCAAACTGGCCCTGAATTTCAACGCAGTAATTACCAACATCGCGCAGCAGACCGACCGAGACGGACTGATCATTCACATAGGCGCGCGATCGACCGTCAGAGGTCACCACGCGGCGCACGACAAGGTCTTCACCTTCAAGGTCGATATCCTGATCGGAAAGCAGGCTGAAAACCGGATGGCCCTGCGGCAAATTGAAGGTTGCCGTCACACTGCATTTGTCGCAGCCATGGCGGACAAGGCCGCTATCGGCGCGTGCACCCAGGGCAAGTCCAAGCGAATCAAGCAGGATCGATTTACCAGCACCCGTTTCACCTGTGAGCACGCTAAGCCCGTCGTGAAAATCGAGATCCAGTTTGTCGATAAGGACTACATTCCGAATGCTGAGGCGTCGAAGCATTGCTGGGTACTGATGTTGTTAACGGAGCAGCAGACAGGTACAGCCAATTGTGAATTTGCAGAGTGCCCAATCCCGCCCGGCCTTGCAAGCCTTGCGAGGGCGAAACGGCCTTCAATTCAGTCGCGATAACGACGTTTGATCAAACTGCAGTAATTTCAGATGCTAACCGCAAGTTGTTCTTTTTTTGTTCTATAATGTCGCACGGCGGATTGTCAAGAAAACCCTTGACCTTGCAACGGTTCGGCGACCTGAAATCAGAACAGGCTTGAGATGGAGTTTGTGGTGGAATCCCACCAGCTTTCCTCTTCGCGTTCAGGGGCGTCTTCGCCCAGCATGAGGCTATAGGATTCGCTGTAATATTCGCTGCCCGGGAAGTTGTGGCCCAGAACGGCAGCGGTCCGTTTGGCTTCGCCTTCAAGACCAAGCGAAAGATAGCATTCGGTCAGACGTGCGAGGGCTTCGGGGACGTGGGTGGTGGTCTGGTAATTCTCAATCACCGATTTGAAGCGGTTGATCGCTGCCAGATACTCGCTGCGGTCCTGATAATAGCGTCCGACATCCATTTCCTTGCCGGCAAGGTGATCAACCGTCAGGTCCTTTTTCAGCTTGGCATCGCGGGCATATTTGCTGTCCGGGAAGCGGCGGATGACGTCATCAAGCGCATCCATCGCGTGCTGGGTCATCTGCTGGTCGCGGCCAACATCGGAAATCTGTTCGTAGTAGGACAGCGCCTTGAGGTAATAGGCATAAGGCACATCCGGGTTTGCCGGATGGAGCGAGATAAAGCGATCCAGTGCGTTGATCGCATCGTCATACTCGTTGTCCTGATAATAGGCATAGGCCGACATCAGGGTCGCCTTGGTCGCCCAGACGGAATAGGGATGCTGGCGTTCAACTTCGTCAAATGCCTCGGCAGCCTGCTGGTATTCCTTGGCGTCAAGCAGGTCCTGCGCACCGTTATACAGTTCGGAAACCGGACGTTCGACATATTCCGGTGCCTCATTGCTTGAACATGCCGCAAGCATCAGCGACACGCCGCAAATGGCAATGAGTTGTTTGGCGCGAACGGTACTTAGCACTGTGACCTATCCTCGAAATTTGTGATGCACTCACCGTAAAATCCGCCGGACTATATCATGTGAAGGGCGTGCTTGGGCAAGTAGTAGTGTCGTCAATTGCCGACTTTTATTTGACGGCGGATATCGCAAGCCGGATCAAAGGGCCGAAATTCGCTCCGGGCAATAAAAAATGGCGACCACACGGGCCGCCACTTTTAACATAAGTTAACCAATCCCGCCTGGCTTCAGGCAGTGGCAAGAACCGGCTCGGCAACGCCGCGCAGGGCCGCTTTGGACAGCGGGACAACCCGATAAGCGCTTTCATCAGCCAGCAGTGCCTGCAGCAGCAGGTTGTTGACATGGTGGCCGGATTTGTACGCGGTAACCTTGCCCTGGAGCTGCTTGCCAGCGGTATAAAGATCGCCCAGCGCATCAAGGATTTTGTGGCGAACGAATTCGTCTTCGTAGCGCAGGCCTTCCTCGTTCATGACTTCGTCACCGGAAAGGACAACAGCGTTGTCAAGCGACCCGCCACGTGCCAGACCGGCAGAACGCATCGCTTCGACTTCATGCAGGAAGCCAAAGGTCCGTGCACGCGAAATATCGGCAACAAACACGCCGTCATCAAATTTGACAGACATGCGCTGGTTGGCGATCGCCTTGCTGGCGAAATCGATTTCGAAATCAATCTCGAACCCGTTGGCCGGTTCGACCCGCGCGGTGCAGCCGTTGTATTCGACTTCAACCGGTTTCAGGACTTCGATGACCTGACGCGGGGCATCCAGTTCTTCGATGCCCACACAATCGATCAGGAAGTTAAACGGGGCGGAGCTGCCATCCATGACCGGAACTTCATCGGCATCGATATCGATTAGAACGTTATCAATGCGCGATCCGGCAAGGGCGGCCATCAGATGTTCGATGGTGCCAATCTTGATGCCCTTGGAGGCATCGCCAAGGCAGGTGCAAAGTCGGGTATCAATCACACCATCGTAACGTGCCGGAAACAGCGGCTGGTCATCCAGATCCGTGCGGCGAAATACGATGCCATGATCAGCAGGGGCAGGGTGCAGGGTAATGCGGATCTTCTGGCCAGAATGCAAACCGACACCGGCACAACCGATGGAGGCTTTCAACGTGCGCTGGGCCACATAGCCGTCACCGGAATGGCCTGTCTGCGCGATGGCAACACCAAGATCGGCAATATTGTTCACAGGAACCCCCAAATCAGGTCAGTCAGTTTGTCATCAATCAAAGTCAAAGCATGTTTAAAGCCGTCTTCAAACCCATCGGCCCCTGCTTTGTTAGTTTCAAACATTACAGAGGATCGAACAATCACTCAAATCACTCTTTGTTACGCTTTGTAAACTTCATATCTAATTGAAATTAAATAATAAAATCAAAAAATAGTTATTGTTTCACAGCATCTGTAATAGTGCGGGGTTTGGGACTTTGATCACAGGCAGTGATGTGTTGCGTCATGTAATCTGGTGCACCCAAAAAAAGGGGAAGGCATGCCGCCTTCCCCATCTTCGCGCGGAGATCGTCGTCAGTTGGCCTGACGACGAAGGAAGGCCGGAATTTCAAGAAGGTCATCAGACGCGCCTTGCGTCTTGCCCCGGGAAGCGGGCTCCTTCTTCATGACATGTTCACTGTCTTCGCCAAGCGGCATCTCGGTCTGACGCGGAGCAGGTGCCTGCGGCTGCGAGACTTTTGGTTCCGCGTGGTGTTGCGGTTCCTTGGCGGTTTTGTTCTTGCCAAACAGGCTGCTCAGAACCGAACGCGGAGAGGTCGCATTCTGGGCATCGGCTGCTTCGAATACATCCGGGCTGTGCGGTTTGTGCTCAGCTTCGCTCGGGCTTACAGCGCGCGGCGGAATGAAGGCCATGTCGCCGTTGCTGGTGGTCTTTTCGGTCGGCTTGTCAGCGCGCAGAACCGGTTTCGGCTTGAGAACCGTCTGGCCCATTTCAATCGAACCGGTTTCCTGTGCTTCGGCCTGGTGGCTGATTTCCGGCTGCTGTGCGCTGCCAGTGGCAGCAAAGCGATCCGCCGGAATGTGATCAACTGATCCACCACCTGCGTAATCGCCGGCGGCGGTGCTTTCAGCTACAGCGGCGGCTGCGTTGCCGGCACCATGCTGTGCGAAGGACGGGGCGGCTGCCGGCTGTTCTGCCGGTTTCGGTGCCACAGGCTGTGCGACGGAAACCGTGGTCGGTTGCGGACGGCGAACTTCTTCGGCGTCGATACCGGTTGCCACGACAGAAACGCGAAGCGCGCCTTCGATGGTCGGATCAAAGGTCGAACCAAAGATGATGTTGGCTTCTGATGCGACTTCTTCGCGGATACGGTTGGCGGCTTCGTCAACTTCATACAGCGCCATATCCATGCCGCCGGTGATGTTGATGAGGACCGCACGGGCACCCTTCATCGAAGCATCTTCAAGAAGCGGATTGGCTATTGCGGCTTCGGCTGCCTCGAGGGCGCGTTTTTCACCCGATGCTTCGCCGGTACCCATCATGGCTTTGCCCATCTCGCTCATCACAGTGCGGATATCGGCAAAGTCAAGGTTCACAAGGCCCGGAACCATCATGAGGTCGGTAATCGAACGCACGCCGTTCCGCAGAACGTCATCGGCCATCTGGAAGGCATCTGCGAACGTGGTTTTTTCATTTGCAACCCGGAACAGGTTCTGGTTCGGAATGATGATCAGGGTATCAACATACTGCTGAAGCTGCTCTATGCCCTGTTCGGCGGTGCGCATGCGGCGCGTGCCTTCGAAATGGAACGGCTTTGTAACAACCCCGACGGTCAGAATGCCGGCCTCTTTGGCGGCACGTGCGATGACCGGGGCGGCACCGGTACCCGTACCACCGCCCATGCCGGCAGTGATGAATACCATGTGGCTGCCTTCAAGCTGTGCCTGAATGTCTTCAATGGATTCTTCCGCGGCGGCACTGCCTGCATCAGGACGTGCGCCTGCACCCAGCCCCTGGGTGATCTTGCGACCAAGCTGCATTTTACGCGTTGCTTTTGCCTGGGTCAGGGCCTGAGAATCGGTGTTGGCAACAACAAAGTCACATCCTTCGAGTTCGGATGCGATCATGTTGTTAACGGCGTTGCCGCCGGCACCGCCGACACCGATAACGGTGATCTTCGGTTTTAGGTTTTCTTCCGTTTCAGGAACGGAAAAATTGATTGTACTCATTGTTTGCTCTTCCTCTCCGCGCTTTAGAGCTGAGGGTCCCACACAAGCCTTCCCTTTGCCTGTGCGTGCCAGAAATGCTTCGGGCACAAGACCTCCAAGTTCGTTTTAGCGGGCAAAGAGTTATTGCCTTCTTAATACGGCTAAAAGTTTTCAGAAAATTGGAGAAAAAAGTACGTCTGATTTGCGTACTAGAAGTTCTCTTTGAACCAGGCACCCAAACGGCCCCAACGCCCACCCGATTGACGGATTTGCGCCATGGCTTCGCTCAGCGGGTCATTCTGTTGGGCAACGGCGCGCAAAAGCAGACCGGAACAGGCCGAAAAGGCCGGACCGGCCGTGGCTTCGGCAAGGCCGGAAACCCCGTGCGGCAAGGCAATGGTCGCCGGGCGTTCAAACATCTGGCTGGCCAGATCGGCAATGGCATTGAGCTGGCTGGCACCACCGGTCAGAACGATGCTGCGGCCGCCAATCTGGCTCAGACCGTGTTCTTCAAGCTGATCACGAATCAACTCGAAGGTTTCTTCAAGACGCGGCTTGATGATATTGATCAGCATCGAGCGCGGCACATGATTGAAGTTGTTTTCGTCCTCATCCCCAATGGTCGGAACGGCCAGAATCTCCTGATCGTCAGACGGCGATGTCAGGGCGCTGCCATGCAGGGTTTTCATACGTTCCGCATGGTTAAGCGACGTGTTCAAACCATAGGCAATGTCACGTGTCACATGTGCACCACCGACCGGGATCGAGGTCGTGTAAACCACCTGACCGGCGTTAAACACGGCAACACTGGTTGTGCCGGCCCCCATGTCGATTACGGTCGCGCCAAGATCACGTTGATCCGGTGTGAGGGCGGAAAGGCTCGATGCCAGCGGGGTGACCACGGTTTCTTCAATCGCCAGATGGCAACGTGCCAGCAGGGTATCGAGATTGCGCAAAGGGGCGGTCTGGGTGCGGACAAAATGCAGATCAAGACCAAGGGTCGATCCATACATGCCGCGCGGATCATTCATGGTATTGGCGCCATCAAGGCGGAAGCCAAGCGGCACCGTGTGGATCAGCTCATCACCGGCCTGACGCAGAAGGGCTTCTTTCTGGTCATTGAGTTTGCGTATCTCAAGATTGCCAATCGGGCGGGAGCCAAGTGGAAGCTCAACCGTGTGTGTTTCCGATTCCGGGCGACCACCTGAGAGGTTTACGATCACCGAGTCGATGGTTTGTCCTGCCATTTTCTCAGCGGCGTTGACCGCTGCAAGGACAACTTCCTGAGCCGCATCCAGATTGGAAATGGATCCACTTTGCAGACCCTTGGACATGTTGTGACCAATGCCGATGATCTTGGGCGGCTGGTCTTTTTCACGCCGCGCAATAAAACAGCAGACCTTGGACGTTCCAATGTCCAAAGCCGCAATCAATCCTGATCTGGTTTTGCCGCGTGCCAATTGAATGCTCTGAATTTTTATCGGTTATGTGGCGGGAGTTTTATAACTCTACCTTATTAAGCCCGTTTTCCACCAAAAGCGGTTGCAATTTGGTTAAGGCAGACCATCCCATAACGCATCTTTCATGCGAATGTTCGCAAGAATTGTGTAAAAACAAGATTGGCAGTCTGAAAAGAACCGTCCAAGGCGCTTTTTCGGCGGCGGTTTGGTAGTCTGGCAGAAGGGCGGTCAGTTCAGACCGCGCCCTCCTTCTTTGGCGGATTCCGCCGTTGTTCGGCAGCCCCCGGTGTCAGGCGGACAAATGTCCGATCAGGAAGACGCAGATCAACAATCAGAACATCACGATCGAGAATGCCATGATCACGATCGAGCAGTTCAAGCCGCTGCCAGGCCTTTGCCATGTTTTCTTCGGGCAGGCGAATGAACATGCCGTTGGCAAGCTGAATGTTCCAGCGGCGATGGCTGATGCGCTGGGCGCCGGTGATCTGATCATAAAGATGCGGGATGGTCTGCAACGTGGTCAGCATTTCAGCTGCCGCCTTGGGCGCGTCATCGCCAACCAGAACCGGCAGATCAAGATAATCACCGAGTTCATAGTTCTGAAGCTGTTCGCCGTCGCCATCGATCAGGACATGTTCGCGACCTTCGGTCTGCCACAATGCCAGCGGCTTACGCTCGACGACGGATACGATCAGGGTGTCGGGCAGCTGACGTTCGACCGTTGCGCTGCGGACCCATGAAAGTTCCTCGACCCGTTCACGCGCGGCATCAACGTCAAAGGTAATGATGGGCGTACCCGGTTTCTGTCCGATGGCGGCCAGAAGGGCATTGGTGTCGGTTTTTTCGCGGCCGGATACTTCGATATTCTTGACCGTCATGCCGAACTCGGCTGACAGGCGGACACTTTCCTGTTCGGCCATATCAAGCCATTTATCGGCCTTGCCGGTATATAAAAGGGCGGCCGGAATGATCGTGATTGCGCCAACAAAGCCGCTCCACCACATGACGCGGGCGATCTTTTTAACGTTGGATGCAACGCCATGCTTTTTATCAAGCTTTTCTCGGCGTTCACGGGCCTGTTCTTCTAGCGTTCGCATGAGGCGTCCTCCACCATCCATGCAACGATATCGGCAAAGCTCATCCCGTCGTGACGGGCGGCATCCGGGACAAGCGATGTCGGCGTCATGCCCGGCTGGGTGTTGATTTCAAGGATCGCCAGATGATCCTTTTCCGGATCATAGCGGAAATCGGCCCGCGCGACCCCACGACAGCCAAGCGCCTTATAGGCTTCTTCGGCGTGGCGTTGCAGGCGATCACGCAAATCGCTTTCGATGTCGGCCGGGACGATATGCTCCGACCCGCCCTGGGCGTATTTGGATTCAAAATCGTAAAAGGCATGATTGCCGGTCAGGATTTCGATGACTTCCATCGCCTTGCCATCCTTGACGGCAACGGTCATTTCCCGACCGGGAATGAATTCTTCCTGCATAATGCCGGCACCGTGATCCCAACTACGGGCGAGCATGTTCTGCTCTTCCTCAGGCGTCAGGATGATCTCAACCCCGACAGAGGACCCCTCGTTATTGGGTTTAAGGACGTAGGGCGGCGGCAATGCATTGCCCGATGCAATGTCTTCACGCGTGACCCAGGCATGACGGGCACAGGGGATTTCATATTCGGCAAACATCGCCTTGGCCGACATCTTGTCCATGGCAATGGCCGATGCCCGCACACCGGAATGGGTATAGGGGATGTTCATGATCTCAAGCAGCCCCTGAACTGCACCATCTTCACCCCAGCGACCATGCAGGGCGTTAAAGATCACATCGGGTTTGGGATCAACCGCGGCAAGCTGGCTTGCGATATCGCGCGTCGCGTCGACCTCGGTAACCTGATAGCCCTTTTCGCGCAGGGCCTTGGCGCATTCGCGTCCGGATGACAGGGATACTTCACGTTCTGCTGACCAACCGCCCAAAATGACAGCGACATGTTTGTTCATGCGTCTTTTCCTATGATCGAGTGGCCAAGGCGTTCACCAATGCGCCGGATTTCCCAGCGCAGTTCAACGCCGCTATGTTCTTTGACCCGTTTGCGGACCTCATCGCCAAGCTGCTCAAGATCATGGGCGGTGGCATCGCCCGTATTGATCATGAAATTGCAGTGCTGTTCGGACATCTGGGCGCCACCGATTTTAAGGCCCCGGCATCCGGCAGCATCAATGACTTCCCAGGCGCGATCCGGCACCGGATTGGCAAATGTCGATCCGCCGGTACGTGATTTTATGGGTTGTGAGCCCGCACGTGCTTGCTGAATTTCATCCATGCGTTTGGCGATGTCGGTCGGATCGCCCGATGTGCCGCGCAGAATGGCGGATGTGAAAATCCAGTCTTCCGGCACACCGCAATGGCGATAGGACATGTCCATCTCATCGGGCGTGACGGTATGGATGTTCCCGCTGCCATCAATGGCAGTTGCCGATACCAGAACATCCTTGATCTCGGTGCCATAGGCCCCCGCATTCATGCGAAGCGCCCCGCCAATGGTGCCCGGAATGCCCGACAAAAATTCAAGACCGGCAATCCCGTTCATTTGGGCCGTCTGGGCAACATTGAGATCAAGCGCGCCGGCGCCGACATGGAGATCGCCATCCTTGACCGAGGCCTCGGTAAACGGTCGCCCCAGGCGGATGACAACGCCGCGAATGCCGCCATCACGCACCAGAAGGTTGGAGCCAACCCCGATCACGGTAACAGGCAAGTCTTCCGGCTTGCCTTTCAGAAAGTCGGCGAGGTCGGTTTCATCGGCCGGGCGAAACATCACATCTGCCGGGCCGCCGACCTGAAACCAGGTGACTTTGGCAAGTTGCGAGCCTTCACGCAGCTTGCCACGCACCTTGGGCAGGCGGTCAATCAGGGGCGTATGGTGTGCCGGCGTGCTCATATCTGTTTCAGTTCTTGACCGCTTCAAGTTGGGCGGGCAGGGCATTGGCCCAGGCACTGATCGAGCCAGCCCCGAGACAAACGACGAGATCGCCCGGTTTCGCTTCGGCTTTGATGACTTCGGCCAGTTTTTCCGGGCCTTCAAGAGCGCTGACATGGCGATGGCCACGGTTGCGCAGGCCTTCGACAAGCGCATCCCGCGAGGCACCCTCAATCGGGCTTTCACCGGCTTCAAAAACGTCGGCGACAATTACGTTGTCGGCATCGTTAAAGCAGGTACAGAAATCTTCAAACAGGTCATGCAGGCGCGAATAACGGTGCGGCTGGACCACGGCGATGACGTTGTTCCGGGTGGCCTGACGGGCGGCCTTTAGTACGGCCTTGATTTCCACCGGGTGGTGGCCGTAATCGTCGATGATGGTCACGCCATCAACTTCCCCGGTTTTGGTGAAGCGGCGTTTCACACCGGTAAAGCCGTCAAAGGCGGAAACGATTTTCTCGTCCGGGATACCAAGTTCCAGCGCAACCGTAATCGCGGCTAGCGAGTTTGAAACGTTATGGTCGCCGACCATCGGCAGGCGAACATCCTTGATCACGCGTTCTTCGCTGTCGACGCGTTCGCGGATGACAACATCAAAGACACTGTCGCCGATATTGGTGCGGACGTTAACCGAACGCACATCGGCCTGCGGCGAGAAGCCAAACGTGAAAATACGACGATCGGTGATGCGCCCGATCAGGGCCTGGACTTCGGGGTGGTCGATGCACAGCACGGCAAAGCCATAAAACGGGATGTTCTGAACGAAGTTCTTGAAGGCTTCGCGCAGCTGATCGAAGTCTTTCCAGTGATCAAGATGTTCGGGATCTATGTTGGTCACGACCGAGATGGTGGACGGCACTTTGACAAAGGTGCCATCAGATTCATCGGCCTCGACCACCATCCAGTCACCTTCGCCCAATCGGGCGTTGGTGCCGTATGAGTTGATGATGCCACCATTGATTACGGTCGGGTCCAGCCCGGCCGCATCAAGCATGGTCGCAACCAGCGAGGTGGTCGTGGTTTTACCATGCGTGCCGCCAATCGCGATTGCGGCCTTAAGGCGCATCAGCTCGGCCAGCATTTCAGCACGGCGGACGACCGGGATCATGGCTGCGCGGGCGGCGGTGACTTCAGGATTGTCGGGTTTAACAGCGGTGGAAATGACAACGACCTTGGCGTCTTCGACATTTTCCGCCTTGTGGCCGACAAAGACCTTGATGCCAAGGGCGCGCAGGCGCTGCACATTGGCATTGTCGGAAATGTCCGACCCCTGAACCGAATAACCGAGGTTATTGAGGATTTCGGCAATACCGGACATGCCGATGCCACCAATACCGACAAAGTGGATGGTGCCGATGTTGAGCGGCAGGGTGTTCATTGAATGTCTCCTCGGTCTTTGGTCATGTTTTTGTTGTCCGGGCTTCCGGCCGGGTTCAGGCCCAGCATATCAAGCACCATGTCGGCCAACCGCTCTGCGGCGTTGGCGCGCCCGCTGCTTTTCGCAGCCTTTGCCGCACGGGTAAGTGCGGCCGGGTTGGTTAGAAGTTTTGTCAGACGGTCTGTGACGGCCTCACTACTAAAGCGATCCTGCGGCATCAACCATGCACCGCCAGCCTCTTCGACCTGTTGCGCGTTATAACGCTGATGATCGTCAATGGCATGGGGCAATGGCACCAGAAAACCGGGTCGTCCGGCGGCAGTCAATTCTGCAACGGTCGATGCCCCGGATCGCGCAATCACCAGATGGCAGTCGCGCAGGCGTTCGGGGATGTCATCAATGAAGGACGCCAGTTTCACGTCGATCTGCGATCCGTCATAGGTTTTGCGCACGGCTTCGATATCTTCTTCGCGGGCCTGCTGGGTGACGATCAGGCGTTTGCGCAGGCCTTCAGGCAGGTTCACCAATGCGGTCGGCAGAATTTCAGACAGAATGCGTGCCCCTTGCGACCCACCGGTGATCAGAAGGCGGATCGGCCCATCATTGGTCGGCGCGTCATATTCGCTCGATGCAAGGGCGGCGACTTCGGCGCGGACCGGGTTGCCCGTCCAAATCACTTTGGCCTCATCTTCGGGCGCGATCATCGTGACCTTGGCAAAGGATGTCGCGATCCGTTGGGCGTTACTTGCGACCAGACGGTTGGCACGCCCCAGAACCGCGTTTTGTTCATGAATGGCATAGGGAATGCCAAGCCACTTGGCTGACATGGTCGCGGGGATGGAGGCATAACCGCCAAAGCCGATTACGGCTGCCGGTTTAACTTTTTTGATGCGACTTCTGGCCTTGAGCGTGCCAAGGCCAAGCCGCGCGGCCCCGATCAGGCGTCCCTTGATGCCCTTGCCGGCAATGCCGCCGGCCGGAAGGACAACGGTCTCTACGCCTTCGACACCCTCGGTATAGCGCGCAGCACGGGCATCTGTGAAAAACAGGACCTGTGCGCCACGACGGACAAGCGATTTGGACAAGGCAACAGCCGGGAACATATGCCCGCCGGTGCCACCGGATGTTACGGCGATCACCTGACCTGCCAGCGGTGTTTCGGCGGCAGTAAGTTCTGGATTTGCGAAGTCAGTCATCTTGTCCACATGTAAAACGACGGCGGTGCAGGGAAGGTCCCTGACAGTTACCCCCATCAGAACCCGACAAAGGTTAATATCCCTTCAAACCGGTCCTTGAATAAGGCCCGATTTTGTCGTTTTGATGCAGAAAGTTTTTAAGGTGCGATGTTGACTATTCGCCCGGGCGTTTGCGGGTCAGGGCAAGGACAAATCCCATGCCGATCGCAATGCCGATTGTCGCCGATCCACCGTATGAAACGAACGGCAAAGTCATGCCCTTTGGCGGGACCAATTGCAGGGTGGAGGCCATGTTGATCACGGCCTGCAACCCGAACTGAACGAGAATGCCGGTGACAGCCAGAACAACAAACAGGTTACGTTCCCCCATCAGGCGCGAAAAACCGCGCATGATGATGAAGGTAAAGACACCAACCACCAGCACACAGAAAAGAAGACCGAATTCCTCGCCCGCAACGGCAAAGATAAAGTCGGAATGGGCATCGGGGATGGAGTTTTTGACCCAGCCTTCACCCGGGCCACGGCCCATGATACCGCCGCTCATGAAGGCTTCCATGGATCGTTCGATCTGATAGCTGTCACCCGATGCCGGATCCAGGAAGCGATCCACGCGCGACTGAACGTGCGGCAGGATAAGGTATGCCGTAACCGCCAGCCCAACCGCGCCAAGCCCCAGACAGAACACCAGAATGATCGGAAGACCCGCCAGGAAAATCTGCACCGACCAGATCGAGGTGATGACAACGGTCTGGCCAAAGTCCGGCTGGATCATCAAAAGGAAGATGCACACCGCCAGGATCAAACTGGAAACGATATAGCCCGGGAAGTTCGGGTTCAGGCGGCCTTCGGCAAACATCCAGGCAATCACAACCGCAAAGGCCGGTTTGAGGAATTCCGAGGGTTGCAGGTTAATCCCCGCAATGTTGATCCAGCGCACCGCACCCTTGATGTCTGATCCGATGAACGGGGTGATGATCAGCAAAAAGATCACCCCCAGAAACATGAAGGATGCCAGCCGTCTGATCCACTTCACCGGCAACAGTGAAATGGCAAACATGCAGACCGTTGCCATGCCAAGGAAGACAAACTGGCGGGTCACAAAGTGGAAGCTGTCGACATTGATGCGATCTGCCACCGGCGGGCTTGCCGACATCACCAGAAGCGCGCCAATCCCCATCAGAAGAATGATGGCCGCCAGCAACCAGCGATCCACCGTCCACCACCAGATCCCCAGAACCGAGGTATCGGCACGCGAAAAGGCGATATGAGTGTTATGACCAAACAAGGACTTCATGCGCTTTCCTTCCCGGTCATATTGCCATCGGCCAAGGCGGTATAAAGATCACGGAAGGCGTCACCGCGCGCTTCAAAGCTTTTGAACTGATCAAACGATGCGCAGGCCGGGGTCAACATCACCACCGGTTTGTCGTCACCGCTTGCCTTGGCATCCGCAAAGGCGGCCTTGGTTGCGACATCAAGCGTTTCGCATTTCTCCCACGGCAGGTCAGCGCCAAGGGTTTCTGCAAATTCGTTGGTCGCAGCCCCGATCAGATAGGCTTTCTTGATGTGGGGATAAAATTCCTGCAATCCCGCGATCCCGCCTTCCTTGGGTTTGCCACCCGCAATCCAGTAAATGTTGCGATAGGCCGACAGCGCCTTTGCCGATGCCTCGGCATTGGTGGCCTTGCTGTCATTAACAAACACAACGCCATCAATGGTGCCAAGCATTTCCTGTCGATGGGCAAGACCCGGGAAGGACATGATGCCGTCAATGATCCGCGTGGCATCGACACCCCGCGCACGACACAGCCCATAGGCAAAGGCAATGTTTTGCCAGTTATGGCGCCCGGGCATGTGGGTAACGGTCGCAAGATCAAGAATGCGGGTGTTGGCCCCGGTCATGTCATCAATCAGCCAACCATCGCCATCGACATAGATGCCGTGATCGACAGGCTGTTTAACCGAAACCTCGATGATGTGACGACCGCCTTCACGGGCCAGTTCCACGGACATTTTCGCGCATGGTTCATCATCAATGGAAATGATTGCCCATTTCGGGCCCTTTGAACGGGCAAAGATCAGGTGCTTGGCGCCGATATACCCATCCAGCCCGCCATGGCGATCAAGATGATCCGGGGTGATATTCAAAAGCGCGCAGGCGTCAAAGGCCGCATGTTCAAGCAGCTCAAGCTGATAAGAAGACAGCTCAAGCACAAGGCAATCATCGGGTGTGGAGGGGTCAAGTCCAAGGGCCGCATTGCCAAGGTTGCCGCCGGCTTGTGTCTTGATCCCGGCCTGTTCGATGATGTGGGCGGTGAGCGCAGTGGTGGTTGATTTGCCATTGGTGCCGGTGATGGCCAGGGTCGGCACATCGGGCTGTGCGGTACACAGCAGCTCAACATCGCAAATGATCGGTTTGCCCGCACGGCGGGCCTTTTCGGCGGCCGGGTGCGGGGTCGGGAAGGTCGATGGAATACCCGGGCTGATCACCAGCATATCGGGTTCCGACCAATTACATTCCGCCAGATTGATCGGCACCAGGCCAAGCGGTTCGATCTGTTCACGCGATGAGGTATTGTCATCCCAGGCCCAGACGATGGCGCCTGCATTGATCAATGCTTTCACACTGGCCAGTCCGGATTTCCCGAGACCCAGAACCGCGATGGTTTTGCCGCGCAGATGTGAAAGATCAATCACCTCAGTTTGTCCTTAACGAAGTTTCAGGGTCGCAAGACCAACCAGTGCGAGGATGACGGCAATGATCCAGAAGCGGATTACGATGGTCGCTTCCTGCCAGCCCTTTTTCTCGAAATGGTGATGAAGCGGCGCCATGCGGAAGACGCGCTTGCCGGTCAGTTTGTAGGAGCCGACCTGAATGATCACTGACAGGGTTTCAAGAACGAACAGACCGCCAATAATCGCCAGAACCAGTTCGTGCTTGGTCACGACCGAAACAGCCCCCAAGGCACCACCAAGGGCAAGCGATCCGGTATCACCCATGAATACCATCGCTGGCGGGGCGTTGTACCAAAGGAAGCCAAGGCCAGCACCGACCAGTGCGCCAAGGAAAATGGTCAACTCACCAGAGCCGGCGACGTAATGAACCTGCAGATATTCCGCGAACTGAACGTTACCGATCAGATAGGTGATCAGGGCAAAGCTTGCAGCCGCAATCATCACCGGCACAATCGCCAGGCCATCCAGACCATCGGTCAGGTTGACCGAGTTCGAAGCCCCAACCATGACAAACATGGCAAACGGGACAAAGAACCAGCCGAGATCGAGCAGGAAATTCTTGAAGAACGGGAAGGCCAGTGCGGTCGAAAGCGGATCGGCGGTGTTATAGGAAATCCACCAGGCAGCGAGGGCTGCGATCGAAAACTGCCCAAGCAGCTTGAGCTTGCCCGGAAGGCCTTTGGTATTGCGCTTGGAAACCTTCAGGAAGTCGTCGAGGAAGCCAAGGAAGCCATAGCCGATGGTGACCAGCAAAACCGCCCAGACATAAGGGTTGGTCAAATCAGCCCAGAGCAGGGTGGCAATTGACGTTGAGATCAGCAGCAAAAGCCCGCCCATCGTTGGCGTGCCCTTTTTCGTCAAAAGGTGGCTTTCCGGGCCGTCTTCGCGGATCGGCTGACCTTCACTTTGTTTGGAACGCAACCAGTTGATCAGGTGCGGGCCGATCACAAAGGCAAGGACAAGCGATGTGATGATCGCACCGCCCGTGCGGAAGGTGATATACCGAAACAGGTTCAGTACCGGCATCTGATCAGCAAATTGATAAAGCAGATTATAGAGCATTGCTCTGGTCGTTCCTTTTGCGACTTAGGGTCAGTCCTGACCCTCTTCTGTTGCGGTTGTGGAATTCTCCACCACGCCACAGGATTTTAAGGCCGATACAATTTTCGAAACGTAAATGCCAAGCGATCCTTTGACCAAAACCACATCGCCATCGCGCAAATCGGCCTTGATCGGCTCAATCGCGTCTTCGGCGGTCTCAAAGTGGCCGGCATTGCGTTCGGACGGCAGGGTCTTGTCGAGCTCGGCCATCAGCGGCCCGACCGAATAGACCCGGTCAATCTCAAGCGAGGTCAACGGGTGATACAGATCGGCATGCATCTTGGTTGCAATATCGCCAAGTTCGCGCATTTCACCCAGAACCGCAATCTTGCGGCCGCCTTCGCCCGGTTTGGTCTGCGACAGCACCTTGATCCCTGCCATCATCGAGGTCGGGTTGGCGTTATAGGCATCATCAATCAGGGTAAAGCTGCCATCACCTGACGGGAGCTTGAGGGTCAGCGTTTCACCACGACCGGCAGGCGGGGTGACATCGGCGAGATCCTTGGACGCTTTGACCAGATCCGCGCCAATCGCATCGACACAGCCCAGAACTGCAAGCGAGTTCAGAACCCGGTGTTCGCCCGGGCAGCCGATGAAATATTCCAGATCCTGGCCGCCAACGCGCGCACGGACAGCACTGCCATCGGTGACAATGTTGGCTTCAAACAGGCGATAGTCGGATACCGCATCCGTACCAAAACACTTGATGGTGCTCAGGCCAAGTTCCTTGGCGCGCCGTGCAAGGGCGAAGTAATGCAGGTTGTCACGGTTGAGGATAACCGTGCCGTCACTCTCAAGGCCATCAAAAATCTCGGCCTTGGCCATGGCGATTTCGGCTTCGTCCTTGAAGAATTCGGTATGTGCCCCAACCACGGTGGTAATCAGTGCCACGGACGGTTTGACCATTTTGACCAGCGTGCTGATTTCGCCCGGATGGTTCATGCCGATTTCACAAACGCCATATTCGGCATCCACCGGCAGGGTCGCCAGGGTGATCGGAACACCCCAATGGTTATTGAAGCTGGCCGGGCTGGCATGGGTTTTACCCTGCTGGGACAGCACGTATTTAAGCGCTTCCTTGGTGCCGGTTTTGCCAACACTGCCGGTAATGGCAACGATCTTGGCCTTGCTGCGCGCACGACCGGCGATGCCAAGGCGTTCAAGGGCGGCCATCGTGTCATCCACCAGGAGAACCTTGTCGGTATCGGTGATGCCGTTGGCATCTGAAACCATGACGGCATGGGCGCCGGCATCAAGGGCGGCCTGGGCAAATTTGTGACCGTCGAAATTCGGGCCCTTAAGGGCGATAAACAGATCGCCTTCGCTGACTTTGCGGCTGTCAATCGAGATGCCGGTTACCGTCCAGTCGCCTGTGGTTTTACCACCGGTTGCGGTTGCGGCATCCGTTGCGGTCCATAAAACAGCCTTCGTCATAACGTCACTTTCTTTTCGCTCAGACCATCACGGCCAAAGCGCCGTAACGGGAATTAAGGTCAATTGCCGCCGGCAAGGATGCTGCGGGCAACAGATGCATCATCGAATGGAAGAACCGTATCGCCGACAACTTGGCCTCTTTCATGGCCTTTTCCGGCGATAATAAGGACATCGTTGCGCTGAAGGATGCCAATGCCGCGTTTGATGGCCTCAGCACGGTCGCCAGTCTCGACAGCACCTTCGCACTTTTCCTTGATCGCAGCACGAATGGTAGCCGGATCTTCGCTGCGCGGGTTGTCATCGGTGATGATGGCAATATCGGCAAAATCATGGGCAACCTGCCCCATCAGCGGGCGTTTCCCGACGTCACGGTCTCCACCGGCCCCGAATACACAAACCAGACGGCCTTTGCAATGCGGACGGACGGCTTTGATGACGGTTTCAAGCGCATCTGGGGTGTGGGCGTAATCCACGAATACCGGCGCACCGAAGCTGGTCTTGCCGACCAGTTCAAGACGACCACGCACACCGTCAAGTTTTTCAAGTGCAAGGATTGCCTGATCAAGGTCCGCACCCGATGCCACCACGATGGAAAGGGCGGCCAGCGCGTTCATGACCTGGAAGCTGCCCATCAGTGGCAGGTGAATGTTGTATTCGCCCTTGTTCGCAGCAAGACGGAGCTGGGTGCCGGTACTATCCGGTGTTGCCTTGATCAGTTTGATGTCATCGGCGTTCTGACCATAGGACAGAACATTCACACCGCGCTTGGCGCACAGCTTTTTTAGAAGATCAAACTGTTCGACATCGGCATTGAGCACAGCAGTACCGTCCGCGACCAGAAGGTCGGAAAACAGACGCGCCTTGGCGGCAAAGTATTTTTCAAACGTGCCGTGATAATCCAGATGATCGCGCGAGAGGTTGGTGAAGGCAGCAACGGTGACCTTCACGCCATCAAGGCGGTATTGGTCAAGACCGTGCGAGCTTGCTTCCATCGCGACATGGGTAACGCCAATACCCGACATTTCATCAAGACTTTGATGCAGGGCGACCGGGTCCGGCGTGGTCAGCGAACCGGGGATTTTCGCCCCAGCGGCGCGAATGCCAAGGGTGCCGATCGATCCCGACATGTTACCCAGGATCGTCCAGAGCTGTTCGGTAAAGATCGCGGTCGATGTTTTGCCGTTCGTACCGGTGATCGCTGCAATGTTTGCCGGTTGCTGACCATAAAAACGTGCGGCCAGCTGGGCATAACGTTTGCGCGGATTTTCCACCGGGATCAGCGGAACCGTTGGGGCGGCGGGTCTTGGCGTGCCGTCCTTGGCAAGGATGGCTGCGGCACCAAGTTTGATCGCATCTTCGATATACTTGGACCCGTCGTCTCGTGCACCGGAAAGGGCGGCAAACATATAGCCATCCTTCACGGTACGTGAGTCTGCTGTCAGGCCCGTGATATCCGGGTCCTGTCCTTCGGCATGTTTCAATGCCGCTTGATCACCTGCCATGAGCTCAGAAAGACGCAAGTTTGCGCTCCCCCTTGCGAAGTTCGATCTGCAGCGCTTGCTCAATCTCCGGCGCCTTCGCATTCGCCGGTTCAATGCCCAGAAGGGGAGCAATACGTGTCACAACCTTGCCAACGGCAGGGGCAGACACCCAACCTGCTGTGGCAAATCCATAAGTTTCTTTGGTGCCTTTGGGCTCGTCCAACGTCACCAGAACCACGTATTTCGGGTCCTGCATCGGGAAGGCGGCGACAAAGGTCGACATGCGGGCGTTCTTGACGTAGCGCCCGTTCACGAGTTTTTCCGAAGTCCCGGTCTTCCCGCCAAGGAAGTAACCCGCCACTTCGGCCTTCTTGCCAGAACCTTCGGTAACGACCAGCCGCATCAGGCGACGCAGTTGTTCCGAGGTTTTCTGGGAGAATACACGTTCGCCTGCCGGGGCGCCGTCCTGTTTCAGGATGGTTGCCGGGCGGCGAATGCCACCATTCACAAGGGTGGAAATACCACTGACAACCTGAAGTGGGGTCACGGCCAGACCATGACCGAACGAAATCGTCATGGTGTTGATCTCCCGCCAGGGATTGGGCACAAGCGGTCCGCCGACTTCAGGAAGCTCGATCAGCGGTTTGTCGAGCATGCCAAGCTTTTTAAGGTAGGTGCGCTGGTTCTCGCCGCCAAAGGCCATGGCCATGCGCGCCGAGCCAATGTTCGAGCTGTGCACAAGAATTTCCGGCACCGTCAGCCAACGGTTTTCGGCGTGATAGTCGCGAATGCGGAACCCGCCAACCGGCAGCGGTTCCGTCGCGTCATAGACCGAATTCAAGGTTGATGTGCCAGTTTCAAGGGCAATCGCGGTGTTAAACAGCTTGAACACCGAACCCATTTCATAAACGCCAAGCGTGGATCGGTTAAAGCGCGCGTCTGCCGGTGCCTGACCCGGACGGTGCGGGTCAAAGTTCGGAAGCGACGTCATCGCAACGACTTCGCCGGTATAGGCATCCATCACCAGCCCGGCTGCGCCAACCGCGCTATAGGTTTCCATCGCGGTTTCGACTTCTTCCTCAAGCGCGTATTGCACCCGGGTATCAAGCGAAAGCTCCAGCGGGCCGTTATTGATGCGCAGTTCGTTGTCAAACTCCCGCTCGGCGCCGGCGATGCCGTTATTGTCGATATCGGTGAAGCCCAGCGCATGTGACAGCAAACGCCCATGCGGATAAACGCGGCGTTCTTCACGCTGGAAGTTCAGGCCGGGAATGCCCAGCGAGTTGACTTCATATTGCTGTTCCGGCGTCAGGTTGCGGCGCAGCCAGACGAATGCCTTGCGCGAGCTGAGATGACGGATCAGCGTATCGCGATCAAGGTCGGGCAAGACGGTCAGCAAAAGGTCAGCAGACTCAACCGGATCCTTGACGACACGCGCATCGGCAAAAAGCGAATTGGTCGGAAGATCGGTTGCCAGCAACATGCCGTTGCGATCAACGATATCGGCGCGCTCGGTTTTAAGTTCGCGGGTGTCGGTGCCCGATGCGACGGCGGGTTCGTTGCCTTGACGCAGAACCGATGCATCAACCAGACCATAGGTGATCCAGCAAAAACCAATGATGAACATTGCACCGGTAATGAAGATGCGGTTGCGCGCGGTTTCAAGCGCCAGGCGTTCGCGTTGGTCCGGGCCCAGTTCCGGGCGATCACCACGCAGCCAGTATGAGAAACGGGTCAGGCTCATTGCGCACCCCCGGTTTCTGCTGCGACCGACGGGGCGTCGATGATCATGGAATCTGCGGCCTCGTCATACATCAGATCCCCCGGACGGGCGCGCGGGACAGGCATGAAGGCAACCGCTTCGCCGAACTTGTCGATGCCATACTGGTGTAGATCGGCGTCTTCGGGCAGATCATCGATGCTGGCCATCTGCAGCACATCAATTTGGGCCAGGCTCAGATACTGCTGAGACAGGCGTTCGATCCGCTCGGGATTGTTCAGATAGCTCCATTCCGCCTGAAGCACATGGATGCTTTCCTGTTCGGCGAGAATATCAGACTGGATTTCGGCGTAACGCTTTTCAAGACGTTCGACCTGATGGCTGACCCAATAGGTGCCGGTGCCGATCAGGATGGTCAGGACGAGGCCAATAATGGTTACCGCACGGGTCATTTGCGACCTCCCTGCGATGTGGCTGGCTGCTCGTTACGGGCAACAGCGCGCAATTTGGCCGACCGCGCACGCGGATTGGCGCGAATTTCGTCCTTCTGACCGGTCACGGCCTTGCGCGTGATGGTCGAAAACGTCGGAATGGCGACTTCCGGTTCGCCGGGCAGGCGGCGTGACATCTTTTTCGGATCGCCCGAGCGTGCCTTCATGAAGGTTTTGACCTGACGGTCTTCCAGCGAATGGAACGTCACCACCACCAGACGGCCGCCCGGTTTCAGCAAGGTTTCAGACGCCTCCATGGCACGTTCAAGTTCGCCAAGCTCGTCATTTACATAAATGCGCAGCGCCTGGAAGGTGCGGGTTGCCGGGTCAATGCCGTCTTTGGACTTGCGCACGACCGAACGCACCGCGCGGGCCAGTTGGGATGTCGTCGTAAAAGGTTCGTCAGAACGAAGTTCGACAATCTTGCGTGCAACCTTGCGCGATGCGCGTTCCTCGCCATAGCGATAAACGACATTGGCAATGTCTTCTTCTTCGGCATTGTTGACGAAGTCGGCCGCCGTTGGGCCGGACATCGACATGCGCATATCAAGCGGGCCGTCTTCGCGGAACGAAAACCCGCGATCCGCCTGATCGAGCTGCATCGATGAAACGCCGATATCAAGAACGATGCCATCGACCTGCTCTGCACCCGCTTCCGGGATCAGGCGACCCATGTCACCAAAGCAGCCCTCGACCATATGGAAGCGACCGTCATATTCGGCTTCAAGCTTTTTGCCGGTGGCGACAGCAGTCGGGTCACGGTCGATGCCGTAAAGTTCGCAATTGGCGGAATCAAGAATGGCGCGGGAGTAACCGCCTGCGCCAAAGGTGCCGTCAACCATGATCTCGCCGTCACGCGGTGCAAGGGCTTCGAGGACCTCGCGCAGCAGGACCGGCTTATGGGGACGGTCTTCGGTGGCAAAACTCAGATCCTTGTCGCTCATGATGCGTCCTCCTCATCTACGGTGCCGGGACGTGCACCTTTGGGGAGTTCACTCATCGGTTTGAGCTTCAATGTCGCACCACGGTTGAGCGTGCGGGTCCGGCTGGCTTCTTGCAGGGGCTTGAAGATGTCAGGGTTCCACAGGCGGAAGGTGCGACCACGGCCGACAAAGGCGACCTGGTCTTCGATACGGGCAAATTCGATCAGTTCTGCGGGCAGAATGATGCGACCTTCGCCGTCATAAGGAAGCATATGCGAGGAGCCAAGGATGGTGTCTGCCAGGTCATCGGCTTCGTCAGAGAACATGTCGAGTTCATCAAGCGATGCGGCAATGCGCTCCATATGGCTGTGGCTGCAGCCTTCAAGCGCGCTTTCCTTGTGGGATTGATACAGGTAGATGCCAGCGAATTCTTCGTTGTCGAGGGCCGCACGGAACCGCTTGGGGACGGATACACGTCCCTTCCGGTCCAGCTTGTGAATGTGCGTCCCTGTGAACAGCACTTCGCCATTCCCCTGATCAAAAATCCGATTTCAAAACACGGGCCCAACCGGGCTGTCTTGCGACTGTGATGTGACTGAAATGGATATGCCCCGCATGGCACGGAATTTGTGCCTCTTTATGGGGTACCATGGGAAATGATGGGGGTCAATGGGATTTGATGGGCTGTTTTGTGACGTTTTGGCGCTTTCCGAGGGTTTCTGCGGTACATGCAAAAAGGCTGAATTCGGCCGAAAATCCCGGAAAACCGGTGCTGCTCCATCTTCTGCCCATGAAATCCCAAATCCGGTCCATGGGTGCCCATGGGAAGGCCATCGTAAAACCGGAATTTGGGTTTTGATGGACCGTTTGGGGACTTGGGTTTGGATGGGGCGTGATGAAGACAATTTGCGATTTGATGGCCAATCGGGTTTGATGCGCGGGCAAACTCCTGCAAAATGTCAAAACGATCTCTGATGGTCTTTTGATCGGTTTGATCTGCCATCAGGACTGAAATATGGCCCCCCAACGGGGCATGCTCATCTGGCGCGGGAACGGGGCATGCTCATCTGGCGCGGGGCAGCGTCAGTGAAACGAAGGAAGCGATTGTTGCGGATAAAAGCTGCCATTCTATTAATGGGTTGCGCATTCTCCGGCGCCTTTTTGTTGCCGGGGCTTGGCCCAATCACGGGCGGGGAGGCATTCGCACAGGGACTGTCTCTTGACCCGGCCGGTGGCGGATCAACTTCGCCGGAAGTTTCATCGCCGCAGATGCGCGAATTGCTGCCGCTGATAATGCAGCAGCTTCAAAACAACCCGGAACTGATGTCGCAGTTTGGTCTGGGCGGGCTTTCCGGATTGAATGGCCTTGATGGGGCGGGATCGGGTACCGGTGTCCCCGGCATGACGGGGGATGGTGCTGCCAATATTCCCGGCCTGAGCGAGGCAATTGCAAAGGCCCTTGCCCAGCAAAATGGCGGAACGGGTGTGGCACCTTCCGGGATCCCGGAACAGGTCAAAGTCTATCGTGAGCAATATCATCCGATTGATATCGATCAGGACGGCCGGATCAGCGCGGACGAGGCCGCGGCCTATGCCAGCTGGATGTTCCGCCGGCGCGATATCAATGGCGATAATGTCCTTGTCGCGCGCGAGTTTGCCGCCGTTGAAAAACTGCCCGGTTCAGCAGAGGGCAATCGTCAAAGACTGCGCACTGAAAGCCGCCGGCTGGGTTTGCTGTTTCCTGATTACGATGCCGATGGCGATCGGATGATCACCAAGGAAGAATTCCTGGCAAAAGCGCGCACAACCTATGATGACAAGCGCGGCGACGATGCGGATATCGATCCGTTTTCGTTCCAGACGGTGTTGCCGTTTTAGGGATGCTTCCTTCTGAAACGCATTCATCACATGACAAGCAAGACATAAACTGGCATCCGATATGGTCGGTAAGCCGGAAAAGACGGAGAGGCTGATGGACACCAACGAATTCTTTGCTCCGGTGCGCACGACGACTGATGACACCAACGCGCCAGCGCCCGTTGCTTCGAATGCCGCTGGCGGCGTTGATGCTGGTGAAAGCACGCTTTCAAAACCTGCAACAGGAAAAGTGGATCGCCTTCCGGTCTGGGTGGATTTGCATTCTCCCACCACAGAGGAAATCAAGGAAATCGAAGAACGCTTTGGTATCGAGATGCCAACGCGCGAAGAAATGCAGGAAATTGAGCTGTCCTCGCGCCTGTATGATGAAGACGGGGCGCTGTTCATGACCGTTTCGGTTCTGACCAAGGCAACCACCGATGCGCCGCAAACAACGGCGGTGACCTTTATTCTGGTCAAGAAAACCCTGATCACGGTGCGTTATGCCGATCCGGTCCCGTTCAAAACCTTTATCCGGCGTGTGAAGCGCAGCCCGCCACTGGCCAACAGTGCCGAGGCCGTTCTGTTTGGTCTGCTTGAACAGATCGTGGATCGTCTGGCTGATTTGATGGAACAAACCGCGATTGATCTTGAAGGCCTGTCCAATCAGGTCTTTATCAGCGCCGAAGACAAGGGCTCTGACGGTGATCATCGCGAAACCCTGCGTCAGATCGGACGAACCGGCAACCTGTCAGGCAAGGCCAAGGACAGTCTTTTGAACCTGCATCGTTTGGGCTTGTTCCTCTCGACCCAGGCGCGACTTAAAAAAGACGCCAAGGCGCGGCTCAAAATCCTTTCGCGCGATATTGTCTCGATCACCGAGCACGCCAATTTCATCGCCAACAAGGTGACCTTCCTGCTCGATGCGACGCTGGGTATGATCAGTCTTGAACAGAACAACATCATCAAGATTTTCTCGGTTGCTGCTGCGGCCTTCCTGCCGCCGACCCTGATTGCCAGCATCTATGGCATGAACTTCGAATTCATTCCGGAACTTGAATGGCAGTTCGGATACCCGGTTGCGATTGCCCTGATGATCCTCTCGGCCGTCCTGCCGCTTTTATATTTCAAGCGCAAAGGCTGGTTGTAAGTCATCTGGCAAAATTGGTGGGGCTTCTGTCCTTTCAGACAGTCTTCGCGCTGCTAGATTGACGAGCGTATTTACCTGATTTCGGAGCCCCAAAATGAGCCAGACCGCCCTCATACTGATCGATTGGCAGCAAGGATTTGATGACCTCGACTACTGGGGAAACCGCAACAACCCCGATGCTGAAACAAATGGTGCAAAACTGTTGGCGCATTGGCGGGCGGAAGGGTGGCCGGTTTTCCATGCAAAGCACGATTCAACGGAGCCGCAATCGCGTTTGCATCCCGGCCACCCCGGAAATGCCTTCAAACCCGGGTTTGAGCCCCGTGATGGTGAGCCGGTCTATGGCAAGAATGTCAATTCGGCCCTGATCGGGACAAAGCTTGAGGCCGATCTGCGCGCAAAAGGTATTTCAAAGCTGGTTCTGTGCGGGATCACGACCGATCATTGTGTGAATACGACCACACGCATGGCGGCCAATCTTGGATTTGAGGCCAACATTGCCGCAGATGCCTGTGCGACCTTTGATCGCAGCCTTCCGGATGGGCGGGTTTTCGCCGCCGATCTGGTGCATGACGTGGCACTGGCCAGCCTGAACGGAGAGTTCGCAGCGGTCAAAACAGTGGACGAAATCATTGCCGGTTAATCGGCAATTGACTTGCGTTTGCAACTCAAGCAGTTTCTGCCTCCAATCCCCGCGAAAGGTAAGCCTGCCATGACGAAAATCGATACCCAGGAAAAGCTCCGTGCCATCTATGGAGAGCCGCTTGGGCTTGCCGTATCCAAGTGTTTGCCGGCACTCGATCCGCACTGCAAACACTTCATCTCCCTGGCACCTTTTGCTGTGATTTCGTCGGCAGATCAGGATGGTAATGCCGATGTCAGTCCTCGCGGTGATGGCCCGGGCTTCATCAAGGTGATTGATGACAAGACGCTGGTCATGCCCGATCGTCCGGGCAACAACCGGGTGGACAGCCTGTCAAACATCATCGACAACCCGAAAGTAGGGATGCTGTTTTTCGTGCCGGGCGTGAATGAAACGCTGCGTATCAATGGTGTGGCCGAAATCAGCACCGACCCGGAACTGCTCGGCCTGTTTACCGATACGCCCAAGGCACCGATTACCGCCATCAAGATCACGGTCGAGGAAGCCTTCCTGCATTGTGCAAAGGCCCTGATGCGCTCCAAGCTGTGGGATCCTGACACCCGGATTGAACGCAAGACGCTGCCGACCTTGGGCAAGATGATCAAGGATCAGACCTCGACGGATATTCCGGAAGGCACACAGGAAGAAGCCGACAAGTATTTCGCGCAATCGATTGCCGAGCGAGGCTGATCTTCTGCCTGTAACTACGGGTATTTTGTTCGGGCGATCACGGGAAGCTGTCATCGCCTTTTTTGTGCCCGCGAAAGATAAAACCAGATGGCCTGTAAGCCGGGTTCTGTCCATGCGGCGAACCGCACTGGATGACTATTCATCTGGGACGTCCGTCGCCGAACGCCTCCTGCAACCAACCCGAATGGTGGTGCGAAAACCCACCTGCCGACAATGCCGAAGCATCCGGCCGACCATTCCTATTAGGTTTTGCTCCCGGTGGGGTTTACCATGCGTCCCGCATTGCTGAAGGACCGGTGCGCTCTTACCGCACCCTTTCACCCTTACCGGATGGCTTGCGCGATCCGGCGGTATCCTCTCTGTGGCACTTTCCCTAGGGTCGCCCCCGCCAGACGTTATCTGGCACCGTGTTTCCGTGGAGCCCGGACTTTCCTCCCCGATTGCACGCAATCAGGGCAGCCATCCGGCCATCTGGTGGTCGGGATGTAGGTCACATCAGGGGGGACGTCAAGAAAAAGCGATGTGGCTAGGTGGTCTAGCTGGCAATCGCGCTGGCGAGCACCTTGGCAATGGCAAGGCATTCTTCGTCAACCTGGCCGGAAATATCGTTCTGGCGCCAGTGACGCTGGAAGGCGACGGTGCGTTGGGTTTTGTCTTCTTCGCTGGATACCGGGCCATAGCCGATGGCATCAAGCACGGCATGAAATTCATCCGGGTTTGAAGGCGCGTCGAGCACGTTTGATGCGATGGCCGGAACGCCAGTATATCCGGGCCAAAGTCCGATACCGTTTTCGGCCAACTCCTGCCAGGGGAACAGTTCGCCTGGGTCTTCCTTGCGATCCGGGGCCATGTCGGAATGACCGATGATGCGGCCTGCCGGGATAGCGTGACGGGGCAGGATATCTTTTGTCAGGTCGATAACCGACTGGATCTGGATATCCGGGAAGGGGCGATAGCCGAACTCATGACCCGGATTGACGATTTCGATCCCAATGGAGTGCGAATTCACATCCCGGCATTCCTGCCAGGCCCCAACGCCTGCATGCCAGGCGCGCTTGTCCTCATCGACCAGCTGAAAGATGCGGCCATCTTCCTCGATCAGGTAATGGCTAGAGACCGAGCTTGCAGGGTCACACAGACGTTCAAGGGCGGCTGTGCCCGATTGCATGCCGGTATAATGCAGGATCAGGATATCAATCGGGCAACCATCGGGGCGATCACCGAAATTGGGGGATGGGTGGGAAATGATGCGTCCCTGAAAGCTTTTGCTATGCAAACCGTCCCCCATTCGGATCAGTCCATCCCCTGTACTTTGCGCTGAACCGGTTTGCGCAACATGATCACAGCCACACCGCACAGAACAACGATGCCGCCGATGATTTTAAGCAGCGAGAAGGGTTCGTCAAACACCAGGAACGATCCGATAACACTGATGACGGGTGCCAGCAGCATCCAGGGAACCACAACATTCACGTCCTGCGTCTTAAGCAAGTGATACCAGAAGCCATAGGCAACGATGGAGGACATCACCACCGTGAATGCCAGGTTCGCCCACGCCACCCAGCTTGCCGCGGCAATCGCCTGAAAGGCGTGCGGTTCAAAGATCAGCGACAGGACCAGTAACTGCGGGGCTGCCATCAATGCCATCCAGCCATTGAGCTGGAAGGTGTCGATATCGCCCAGCTTCTTGATCATGACATTGGCAACCGCCCACATGAAGGATGCAAACACCACAAGCAACAGCGGCAATTGCAGCTCTGTCATGGTCGGATCCCAGAACATCACAGTCACGCCAATAAAGGCCAACGCCATGCCCGATAGCCGTTTCCAGCCCAGCCGATCATTGAAGAAATAGGTGGCAAGCATAGATGAAAATGGCACGCCCAGAAGAATGATAACCGCAACTGGCCCGGCATCAAGCATGGACAGGGCATAAAACAGAACCCCGAAATGCAGACCGCCGAATGTCACGGAAATCAGGGCAAGTTTGCCAAAGCGGCCGCGCGGGATCTGTGTAAACGGGATCAACAGGATCGCCACAGCGGCAAAACGCATCGCGGTCAGGATGAAAGGCGGGATTTCACCAACCGCGCCTTTGACGGTCAGCATATTGACGCCCCAGATAACGGCGACGGAAAAGGCCATAAGCAAGGCTTTGATCGACATGACGAGGCCTTTCGGTAAAAGGGGCGGTAATTGCACCAAGGATATCAGACGGATGGTCAATCCCGTCGATATTTTTAGACGAGTTATAAATCCTGACCTTTGCCCTTGATCGGATGTTTTGCCCCAAAGCACAAATGAGTAGTTCTCAACTCAGGGCTCAACTGTCGCGCGCGGGCACAAGAATAAGGTCAGGACTGACCAAGTTCCTCACGCAGCATTTCAAGTTCAAGCCAGCGTTCCTCGGAGGATTCAAGTCCTGCACGTGCCGCATCCAGACGGTCGACCTTTTTCTGGAAGCCGTCCGGGTCCTTGGTGAACAGGCCGCTGTCCGATAGCGCCTCTTCAAGGGTTGCGATTTCACCTTCAAGCTTGGCCATTTCACCCGGCAGATTGTCATATTCGCGCTGATCCTTATAGCTCAGCTTGCCCGCTGGTTTGGACTTCGGCGCAGACGCTTGTGCGGTTTTCTTGACCTGCTTGGCAGCGGCCTTTTCTTCCTTGGCGGCCTCAGCGCGCGACAGTTTGCGCTGGGCAATATAGTCGGAATAACCACCGGCATATTCGATGGCTGTCCCATCGCCTTCCATCACGATGGAGGATGTGACCACGCGATCCAGGAAATCACGGTCATGGCTGACCAGAAGCAGCGTGCCTTCATAGTCGCTCAGCATTTCCTGCAGCAGATCAAGCGTATCCATATCCAGATCGTTGGTTGGCTCATCCATGATCAGAAGGTTGGTCGGCTTGGCCAGTTGTTTGGCCAGCAACAATCGGTTGCGTTCACCGCCCGAAAGCGCGCCAACCGGGCTTCGGGCCTGTTTTTCGTCAAACAGGAAATCACGCAGATAGCTGACCACATGGCGGGGATTGCCGCGCACCATCACCTGATCACCACCCACATCACACAGCGTATCCCAAAGGGTTTTGGTGTCATCAAGGGCAGCGCGTTTTTGATCGAAGTAGCTCGGTTTCAGGTTGGTGCCGATCTTGATCGTGCCGCTGTCTGGTTCCAGCTGCCCGGTCAGCATTTTCAAAAGCGTGGTTTTCCCCGCCCCATTCGGCCCAATAATGCCAACCTTGTCACCGCGCATAATGCGGGTCGAAAAGTCTGAGATGATCGGGCGATCACCGAATGACTTGGTTATGTCGGTGGCCTCAATCACGACCTTGCCCGATGTTTCTCCCGCATCGGCCGCGAGCGACACATTGCCAATCCGGTCAACCTGTTGGGAACGCTGTGCGCGCATGTCATGAAGTCTGCGCAGGCGGCCCTGGTTACGTTTGCGGCGCGCGGAAATGCCCTGTACCGACCAGACGGTTTCTTGCGCGATCAACTTATCCAGCTTGGCGCGTTCTTCGGCTTCCTTGCGATAGATTTCCTCGGACCATTCCTCGAACTTGGAAAAGTTGATCGCGCCCTGATGCATGACACCGCGATCAAGCCACAGCACACCATTGGATACGGCATTCAGGAACGCACGGTCGTGCGAGATCACCACGACGGCACCCCGGAAATTCTTGATCTCGCCTTCAAGCCACTCAATGGTCGGCAGGTCAAGGTGGTTGGTCGGCTCATCAAGCAACAGAACCTGCGGGTCGGCAATCAGGGCGCGCGCAATGGCCGCCCGGCGGCCTTCACCGCCGGAAAGCTGTTTGGGATCGGATTTCGGATCGATATCGACCGATGCCAGCAGCATGTCAGCGCGATAGGCATATTCCTGTTCATGGTCATCAAGCGCATCGAGAACGAAATCCTCGACCGTGTCATAGCCGTCGAATTTCGGTTCCTGATTAAGATAGGCCACCTTGCAGCCTGGCTGAACAAACCGTTCGCCGCCATCCGGTTCGATTTCACCGGCGATGATTTTCAGCAATGTCGATTTACCGCCACCATTGCGCCCGACAAGGCACAGGCGGTCGCGATCACCGATGGCAAATGACACATCGGAAAACAGATCGTTTCCGCCAAAGGTCAGGTGAGTGTCATTTATATTGATCAGCGGTGGCGCCATGGAAAAACCGACAAGTTTGAAAACAAAACAAGGTCACAATGACCGGCCCCCTGCAAACAGCAAATCGGGTGCTGTTGCAAGGGAAATCATATCAGGGTGGGGGCAATCAGATGGCTGGCTGGTACCGTTCGGCTGATTAGCGAATGCTGCGTTCCTTGCGGATCTGATCCCAGGCGGCATTGATCCGCGCCATCTTGTCATTGGCCTGTTCGATGAATTCGGGGGGCATGCCCTTGGCAATCAGGGTGTCGGGATGGTTTTCGCGCGACAATTTGCGGTGCGCTGATTTCAGGTCATCATCACTGGCATCACGGGTCAGGCCAAGCTGTTCATAGGGATCAGGGCCGTTCGATGCGGTAAAGGCATGATGCACTCGGTCAAAGTCGACATCGGCAAAGCCAAAGATATGGGCGACCTTTTTAAGGTAATCCTGTTCTGCCAGATGCAGTTCACCGTCGGCCATCGCGATCTGGTAAAGGGCCTCAAGCACGCCTTCAAGGATGGCGCGTTCACCACGGAACATGGTGGCCATCTGGCGGGCATAAACCTCAAACCCCTCGGAAGATGACCGGGCCATATCAAAGATGCGCCCGACATTCTTTTCCTCGCCCGGCGGGATGTGAAACACGCGTTTGAAGGTGTTGATTTCATCGCGGCTGACATGGCCGTCGGCCTTGGCCATTTTGGCTGCGAGCACGATCACGCCGGTTGCAAAGGCAATCTGGCGCGGATCATGACCGCCGACCTGCGGTCCGCGCATGCCGCCCTTGATCTTGTCAACCACGTGGCCGGCCGCCGCACCGAGGATTGCACCCAATGGTCCGCCCAGGGCGAAACCTGCGGTCCCGCCAATAATTTTGCCCCAGATGCTCATGGGTGATCTTCATCCTGTTTGTTGTCACGTAGCACGGGCGGAAGGTCAGCCCGCTGCTCAAGGCACAAACTATAGTGCGCAAGTCGTGAAAAGAAATGGGCAAATTCACGGGAGGTATTGTCAAAGGTAGTGCCAATTAACAATTAGTCTATACTTTGGTGTTTGTATATCTACTGATGGTAGAATATTTTATGATGTTGAAATAACGAAAAAAAGAAGAAAATCAACATCGAGAATGTGGGGTGGAAACATGTCTTTCTTGTCGCGAATGAAACTGGTTTACCAGATTTCACTGCTGAGCATCGTCGCATTGGTGATTTTCGCCATTGTCGGCATTACCCAATTTGTTGCTGATCAACAACGTCAGTCCGCGCAGATGATTGCCAAGGCCGCCAGCGAAGATTCACGAACGGTTGGCACAGTATCGCGGGCGTTTCTTGATGCCCGACGCCATGAGAAGGATTTTGTCCTTCGACGCAGCATGGAATACGTCGCCGCGCACAGCGAGGCCGCAACAAATATCCGTGACGGTCTGGAAGAACTCGCCGGTCGTGACGAGTTGGGCGAGCTTCTTGAGCTGGTGGGGCAGGCACAGACCGCTGTCGATGCCTATGTCGCCGAGTTTGCCACAGTCGTAGAGCTGCAGAGCAAAGTCGGCCTTGATGAAAACTCCGGGTTGCTTGGTGAAATGCGCAGTGCCGCATCAGAAGTCGAAACCGCTTTGGGGGAAGTGGCGAAGCTTGAGGCGATGCTGGGACTGAGTGGTACCAAGGATCTGTCTATTGCTGTTTTGCAAATGCGCCGCGACGAGAAGGATTTTCTCGCCCGCCTCGACCCGGCCTATGTCCAAAGCGTTGAAGCAACCGCCAAACAGTTTTCAACCGCCCTTGAACAGGCCGGCAGCATTCAGGATGAAAAGAAGGAGCAGCTTGGCAAGCTGATGGATTCCTATCTGGCGGATTTCAAAACGCTGGCCGATGCTGTTTTGGAACGCGAAGCGTCGCTTGAGCGTCTGAGTGGTTATTACGCGGCGGTCGAACCCATTCTGGAAACACTGGGCAATGAAGTGCGAACTGTTGCGGAAAACATGCAACTCCGTGCCGAGGAAATCGCACATACCGGCGTTCAGGTGACGTTTGCCATCTTTAGTGCTGGCGCGATTATCATGATCATCATGTCGACGGTTCAGGCCCGCGCCATTGTGCTAGCGATCACGGGGCTGACAACCAAGATGGCGCGTCTGGCGAAGAACGATTTCGACGTCAAACTTGATGAAGCAGACCGCAAGGATGAAATCGGCGAAATGGGCCGGTCCGTGGTTGTCTTCCGTGAAAACGGGCTGGAACGCCAGAAACTTGAAGCCCAGCAGCGCGAACTTGATGAAAAGCAACGCCAGCGCATGGAACAGCAGGAACAGCACATTCGCGAGTTTGACGATGATGTCGTCGCGATGATGAGCGAAGTGGGGACTGCCGTTCAACAGCTTCATTCGGTTTCCGAAGTTCTGCGCAACAGCGCGGCGACGGCCAATGAACAGTCGACAACGGTGTCTGCGGGCAGTGAGGAAGCATCGTCAAACGTTCAGCTTGTCGCGACAGCCGCAACCGAGCTTTCGGCTTCCATTCACGAAATCGCCGGACAGATCAGCGATACTTCCAAAATGGCGATGAATGCCAGCTATCGCGCCCAGACAACCAACGACGATATTCAGGGGTTGAATGCCGCTGCGGTGCGGATTGGCGAAGTGATCAGTCTGATCAGTGATATTGCGGAACAAACCAACTTGCTGGCCTTGAACGCAACCATTGAGGCCGCGCGTGCCGGGGATGCCGGCAAGGGGTTTGCCGTTGTTGCCAGCGAGGTAAAGAACCTCGCCAATCAGACGGCGAAGGCGACCGAGGATATCTCGACCCAGATCAATGATATCCAGCAGGCAACGCAGTCTGCGGTCGAAGCAATCGATGGCATCGTTCAGATGATTTCCGATATCAGCGAACGGGCATCCTCTGTTGCGGCAGCCGTTGAACAGCAAACCGTTGCCACCAGCGAAATCTCGGAAAATGTCGAACAGGCGGCTTCTGCCACCAGCGAGATTTCAAATGCCATGCAAGGTGTTTCATCGGCGGTGGCCGAAACCAGTCAGGCGGCAAATGATGTGCGCGGATCGGCGGACAATCTTGGCCGTCAAAGCGATGGACTGAGTGAGCGTATCGACAGTTTCCTTTCGCGGATGCGGTCGATCTCCTAATCGCTAAGCGCAACACAGTTTACAATTTCGCGTTGGAACAAGGGGGAAGAGCAATCTTCCCCCTTGTTTTGTTGTGCCGGAAAACAAATGTGACTCTGACAAGCAAAACAGGACACCAGACAAGAACAGCAAAGCGACTTGTCAACTGCACAATGCCGGACGCGATGGCCATCCAGGGAGTGGGTGGCTCGCACTACCGACAGTTTTACCCCGCCGCATGAAGGGCCGGGGTCACGGGGTGTCTTTATTTCGTTTTGAACTTTGATCTGCGCTGATGCGCGACATCGAACGGCTTGGCATCAACGTGGCGAACCCCTGGGGGGCTTAGATGAACTTTCTTTCCCGAATGAAACTTCTGTATCAAATATCGCTGATCGGGGCGGTGGCACTTGTGATCTTTGTCGTGGTCGGTGCCGTGCAATTTGTCGCCGAACAGCAGCGCCAGGCGGCGCAGTCTGTGGCGGACAGGGCACTTGATAACAAGCTTGTTGCGGATGCGATTTCGCGTGATTTCCTCAATGCGCGGCGGCGCGAAAAAGATTTCCTGCTGCGCAAAGATGAGAAATATGTCGCCCAACATGGCGACGTTGTTGTCGACGTGGTCGCCGGTCTTGAACGGCTTTCAGAAGCAGCAAGCCTGAGTGCCTTTGATGATCAGCGGGTTCAAATGGAAACGTCCTTTGCCAACTACACAGAGAAGTTTGCAACGGTTGTCGGGCTGCAACGCGATATTGGCCTGAACGAGGAAGAAGGGCTTTTGGGGCGCCTGCGCGGGTCGGTACATAATGTCGAAGAAGCGCTCAAGAAATACAGTGCGGATAATCTGACTGTGATCATGCTGATGATGCGCCGTCACGAGAAAGATTTTCTTGCCCGTCTTGATCCCAAATATGTCGGACGGGTTGATGATCGCCTTGCCGAGTTTGAGCCCGCCTTGGCCGCATCAAGTATTCCGGCCGATGAAAAGGCGGAAATCACCGACCTGATGAAATCCTATGTGACCGACTTCAAGGCACTGTCGGAAAAAATCCTTCAGCGCGAGGCAGAGTTGGGCTTCCTGTCTGACTATTATGCCGAGGCCGAACCGGTTCTTGTTGAAATCAGTGCAGCGATCGGGGATATCGCCGCATTGGAAAAACAGCGGGCAGAACAGATTGCGGCAACCAGCCTGACGGTAACGGTTGTTATCTATCTGATCGGGATCGCTGCATTGTTGGCACTTTCATTCCTGTTGTCGCGGGCAATTGTCCGGGCGATTTCGGGCCTGACCGTCAAGATGACCCGACTGGCCGATAACGACTTTGATGTGAATATCAATGAAGTGAACCGTGCGGATGAAATCGGCGAGATGGGGCGTGCCGTTCTGGTGTTCCGTGAAAACGGGATCGAGCGGGTCAAACTCGAAGCCGCCCAGAAGGCCGAAGACGAAAAACGCCGCAAACGCATGGAGACGCAGGAAAAGTATATTGCTGAGTTTGATCAAGCCGTCGTTGCCGTCATGGCAGATGTCGGAACAGCTGTCGAACAGTTGCATCAGGTGTCCAACGTTCTGCGCAGCAGTGCTGAAACCGCGACCAATCAATCGATGGCGGTTTCGTCTGGCGCAGAAGAGGCATCCTCGAACGTGCAACTGGTTGCAACCGCAGCAACCGAACTTTCGGCTTCGATCAGCGAGATTTCCGGGCAGGTTACGGAAACGTCAAGCATGGCGCAGTCCGCAACTGAACGCGCCCAGACAACCAATGACAATATTCAGGGGCTGAATGATTCCGCAATCAAGATTGGCGAAGTCATCAGTCTGATCAGCGATATTGCCGAACAGACCAACCTTCTGGCACTCAATGCAACCATCGAGGCCGCCCGTGCCGGGGACGCTGGCAAAGGGTTCGCGGTGGTGGCAAGCGAGGTTAAAAACCTTGCCAATCAGACCGGCAAGGCGACCGAGGATATCACGACCCAGATCAATGATATCCAGCAGGCGACAGGACTTGCCGTTGATGCCATCGACGAGATTGTCAAAATGATCTCGGACATCAGCGAACGGGCCTCTGCCGTTGCGGCTGCGGTCGAAGAACAAACCGTTGCCACAGCCGAGATATCGCAAAATGTCGAACAGGCGGCCTCCGGGACCGAAGAAATATCGGCCGCGATGCAAGGGGTGTCTGCGGCGGTGAATGAAACCAATCAGGCCGCAGGCGACGTCAATGCGTCGGCCAACAATCTTGGTCAGCAGAGTGGCGATCTTCGATCCCAGATTGATGGTTTCCTGGAACGGATGTGTACACTTTAACAGCGAATTGTCGATAAGTATAAGGCGGCAGGGGCTTTACTCTGTCGCCTTTATCGCGATAAAATGCCGACAAACTTGCAGCGATCTCACTCTAAATAGCTGTAACACCCCGTCATATCGGACAACAGGGAACGTCGGATGGCTGATAAAACACGCATTGTCTCCTCGTCACATCTTGTCTCGGAACGTGCAGCCGAACTTTCGGAACTTGAATTCGCCCTGATCCTGTCGGGCAACGCGTTCAACCGCTGGATGGTGCGCTGCATGCGGGCGGCTGGCATGCCGGATGTCTCGGTACTTGATATTCTGGTTCTGCATAACGTCAATTCGCGTGAGCGGGAAAAAAGCCTGTCGGAAGTGTGCTTTGTGCTGAATGTCGAAGACAGCCACCTTGTGAACTATTCCCTTAAAAAGCTTCGCAAGCTTGGTCTGGTCGACGGGGTCAAGCGCGGCAAGGAAGTGCATTATGCAACCACGGCCGACGGCCGCGACATGTGTGAGAAATATCGCCAGGTCCGCGAAGACTGCCTGGTTGAAACCTTCCAGCGTCTGGGTGTGAATGCAGAGGAAGTTGGTGATGTCGCCAAGACATTGCGTGCAATTTCCGGCGTTTATGATCAGGCGTCCCGTGCGGCGAGCTCGATCTGACCTCGGATCGGTGGCGGGTTGCACCTTTTTCTTGTTCTGATCCTAAAAAAAATTACGGGCGGCAGTTCAGGCGGACTGTCGCCCGTTTTCTATTGCGTGACAACGGATTGACGCAGATCGGAAATTTCGCGGGGCCCTTTCCGGGTTGCAGTTTTTGCATGGTAGTTATGAAACAACATTGACAATTTATCGGCAAAATGTGATCAATGTGTCGGGAGGCTACTTTGGAGTCTCGATACACCAAACCGTGTATCGGCTTGCATCACACACAGGGAGACTTGAATAATGTTGAAAAAAGCACTTTCAACTGTCGCAGTTGCCGCAATCACCATGTCGGCCGGTTTCGCATCGGCTGAAGAAACCTGGGACATGGCAACGCCGTATCCGGACGCGACGTTCCACACCCAGAACATCATCGAATTTGCCAAGGACGTGAACGAAGCATCCGGCGGCGAACTGAACATCACCGTTCATTCCGGTGGTTCGCTGTTCAAGCATGCTGACATCAAACGTTCGGTTCAGCGCGGCCTGATCCCGATCGGCGAAACCCTGATTTCGCTGCTCGCCAACGAAAACCCGATCTACACCGTTGACGCGATCCCGTTCCTGGCGACCTCGTATGAAGATGCCAAGAAACTTTGGGAAGTTTCGCGCCCGGGCATCGAAGAAGCACTGGCAGAAGACGGCCTTAAAGTTCTGTATGCTGTTCCGTGGCCGGCACAGGGTCTTTACACCGCAAACGAAGTCAGCACCGTTGCCGACCTCGAAGGTGTTAAATTCCGTGCCTATAACGCTACCACGTCTGAACTGGCGTCGCTGACCGGCATGGTTGCGACCCAGGTTGAAGTTCCGGAAATCCCGACCGCCTTTGCAACCGGCATTGTCGAAGCGATGATCACCTCGCCGTCGACCGGTGCGAACTCCAAGGCATGGGACTTCGTTTCGAACTTCTATGACGTTCAGGCATGGCTTCCGAAAAACATGGTTGTCGTAAGCGAAGCCGCATTCGACGGCCTGTCTGCTGACGTTCAGGCTGCTGTCATGGACGCCGCTGCCAAAGCCGAGACCCGCGGTTGGGAAATGAGCATGGCAGAAGCCGAAGCCAAGAAAGAAATCCTGGCTGAAAACGGCATGAACGTTGCTGCGCCGAGTGCAGAACTCAAAGACGGTCTGGCAGAAGCTGGTGACAAAATGGTCGCTGGCTGGCTGGAAAAAACCGGCGATGAAGGCCAGGCCATCATCGACGCGTTCAAGAACTGATAGCCGGTTCTTGCCTGTTGCCGGGACCGGACGGTTGTCGTCCTCCGTTCGGTCCCGGACAATCCGCACATTTTAATGTTACTGTCCGTTCGTGCGATAAGTCGCTTTGGGGATAATCGTTGGCGGAAAGGGGGACTGCTGTGCGCAGACTGCTAGATTATTTATTCAAATTCAGTGCCGTGTTGGCGGCCGCGTTCCTGGTCATCATCGCGCTGCTGATCCTGGCGCAGTCCTTGGGGCGCCTTGTCGGGATCGCGGTTCACGACGCCAATGAACTGGCCGGGTTCTCGCTTGCGGCTGGTACGTTCCTCGCCCTTGGTCCGGCACTGCGTGCAGGCACCCATATCCGGGTCATGATCGTTCTTTCGCACCTTAAAGGCCGTGTGAAGCGCGTTGTTGAGGCGATCACCCTTGTGGCTGCGATCTATCTTGCCGGTTACTTTGCCTGGTGGATGGCCGTTCTGGCCCAGGAAAGCTTTTCTTATGGCGATACGTCGCCGGGCGTTCTGGCCTTCCCGCTGTGGATCCCGCAAACCGCCATGGCGTTCGGACTTGTCGTCTTTACCATCGCCCTGCTTGAAGCATTTGTTGATCTTCTGGCTGGCCGCGAACCCGCTTTTGTCAGCGGCGAAGCAAACGAACTGAACGAGTAGGGGGGCGGTCATGGACGTACTTCAAATCGGTCTGATCCTGATGGGCCTGCTGTTCCTGTTTCTGGGCGCTGGTCTGTGGGTTGCACTTGCACTTTTTGCCATTGGCGTTTTTGCCATTGATGTTTTCACCAGCGGCCAAACCGGTCCGATCATTGCCACCACGGCATGGTCAAGCCTGGCGACCTGGTCCTTGGCGCCGCTGCCGCTGTTTATCTGGATGGGTGAAATCCTGTTCAGGTCCCGCCTTTCGGAAGACATGTTCACCGGGCTTGCCCCATGGCTGAACAAGCTTCCCGGCCGGTTGCTGCATGTGAACATTCTGGGATGCGGTATCTTTGCTGCGGTCTCTGGTTCTTCGGCAGCAACGGCTGCGACAATCGGGCGCATGTCGATCCCCGAACTTCGTAAACAGGGCTATGCCGATAGCCTGATCCTTGGCACGCTTGCCGGTTCCGGTACGCTGGGTCTTCTGATCCCGCCATCGATCATCCTGATTGTTTACGGCGTCTCGGCCGAGCTTTCCATCGCCCGTCTTTTCGTTGCCGGCGTCATTCCCGGTGCCATGCTGATCGTCATGTTCATGAGCTTCGTTGGCATTTGGGCCACGATCAACAAGGACAAGATGCCAGCTGCCGAGCCTAGCATTCCCTTTGCCGAGAAAATCCGTGCATCGGGCCGTCTGATCCCGGTCATCCTTCTGATTGCGGCTGTGATCGGCTCGATCTATGGCGGGGTTGCCACCCCGACCGAGGCCGCGGCATTTGGTGTGGTTGGTGCGTTGATCCTTTCAGCGCTAAGCGGTTCGCTTTCCAAGGAAAGCCTGCTTGATGGCATCATGGGCGCCACCCGCACATCCTGCATGATCTGCTTTATTCTTGCAGGGGCGGCGGTGCTGACGGTTGCCATGGGCTTTACCGGGGTGCCGCGTGAACTGGCGGCCTGGATCGCGCAGATGGAGCTTTCACCATATGCGCTGCTGGCGGCACTGACCGTGTTCTTCATCGTCCTTGGCTGTTTCCTTGACGGGATTTCGGTGGTGGTTCTGACCACCTCGGTGATCCTGCCGATGGTGCAGGCCGCGGGTATCGACCTTCTGTGGTTTGGCATCTATGTGGTGCTGGTGGTCGAAATGTCACAGATCACGCCACCGGTCGGCTTTAACCTTTTCGTGCTGCAAGGCCTGACAGGCAAGAACCTGTTCAAGATTGCAGTTGCTGCCTTGCCATTCTTCTTCTTGCTGTTGTTTGCCGCCCTGATGATCACCGTCTTCCCGGGGATCGTGACCTGGCTGCCAACGCAAATGAGTGGCTAACGGCGATCGACTGAACTGACTTAAATATTCGAATTTTCTGACTACAGATGCCTTAAGGAGTGCGCATCATGGCACCGCTCGACCAAAATTCGCCCACCTCGCAGACGACCGGACAGCCGAAATGGCAGTTCTGGATTGATCGCGGCGGCACCTTTACCGATATCGTTGCCCGCAAACCCAATGGCGCGCTTGTCACCCACAAGCTGCTGTCGGAAAACCCCGAACGCTACAAGGACGCCGCCATTCAGGGCATCCGCGAGCTGCTTGAGGTTGCCGATGGGGAAAAGATCCCGGCCGAAAAGATCGAAGCCGTCAAAATGGGCACCACGGTTGCAACCAACGCCCTGCTGGAGCGTAAAGGCGACCGTACTGTTCTGGTCACCACCAAGGGCTTCCGCGATGCGCTGCGTCTGGCCTATCAGAACCGCCCGCGTCTGTTTGATCGCAACATCATTCTGCCCGAAACGCTCTATGAAACCGTGATCGAGGCTGAGGGCCGCTTTAACGCACAGGGTAACGAGCTCGAAGCTATGGACCTTGATGCGCTGCGTGCCGACCTTCAAAAGGTATACGACAGCGGCATTCGCGCCTGCGCCATCGTCTTCATGCATGGTTATCGCTATACCGCCCATGAACTGGCGGCCGAAAAGGTTGCCCGTGACATCGGCTTTACCCAGGTGTCGACAAGCCACCAGGTCAGCCCGTTGATGAAACTGGTTTCGCGTGGTGACACCACGGTTGTCGATGCCTATCTGTCGCCGATCCTGCGTCGCTATGTCGAACAGGTTGCCGGTGAGTTGGGTGGCGTGAAACTGATGTTCATGCAGTCCAATGGTGGTCTGACCGATGCCGCCAAGTTCCAGGGCAAGGATGCAATCCTGTCCGGTCCGGCTGGCGGTGTTGTCGGCATGGTCCGTACCGCTGAAATGGATGGCTACAAACAGGTCATCGGTTTTGATATGGGCGGCACCTCGACTGACGTTTCGCACTATGACGGCGAATACGAACGCGATTTCGAAACCCAGGTGGCCGGTGTGCGCATGCGGGCGCCGATGATGAAAATCCATACGGTTGCGGCCGGTGGCGGTTCAATCCTGCACTTTGATGGTGCGCGTTTCCGCGTTGGGCCGGACAGTGCCGGTGCAAACCCGGGCCCGGCGGCCTATCGCCGTGGCGGTCCGCTGGCGGTCACCGATATCAACGTCATGCTGGGCAAGGTTCAGCCGGACTTCTTCCCGAATGTGTTTGGCCCCGAAGGTGACGAACCGCTCAATGCCGAAGCCGTCCGCAAGGGTTTTGAGGAAATGGCGGCCGATATCGAAAAGAACACCGGCCAGATCCGCACGCCCGAAGAAGTCGCCGAGGGCTTCCTGCGCATTGCCGTTGAAAACATGGCAAACGCGATCAAGCAGATCTCGGTACAGCGCGGCTATGATGTCAGCGACTATATCCTGCAGTGCTTCGGCGGTGCCGGTGGTCAGCATGCCTGTCAGGTGGCCGATACCCTTGGCATGACCAAGGTCTTTGTCCATCCGTTCGCCGGTGTTCTCTCGGCCTATGGCATGGGCCTTGCCGACATCCGCGCAATGCGTGAGCAGGCGGTCGAAGGTCAGCTTGCAGCCGACGGCCTTGCCGATCTTGATAAGCAGCTTGATGTTCTGGCGGTTGATGCCCTGGCGGAACTCAAAGAGCAGGGCATTGGCGATGACAAGATCCGCCTGCTGAAACGTCTGCATCTGCGCTATGACGGTACCGACACCCCGCTCATCGTTGATTTCGGCGATGTCGATGCCATCAAGGCCCAGTTCGAAGAGCAGCACAAACAGCGCTACGGCTTTGTCATGAGCGAGAAGCCGCTGGTCGTTGAAGCCGTCGCGGTCGAAGCCATTGGTGAAACCCAAAGCCTGCCGGCGGCAACGGCCGAGCTGGACGGCGCGGAAGTCATGCTTAAGCCGCTGGCGACCCGCCCGGTCGTGTTTGATGGTAAAACCGAACAGACCCCGTTCTACAAACGTGAAAACCTGAAACCGGGTGCGACTGTTCGTGGTCCGGCCGTGATCGTGGAGCCGGTCGGCACCACCGTGATCGATCCGGGCTGGGAAGCCAAGGTCAATGGTCTTGATCACCTGATCCTCAATCGCGTTGTGCCGATGAAACGGACCGAGGCGATCGGAACCCAGGCCGATCCGGTGATGCTTGAAGTGTTCAACAACCTGTTCATGAACATTGCCGAGCAGATGGGTGTGACGCTTGCCAACACCTCATACTCGGTCAACATCAAGGAACGTCTGGACTTCTCATGTGCGGTGTTTGATCAGGAAGGCCTTCTGATCGCCAACGCCCCGCATATGCCGGTCCACCTTGGTTCGATGGGTGAGTCGGTTCAGGCCGTGATCAATAACAACGCCGGTAAAATGAAGCCGGGCGATGTTTATATGCTGAACGACCCGTACAATGGTGGAACGCATCTGCCTGACATCACCCTGATCACGCCGGTCTTTGGGGATGATGGCAAGGAAGTGCTGTTCTATGTCGCATCGCGTGGTCACCATGCCGATGTTGGCGGCATCACCCCGGGCTCCATGGCGCCGAATTCGCGTGTTCTTGAAGAAGAAGGCGTTCTGATCAACAACTTCAAACTGGTTGATCAGGGGGCGTTTGATGAAAAAGGTCTGACCGATCTTCTTGAAGGTGCGAAATATCCGGCCCGTAACCCCTATCAGAACATCGCCGATCTGCGTGCGCAGATCGCGGCCAATGAAAAGGGTGTGCAGGAATTGCGCAAGATGGTCGACCACTTCGGCCTTGATGTGGTGCATGCCTATATGCAGCACGTTCAGGACAACGCCGAAGAAAGCGTGCGTCGTGTGATCGATGTGCTGAAAGACGGTGAATACGCCTATGAGATGGATAATGGCGCGGTCGTCCGCGTCAAGGTCACCATCGACAAGGCAACCCGTTCGGCCACGGTCGATTTCACCGGCACGTCCGATCAGCTTGATAACAACTTCAACGCCCCGTCAGCGGTGACCCGTGCGGCTGTGCTGTATGTCTTCAGAACGCTTGTTGATGATGACATTCCGCTCAATGCCGGGTGCCTGAAGCCGGTCAACCTGATCGTGCCCGAAGGATCGATGCTCAATCCGCGTTACCCGGCCGCCGTTGTTGCCGGCAACGTTGAAACCAGCATGCATGTCACCGATACGCTTTATGCCGCCCTTGGTGTGCTTTCGGGTGGTCAGGGTACGATGAACAACTTCACCTGGGGCAACGATACGCACCAGTATTACGAAACCATCTGTGGCGGTACCGGTGCTGGTCCCGACTTCGATGGCACGGCAGCTGTTCATTCGCACATGACCAACTCGCGCCTGACCGATCCGGAAGTCCTTGAATGGCGCTTCCCGGTGCTGCTCGAAAGCTTCGAAATCCGTAAGGGTTCCGGTGGGGCTGGCAAGCATAAGGGCGGCGATGGTGCGATCCGTCGTGTGCGTTTTCTTGAAGACATGACCGCATCGATCCTGTCCAACCACCGTCGTGTGCCGGTTCAGGCATGCCAGGGTGGGGAACCCGGTCAGCTTGGCCGCAATGCCATCGAACGTATCGACGGCACAGTGATCGAGCTTAACGGCACCGATGGTGCGGAAATGCATCCAGGCGATGTCTTTGTCATCGAAACCCCGGGCGGTGGCGGTTACGGCAAGGCCTGATCGCCCACCCAACCAGATGTCCCGGGCCGGGAATGTGTTCCCCCCCTTAAAAACCTGATGTTTCCGGTCCCCAAAGCCGCCTTGCGCCCTGTTGCAAGGCGGCTTTTTCTTGATGTTGGAAACATCGTCCCTACATGCACTGAGGATGGGGATTCATTAAAAATCAACGACATTGCCATTGAGGCCCGTGGTCAAATCAACGATGATCGTGGATGTTGCTGCTATCTTGGGTGCGAAATACCAGATGCCTGCCCGCACAGGCGGTGTTTCGGGGGATCAGATTGGCCTGAACAGGACAGGAAGAGAGCACCGTGAAATTCTTCATATTGAACCAGCGCTATTTCGTGATCGCCGCTGTTGTGGTTTTGGCATTGGCCTCTGTGATTTTGGGCCTTGCCGTTGATAGCTGGTTCTGGGTACCTGCCATCATATTCGGATTGCTGGTGCTGGTCGGGGCCCACGATTTATATCAGACCAAGCACTCGATCCTGCGCAACTATCCCATAAGCGCGCATATCCGCTTCATCCTTGAAAGCTTCCGTCCGGAAATCCGCCAATACCTGCTTGAAAGTGATCAGGACGAAATTCCGTTCAGCCGTCAGGCACGCGGTCTTGTCTATCAGCGCGCCAAAGGCGTAGAGGACAAACGCCCGTTTGGCACGATCGAGGAAGTCTATAAATCCGGCTATTCGTGGATCACGCATTCTGTCGCGCCCAAGCACATCAGCGATACCAACTTTCGGGTGCGCGTCGGGGGACCGAATTGCAAGCAGCCCTATGATTGCAGTCTCTATAACATCTCGGCCATGAGCTTTGGCGCGCTGTCGGGCAATGCGATCTTGGCACTTAACAAGGGGGCCAAGAAGGGCGGTTTTGCCCATGATACCGGCGAAGGCAGCATTTCACGCTATCACCGCGAAGGCGGTGGGGATCTGATTTATCAGGTCGCGTCTGGCTATTTCGGCGCACGCAACGAAGACGGCACATTTTCCGAGGAAAAGTTTGCGCAAACGGCGGCTGACCCGCAGGTCAAAATGATCGAGGTGAAGCTGAGCCAGGGTGCAAAACCGGGCCATGGCGGCATGTTGCCGGCAGCCAAGATTACCCCGGAAATTGCCGAGGCGCGCGGTATTCCGATGGGACAGGATTGTGTCTCGCCCGCCGCCCATAGCGTGTTTTCCACCCCGGTTGGCCTGATGGAATTCATCGGTCGCTTGCGTGATCTTTCTGGCGGCAAACCGGTCGGGTTCAAGCTGTGCATTGGCCATCGTCGGGAATTCATGTCGATCATCAAGGCAATGCTTAAAACCGGCATCACCCCGGACTTTGTCGTGGTCGATGGCAAGGAAGGTGGCACCGGTGCCGCCCCGGTCGAGTTTGCCAACCATGTCGGCATGCCGATGCAAGAAGGCCTGACATTCGTCCATAATGCGCTGCGCGGGGCCGGTTTGCGCGATCAGATCAAGATCGGGGCGGCGGGCAAAATCGTCTCGGCCTTTGATATCGCCCGGACACTGGCCCTTGGCGCGGATTGGGTAAATGCGGCCCGTGGTTTCATGTTTGCGCTGGGCTGTATTCAGGCGCAAAGCTGCCATACCAACTGCTGCCCGGTCGGGATCGCGACGCAAGACAAAATCCGCCAACGCGCCCTTGATCCGGGCGATAAAAGCGAACGTGTCGCGCGCTTCCACAGCAACACCATGCATGCCCTGGCGGAAATCACCGGGGCGGCAGGCCTGACCGACCCGCGCAACTTCATGCCCTATCACTTCATGGTGCGCCAGAAAGACAACGAATTCGTCGATGGCAACGAAGCCTATCCGTATCTTCCCGAGGGCTTCCTTCTTGCAGAAACCGAAACGCCGGAACTGCATGAATGGCATTCGCGTTGGGAACGCGCATCCCCGGAAACCTTCGCACCCAAGGAAATCCCGGTCGGGCCCTATAAACGTGCAAAGGCGATTGCGGGCGAGAAGGCCGCGCAATAACAACAACGGCCAATTCGGATAAAGCGGACAAAGCCCGGCTGTGATTGCAGCCGGGCTTTGCTGTTAGCGTTGACACAGTTCTGCGCGAACCGCGAGGAGCCCGTCACGGGTGATGCGGTATGGCGCACCCCCTTGGCTGCGGATCAGGCGGCGTTTGCGCAATTTCTTGAAGACATCAAGCGTACAGGCGGTCAGAAACCATCCGTCGCGGGTAATACAATCTGCTTCGAGAACATGGTTTTTGTCGTCCTTGATCACTTTGATCAGGCCGCCTTGAGCGAGTGCATGCAGCACGCGCTGTTCATTCTTTGAAATATTCATCGGTCAAAGTCCGAAAACCAGTTGGTAAAACGGTTTCCGATCGGGACGGGCACAACAGTACCGGTCACGCGCACCCGATTTAAGGTCGGGCAGGCGGTCCGATCTGCTGATCAGCGGTCTGGCTTTGAAAGACTCTGGGCTGTCAAACCGCGATCAGCGGCTGTGCCGGGACTCTGACATGAGATCTCCGATTAAGGTTCGGACGCAAAGTTGTCCGATTACGCACATTTGTCAAGCCGCGCGCTGCATTTCCAGCATGGGAACCTGATGGTCATTGACCGGGCCGGTCACCATGAAGCCGAATTTACGGTAAAACGCCTTGGCGCGTTCGTTGTTCACCGGAACGGTCAGACGCACATTGCTGCGAACCCCGCGTTCGGCCAGGGCATCAAGGGCTGCAATCATCAACGCCTTGCCCGCACCGCTGCCTTGTGCTGTGGGATCAACAACGATCCAGCGGATTTCAGGGGCATCATGGATGGCAATGACATAGCCCAGAAGCACATCATCACGTGCCGCGACATAGACAGAATGATTGTCTGAACCAATACCGGCGGCGAACGCATCAAGGGCCGCATCAGTCAGACCGCGCGCAAGTGAAGTGGTTGTCTCGTCCAGTTCTTCCACAAGACAGCAGGCTTCTGTCGCGCGTTCGGAAAGCGCACGCACGTCTGACAGGTCGTCAGTGTTCCCTTGGCGTATTTGCATATCAGGCACTCTAAGTCATTGTTCTTAAGGGTAGGCCCTTTGGGTTCAGTTTCCCCCAAAAAGAATACCGGGAGGTTAATGCCACGCCGCGGCCACGGGTGGGCGTGACAATTTGGTGATGACTTGGTGAGGGCGGAGGAGGGTTGAAAAGGCCGTTATTTGCGGCGGCTTTTCTTGTCGCGATACATCTCAAGGTCGGCCACGGCCATCATGTCGTCAAGGCTTTTATCAAGCGGCTCAAAGAAGACCGAGGCACCGGAACTGATTTGTGGTGTTTCGCGGATCGGTGATTTTGACGTCGGCACGGTCAATTTGACCTGATCAAGGGCGTTGCGCAGCCGGGTGATGATGGTTGTCAGATCGCCCCGATTGCGGACATAGCCCAGAACGGCGAACTCGTCCCCGCCGATGCGTCCGCAAATATCGACTTCGCGGATGCTATCAGAGATGGCCTTGCCGACAGCACGCAGTGCTGCGTCACCGGCGGCATGGCCATAATCATCGTTCCAGTGTTTCATGTTATCAAGATCGATAAAGATGATCCCGATATTGTGGTGATAGCGTTTGGCGATGCGGATTTTCTGATGGGCGAGCAATTCAAAGCCAGCGCGGTTGTTCATGCCGGTCAGCGGATCGGTCATCGACAGGTTGCGCATGATTTCATACTGCTCATACAGACGCAGATCCGCTTCGATCAAATCGCGGAAAACTTCCATCAATTCCTGAAGCGTATTGCCATAACCGGTCGGCTTGCGATCAAACACACACAGCGTGCCAAATACCGTCCCGTTCGGCCATAAAAGCGGAATGCCGAGATAGGAGATATAGCCTGCCTCGGTCACCTCAGGGTTATCAGCCCATTCGGGTTTGTTGCTGGCGTCGCGTTCATAAAGCGAAAGTTTGGTTTCCACCACTCGGCGGCAATAGACATTGGAATTCAGGGGTTTGGGTTTTCCCGAAACGCGCGGATGGGGATTGTCGGGGTTTTGGCTGGTCAGTGCGGCGCGATAACCGTATTTTTCATTGTATTCAATGACGTAACCCGCCGTCGCACCGAGCAACTTGGTCATCAGATCAACAACACGTTGCCACTTGTCAAGCGACGCCGTCATGGCCTCGTCCTGAGTGATCCAGTCGACTTTCCTTAGCAAGACCATCGCACGTGCCTTTGTCCCCTAGCGATCACAGAGCTTGATCAACGCTTTATACATCATAACACAGTACTATAAGGAAGTATAAGAAACTACTTAACAAAATGCTTTTCCATCAACATCTTGAGGGTGGTTTTTCGAACAAGCGTATAAATGGGCCAAACTGGCCGTGTACGGCTGCACCGGCTGCTGTTGATGTCGTGTTTTTGCCCCTTTTTCTTGCGATTGAACCCGACAGGTTCCAAACTTGTCCGATAAATCCGATCCATTCAGATAAACAGGAGACGCCCGGATGGCAGACGTGATCGATTATACGATCCATGGCGAAGAGATGCAGTTGGTTGAAATCGAACTTGATCCGGGCGAAGGCGTTCGGGCCGAGGCCGGCGCCATGATGTATATGGGCGATGGCATCGCCATGCAGACCGGTACTGGTGGCGGCCTGTTTTCCGGGTTCAAACGCATGCTGACCGGCGAGGGTTTCTTTATTACAAGCTTTGTCCATGAAGGATCGGGCAAGGGGCATGTTGCCTTTGCCGCCCCCTATCCCGGCAAGGTCGTGCCGCTTGATCTGGCGGAACATGGTGGCGAGATCGTCTGTCAGAAGGATGCGTTTCTGTGTGCGGCATCGGGCATTGATATCGACATCGCCTTTTCCAAGAAACTCGGTGCCGGTCTGTTTGGCGGCGAAGGTTTCATCCTGCAGCGTCTGAGCGGTGATGGCATGGCATTCATGCATGCGGGCGGCACCATTATTCGCAAGGATTTGCAGGCAGGCGAAACGCTTCGGGTTGATACCGGTGCGCTGGTCGCGATGACGCCATCTGTTGATTATTCCATCAAATTTATTGGCGGTTTCACCAACGCGCTGTTTGGTGGAGAGGGACTGTTTGTCACAACCCTTGAAGGTCCGGGCACCGTCTGGCTGCAAAGCCTGCCATTCTCGCGCCTGGCGGATCGTATTGCCGCGGCCCTGCCGCAGGACCGCAATAAGGGCTAAGTCTGAGAAGCGGTCCGGATGCCGTTTGCCGCTTAAAAAAAAGCGTAGCGGGATATCGCCCTTCAATATAGGGGCGGTATCCCCAAATACCTTTTAGGGATGGGGCGTGATAATTTTTTGCTGTTTTCCGGCAAAAGGTAATACCAATTTGGCGCATCACGGCGTAGGGTGTCTGCCAAATTTCTGTCCGCTGTTGCCTTCCCCACACTGAAAAGGCATTCCGGATAAACGCCATCAGGACCACACAGGCCGAAAGAGTAAAATCATGTCAGTTCGTGAGTATGAACGTATCGAAACCCCGGAAAGTCTGATCAACGCGCTTCGCGAGATGCTTGGTGATCGCCTTTCGACATCCGCATCTGTGCTGGAACAGCATGGCAAGGATGAAAGCTGGCATGAAGCATCCCCGCCCGATGCGGTGGTCTTTGCAAACTCGACCGAGGAAGTCGCAGAAGTGGTCAAGCTTTGCGCCGCCCATGATGTGCCGATTGTCCCGTTTGGCACGGGTTCCTCACTTGAAGGCCATGTTGCGGCCCTGCGGGGTGGGATTTGCATTGATGTGTCACAGATGAACCAGATTCTTGAGGTCAATAACGAGGATCTTGATTGCCGTGTTCAGGCCGGTGTGACCCGTGAACAGCTTAATGACCATCTGCGCGATACCGGCTTGTTCTTCCCGATTGATCCGGGTGCAAATGCCTCGATCGGCGGCATGACCGCGACCCGTGCATCGGGCACCAACGCGGTGCGTTACGGCACCATGCGTGAAAACGTGCTGAGCCTGACGGTTGTTACTCCGGATGGCAAAATCATCAAGACTGCCAACCGTGCGCGGAAATCATCGGCGGGTTATGACCTGACCCGGTTGTTTGTCGGCTCCGAAGGGACGCTGGGTGTGATTACCGAAATCGCCCTTAAGCTTTATGGCATCCCCGAAGCGATGTCGGCGGCTGTTTGTGCCTTCCCGACGGTCGAAGATGCGGTCAATACCGTCATCCTGACCATTCAGGCCGGTATTCCTGTCGCACGTATCGAGTTCCTTGATCCGTTGCAGGTCCGCGCGGTCAATAACTATTCCAAGCTGGACCATAAGGAAGCACCGACCCTGTTCTTTGAATTCCATGGCACCGAGGCCGGGGTGAAGGAGCAGGCGGAATTCGTGCAATCTGTTGCCGAAGAATTCGGGGCCGAGGAATTTCAGTGGGCGACCCGTCAGGAAGATCGCAACAAGCTTTGGGCCGCACGCCACAAGGCCTATTACGCGTCGCTTCAGCTTGAACCGGGCAAGGCCGGCATGCCGACCGATGTCTGCGTGCCGATTTCAAAACTGGCCGAAGCGATTTCGGAAACCCGTGCTGATTGCGATGCCAGCCCGCTGACCTGCACGATCATTGGTCATGTAGGTGATGGCAACTTCCATACCCTGATCCTGCTTGATCCAGAAGATCCGACCCAGATGGAAGAAGCCAACCGTTTGCACCGTCGCATGGTCGAACGCGCGCTCAAGCTTGGGGGCACCTGCACTGGTGAGCATGGCATTGGATACGGCAAGCTTGATTTCATGGTGACCGAACATGGTGAGGACACCATTGCAGTCATGCGTGCCATCAAAACCGCGCTTGATCCCAAAGGTCTGATGAATCCGGGCAAGCTGATCCCGGGTCTTTGATATCATCAGACCAATAGGGTTATCTGATTGAAAACGGGGCCATTTGGCCCCGTTTTTGTTTTTGCTCAGAAGCGGAAGGAAAGCGATAGCGACCCGAATTGATCCGCACCACTTTGGGCGGTGAATTCCGGCGTGCGATAGACATGGGTGTAGGTCAGGCGCGCCTGGCCAATGATGACGGCCAGACCGATCTGCAGATCACCGACCCATGGTTCCTTGTCGACTGATGCGCTATCGGCAAAGGTATTGCCATCAAGCGTGATGTCACGCGCGACGTAGCGCCCTGCAAACCCGGCAAAGATATAACCGCTCAGCGGGAAGCCCTCGGTATCGGGCACAAAGAAATCCGATCCCGGCAAGCTGGGGCGAATGCGCGGCGGCCCATAATCGGCCGGCAGGTCAAAGCCCATGCGGAACATGGTGCCGAGCTCTGCATTGGTAAAGGCATTACCAAGGGTGACTGCGCCGTGCGGGGTGGCATCAAATTCAACACCCAAAAGGTCAGCTTCGAACCAGCCGCGATATTTGCGTTCATAGGTCAGGCCAATGATCGGTTCGTTCTTGATCTGATTGTCCCAGCCTTCGGGGTGGGGGCTGTTGATCTGCTTATGGACAAAGGACTGCGTTTCATCGGCAAGCGATGCCGGTCCCACCACACCAAGGGTCAGCTCAAGCGTATCAATGCGCGAATAGTTGCTATCTGATCCCTTTTCCCGAAGGCCGGTATCAGACACAAGCCCGGCCGTACCATAAAGCATCCCTGCCCATGGTCGGTCATCGGGCTGATTTTCGGCAACCGTGATGTCATCAGGCGTGTACATGGTCTGGCCCAGCGAATAGCTGGTGCGGATACGACCATCAGATGCAAAGAACGGGATTTGTTTGGCAACGTTCAGAAAACTCGCAGGCGCGCTATCCTCGGGCGAGATGAAGGCAAGACGCACACCGTTTGTGTAATGCTGATCGCTGTTGGTGGGCGTAAACAGATCGTTCTCGACCGACAGCGACACGCCCCACTTGTCATCCGGCGTACGGGTCGATTGCGGTCCATCTGACGTATCGGTTTGCGCAAATGCGCCTGGTGTGCCCGCAAGCAGCGCGAACAGCGGGGCAGAGATGGCGATAACGTGGCGAAGCGCACGGGCCTGATGCATGATCAAATTAACTCGTAAATGCAGTTGGTTGCCAGATAGTGATCTGGTGCCGACTGATCTTGGACAATTTATGGCAAGCTTGCCAGTGAAGTTTACGGGGCCGTGAACGATATCTCACCGCACGGAAACGGATTGGTCGCCACAAAGCTTAAACCGCCAAGGGCGGGTTTTGTTCCCGTGCGGTCATCTTTTTTGGTTTCGATCAGCTTTGCTGAAGGGGCGCTTTGAGTGATGCGCAAGATTCAACGGCGCGCCTTCTGATGGACTCTTGAATGAAACTAAAGAATAGTTATGTTATAACGTTACATAACTCGTGGCGTGTTGAAGCCTGATGATCAGCTGGTGCGGTATTCTCCGAAGTTCCAACGTACCGATCGTTCTTTGGTGCTTGAGGTTCGCCAAGCTCCACGTGGACGCCACCGCGCCTTGAAATCCTGATTGCTCACTTCCTGAAGCGCCATATCTGATCGACAATGAATGGAATTTTGATGAACGTCCAATTGCCTGATGTCAGCCTTGCCGATAGCGCAAAGCACCAAAGCCCATTGTCCTGGGTTGGAATGAACGACATTGATTTGCCGGTATCGATCAATGAGGGTGCGTGTGTTCGCACTGTTCATGCGCGTGCGGACGTGCATGTGGATTTACCTGCCCCGCAAGTAAAGGGTATTCACATGTCACGTCTTTATCGTTTGCTCGATCAACTGGCGGACGGCGAAGCACTATCGCCGCAAGTGTCGCAGAATTTGCTGAGGCAAATGGTGGAAAGTCATGGCACTTGCGAGACAGGCAACGCCCGAATGCGGCTGTGTTTTGATCTTCTTGTCAGGCGGCCGGCATTGTTGAGCGAAGGTTTATCTGGATGGAAATCCTATCCGATACGCATAGACGCGGTTCTTCGCGGTAAAAGATTTGAATGCTCTGCGGAAGTTTCGATTGCTTATTCATCGACCTGCCCCTGTTCGGCGGCCTTGTCACGGCAAATGTTGGAACAGGGTTTTCAGGCGCAATTTGGCGCGTCAGACCCGGTTGACGCCAGCGAAGTATCCAGTTGGCTCCGAGATCACGGGACGCTTGCCACACCCCATAGCCAGCGCAGTCAAGCGCGCGTGTCCGTCATGCTTGCCCATGACGGGGAGACACTTGGTCTGTTGAACTTGATTGATTGTGTTGAAGCCGCGCTTGGAACGCCGGTGCAGACTGCGGTAAAACGGGAAGATGAACAGGCCTTTGCGGTATTGAATGGCCAAAACCTGATGTTTGTCGAGGATGCGGCACGGCGCATTGAAACGGCACTTGATGGGTATTTGGAACCATCCGTTCATGTAAGACATTTTGAAAGCCTGCACCCCCATGACGCGGTCGCATGGGGCACCCGAGAGGCCTGGTAATTAATGAGCCAACAGAAATCAGAATTAATCCCGATCACCTTGCTTACGGGCTTTCTGGGCAGTGGCAAAACGACGGTTCTCAATCACCTGATCACTCAGCCGGAACTTTCCGATGCGCTGGTGATTGTCAATGAGTTTGGCGAAATCGGGCTTGATCATATTCTGGTGTCGCACAGCACCGAAACTCCGGTTGCACAGCTCAATAGTGGTTGCATGTGCTGCACAATCCGCAGTGATCTGGTCAAGACATTGCGCGACATTACCTGGCGTTTTTCACGTCAGGGCAAAAGACAGTTTTCGCGCGTTGTGATTGAAACAACCGGTCTTGCTGACCCGGCGCCGATCATCAACACCATCATGACCAATCCGCAGATATCATCGAAATACAAACTGGATGGTATTGTAACCGTGGTTGATATGGTCAATGGCGCCGATACGCTTGCAAAGCATGACGAAGCAGTAAAGCAAATCGCATTGGCTGATGTTCTGCTGATAGCCAAAACCGATCTGGTGCAGACTGGTGCATCAGATATGTTCAACGATCAAATTGACGAGATCAATCCACTTGCGCCAAGGGTTATGGTTCAGAACGGCATTGTCAGTCCGTCCACGGTTATAAACCTTGAACTGGGCGCAGCGGGCGAAAATCGTTTTGGCGTTACGGACAGTTCACCAGAAGTGAGCGCTGAACCTTGCGGTCACGAACATCACCACCATGACGACGAACCGCATGATCACCATCATCATGTCCACCACCACGCGCAGGATGACGGGATTAACTCCTATTGTTTTTCAGCCCAGACACCTATTGCCAAAGATGCTCTGGATGAATGGCTTGAGGTGTTGGAAGGCTTTATGGGCGACAAGATTTTGCGGGTGAAAGGTATCCTGAATGTCGAAGGATACGATCAGCCGTTCATCGTCCATGGCGTTCAGCATATCTTGCATCCGCTGACACAGTTGCAATCAGGTTCCGCAAATGGTGACCGGTCCGATTTGGTCTTCATTACTCACAATGTCGACAAAGCTGAAATTGAGGATGCTTTTCGTCAGTTCCCCGGGGTCATTCCAGGCGCCAACCACAGCGACGGGCTCTAGATAATTTGGCTGGAAACTCGGTTAAGACCGACCTCGACAACGCATAAAGGCCCCCGTCCATATTAATAGGCGGGGGCCTTTTATGTCGCTCCGGTCCGAACGGAAAGACATTATCAGGGAACTTGATCAGGGAACTTGGCGGCGTAGTCGGGCCATTTCGGCCTGACTTTCATCAATGATCCCGCGATAGGCATGCCAGCTTGAGAAGCCCAGAAGCGGCATCGTGATCGCCAGTCCGAACATGAATACGACCATGCCACAGGCTGAAAGGATGGCAATCACCGCGCCCCAGCCCACCAGAACCTTCCAGTTCTTGCGAAATGCCGAGACACTGATGATGACAGCGGTGATCACATCAACATCGCGATCGACCAGAAGCGGGATCGAGACGACCGAAACCGCAAAGGCAATGATGGCAAGGACACCACCAATCAGGCCGCCGGTGATCAGGAAGGTGATCGCATCACGCGAAAAGAAGGTTTCCCAGACCAGAACGTCAAGCGATGGCATGGTGCCGTTGTAAAACAGCGCAAACAGCAACATCGCAATGCGCGTCCAGGCCAAGAAGAACAGCATCAACAGCACACCAATCGCCCCGATCTGGCCGGGGTTGCGGCGAAAACCATTCAAACTGTGCCAAAGAGTGACATTTTCGCCCATCTCAAGCCGGCGGCTTGTTTCATAAAGTCCGACAGCCACCAACGGGGCCAACAACATGAAGCCCGCCGCAAGCGGCAAGGTGAGATAGGGTTGGCCGGATCGGAAAATGCTGAGCACGATCAGCCAGCCGGCAATCGTACAAAGCGCGCCATAGGTCAGGCCAATGGCCGGTGTTCGTTTGAAATCGCGCCACCCGGCCTGCAGCCAGGCACCGGATTGGTCGGTGGTGATGGTACGTACAGCGATTCCGCGCTGCCCGGGGTCGACCGCTTTTTCTGGCGTTTCGATTGTTGTATCGGTCATTTTAATCCTCCCTGTCGCGATTGCGTACAACGATCATCCGGTTGGAATGAAAGTCAGGATTGAATTTTTTGTTTTATAAAATGTATCATTTTGAAAGCCGATTTCCACCATCCAATTGATTTTAAACTACGTATTTCGCCGGTTGGTAAATTCGCAAACGGCGTTAAAGGTTTTCTTTCCGTGGATTCCGGTTCTGTTTGTAATTCTTCAAAATAATGTAAAATCAACATGATGCTTGATCCGGCCGCGATGTTTGCACACATGAAGAGGGTGCTTTGGGAACAACGGGCTCAACGCCGAGTTACAGAATGATCAAGTTTGCCCGAAATTAGCTTTAATCTTCGGCCATTTTCTGTTGCGAGAGTCATCACGAGCCTTATGCTTTCGGACATAAAATCAAACCTTTGTGGGTTGCCGTCATATATGGCGGATGACCTTGAGATCTAGCGGAGCCTGACTGTTGAAAAAAATCCTTGCTGCAATTGGTGCACTTCTCGTGGTTCTTGTTGCCGCGTTGCTGATCATTCCGTCGCTGATCGACTGGAATGGCTATAAGGCACAGATCAGTCAGGCTGTCCGTGATGCGACCGGACGCGAACTGAACCTTGCTGGCGATCTGTCGATGTCTCTCATCCCGTCGCCCTCCTTGACGGCAACCGATGTCAGCCTGGGCAATGTGCCAAGCGCACAGGATGCCAACATGGTCGAGATTGGCGAGGTCCGGGTTTCCGTTGCCTTGATGCCGCTTCTGACCGGTAATGTGCAGGTGACTGAAGTCAGCCTGATCAATCCGGTGATTGCCATCGAAACCTTTGAAGATGGCAGCAACAACCTTGTGTTCGATCCCGATCAGGCAACGCGTTCAGGTCCGGATGCTGGCATGATCACCACGCCGGGCACGGATAGTGAAACAACGTCGGCACCGGCTGAAGGCGGAGACGCTGCAGCTGAAAGCGGCGACGCGGCAGGCAGTGATTTCGCCAGCACCATTCAGGTTGATCGTCTCGAGATCGAAAATGCGACCATCATCTATCGCGCGCCGGGCTCCGAAGAACGTATCGAGGGCCTGACCCTTGGTGTATCCGCCCAGACCCTGAATGGCCCGATCGAGGGTGAAGGTTATGTCTTCTATCGTGGTATCCCGCTGACCTTTGCACTGAATGTCGGAGAAATCAGCCAGACCGCCCCGTTCCCGGTCAGCCTGAAACTCGGCATTGATGAGGTTGATGGGGGTGTTACCGTTGCCGGGCGTGTCGATCTTTCATCGGAGAACCCAGGTTTTGACGGCGAAATCGACAGTGATTTTGACGATCTGCGCGAAGCTGCCCTTCGCATTGCCGGTGACAACGCCGATATCCCCGATATCGCCGCCAAGCCGCTTGATCTTGGCGGACATATTACCGCCAATGCCAAATCGGTCACGCTCAATGATCTTTCGATCCGCTTTGGTGAAACCCGCGGGTCGGGCGCGATTGCCATTGATCAGGAACCGAGCCTGAGTGCCGATGTTGCCCTTCGCTTTAACCAGCTTGATCTTGATAGCATTCTGGTCCTTGCCGATATGGGCGATGGCGCTGCGTCGCCTGCAGCCAGCGACAATGGCGAAAGCACATCACCAGCGTCAGGCGATGCGGAAGGTGGCGCGCAATCCATTCCTTCGCAAAGTTCGGTCAAGAAATCTGGTGCGGCCGACGCCCCGGTCATTCCGGCCGATCTGACCGCCTCGATCGATTTTGAAGTCGAAACCCTGATCTATAATCAAACACCGGTCCACAATGCGCGGATCAATGCCGCAATCGCCAACAGCAAAGTCACGCTGAACGAGGTGTCCGCCGGTCTGCCGGGCGGAACCGACGTCGCCGTGTTTGGCAGCATTTCCGGTGAAACCCCAACACCAAGTGCCGAGCTGAGCTACGAAGTGGCCTCGGAAAATATCCGTGCTGTTATTCGTTGGCTGGGGGCGGATGTGGATGGCATTCGTGCTGATCGTCTGCGCCGGTTCTCCTTGACCGGTGGCATTGAAGGAACCCCGGAACAGCTTAACATTTCCGACCTTGATCTGCGGGTAGATGACACCGCCATTCGGGGTGCGGTTGTCGCCAATCTGAGTGGATCGGGCCTGCCGGCATTGGGCATTGGGCTCAAGCTTGATCGTATCAACCTTGATCAATACATCGCCGCCAGCCCGGATGCAGAGGTTTCAGTCTCCACGACGTCGGATGCGGGTTCTGCGTCATCCGGCGAGGGTGGAACAGAATCTTCGGGGACCGGCAGTGCGTCTGCGCCAAAGCCCGATATGGTCAAGGTGATCAAGGATGCGTTGGCGCCGCTTGAAGGGCTTGCGGCCAATTACCGACTGGCGGCCGATGAAATCATTTCATCGGGTGTCTCGGTACGGGGCATTTCAATTGATGGCAGCATCATCGGCCCGAATATTACGCTCACCAACTTTGCCGTTGCTGATGCCGCCGGGCTTTCGGCCAGTGCAAAGGGTGTGTTTAACGGTTCGGCCAATGTTCCGGCCTTTGATAATTTGTCGGTGCGCGTGACCGCCAAAACGCTTGAGCCGCTGGCAAGGCTTACGGGCATTACCCTGCCGGCCCCGGCCAGCAGCTACAAGAGTGTTCAGGCCAATCTTGGTCTGAATGGTCTGGTGACGGGTCCGACGGTTGCGGTTGATGTTTCCAACCCGCTTCTCCAGGTGGCCCTTGATGGGGTTGTTTCGGAAATGCTGGGCAGCAATCCGGGCATTGATGGCAAGCTTGCCGTGCAGGCATCAAGCCTGAACCGGGCGCTGGAACTTCTCGCACCGACCTATACGCCATCGGGCAATCTTGGCCGTCTGGCGGTGTCGGGCAATGTTCAGGGCAATGCGCAGAATGTCGCGCTGGATGGACTTAAGCTTATCCTTGGGGCGTTTGAAACCAATGGTAACGTCCGTTTCGATGCGTCGCAGGCACAGCCCAAGCTTTCTGTCAGCCTTTCTGGTGGCACGCTTGTCGTCGATCCGTTGCTGCCAGCTGCAGAACGCGCAAGCCTGATGCCTGGTATCGGCAGTGGTCCGCGCAAGGCGGCATTCAATCTGCCAAAATCCATGACGGTCACCCGGGTCGATGCGCGTGATGGCACGCCGTGGGATGACAATGAGATTGATGTGTCGGCCCTGCGCTCGATCGATGCGGATATCGCCATCGGACTGGATCAGCTTGATTTTGATACCTACAGCCTGATCAATCCGGACCTGAAGGCAAATCTGGTTGGGGGTCTTCTGACCATTCCGTCCTTTACCGGGCTTTTGGGGCAGGGCGATCTTGCCATCAACGGGACATTTGATGCCCGCAGTGCAGATGTTCCGAAACTGGCGCTTGCCGGCAAGCTTGATGGCGCACGGATCGAAAGCCTGGCGCCGATCAAGGTTGCCAATGACACCATCCTGGGTGGGGCAGGCCTGACATTTGATGTTAATGCCAATGGCAACACATCGCGTCGTCTGGTCTCGGCACTTAATGGCACCGCCAATCTGGTTTTGAATGACGTGCGTTTCAGCAATGCGGATAATCGTTCAACGGACCCGAGCCTGAATATCGAAGCTCTGCTGCGTCAGGGCCCGCAGGCCATGGTGGTTGAAGGGGTCGGTAATAACGATCTGTTGCAGTCACTTGAAGCCGACATGACCATTACCGACGGGATTGCCAAGACCACCCGTGTTGCTGCCGTTTCGCGCGTTGGTACGGCGGATGCGGATGCCACCCTTGATCTGCCGCGCTGGGTGATGGATACGCAGGCCGACTTTGATTTCTCGGAAAAAATCGAAGAACTGCCGCCGTTCAGTGTCTATGCCAAAGGCAAGATTGACGATCCGGCCATTACCGGGCGGATGGACAAGGTCGCTGTGCGCGTTCTTGATAACATCATCGACAAGGCACTTGGTGGTGATGGTTCAAGTGATGGCGGGTCCGGGTCTGGCAGTGGCTCCGCCGAGGACGCGGCCAAAGGGCTTCTGAAAGGTCTGTTGAACCAGTTCGGTCGCTAACACTTTCGAGCGGTGTAATTACCCCAAAACGGCTCCACTTTGTGGGGCCGTTTTTGTTTATGATCAATGGGTTGATTAAGGGGTGTCATAAATAAGCAAAAAAACCTTAACAAAGAGGTCCGGCTTCGACATGATCCGCCCGTCGATTCCCTTTGACGGTAACGGTTGATTATGTTGGTAAAGAAAACTGCTCTGGATAAGGATCTCAGGTGGCAAAAGCGCATGGATGCGGGGCTGGGTGAAACAGCGTCGATCAGTGCAAAGCTGGGTCTGGCACTTGTTTTCCTCCTTGCCTGTAGTGCGTTTGTTGCCTTTCACATGGGTGGTCTGCCGCAAAGCGGCTTTCTGATCGCTGCGGCCGTTATCGGCGGCTATATGGCGCTTAACATTGGCGCCAATGATGTGGCCAACAATGTGGGTCCGGCGGTCGGGTCCAAGGCGCTGACCATGGTTGGCGCGTTGTTGATTGCCGCCATCTGCGAAGCTGCCGGTGCGATCATTGCCGGTGGCGATGTCGTCGGCACCATCAAAAAAGGCATCATTGATCCAACCGCCATGCCCGATGCACAGACCTTTGTGTGGGCGATGATGGCGGCGCTTCTGGCAGCAGCCCTTTGGCTTAACCTGGCGACGTGGCTTGGCGCGCCGGTTTCAACCACCCACTCGATTGTTGGCGGGGTGATGGGGGCTGGTATGGCAGCCGTTGGTCTTGGTGCGGTCAATTGGCCGACCATGGGAACCATCGCGGCAAGCTGGGTGATTTCTCCGGTGCTGGGCGGTTTGATCGCGGCCGGTTTCCTGGCTTTCATCAAATTCCGGGTGCTGTATCAGAATGACCGCGTGACGGCTGCACGCAAATGGGTGCCGGTTCTGGTCGCCTTGATGGTTTCGGTCTTCTCGGTCTATCTGATGATGAAGGGCGTCAAGAAAATCTGGAAGGCCGACATTTCCGTCGTGCTGGCGATTGGTGTTGCCGCCTTCTTCCTGACCCTTATTCCGATGCGCAAGGCTGTCATCCGGGCTTCTGCCAATATGGAAGGCCGCCGTAAGGAAATCGCATCGCTGTTTCGGGTTCCGCTGGTGGTTTCAGCTGCCCTGTTGTCCTTTGCCCACGGTTCGAACGATGTGGCCAATGCCATCGGTCCGCTTGCCGCCATTGTGTCAGGGATTGATAGCGGTGAGATCGTCACATCTGCCCCGATCCCGATCTGGGTGATGGTGATTGGTGCCGTTGGTATCTCTGCTGGTCTGATCCTGTTTGGTCCGAAACTGATTAAGACTGTCGGCTCGAAGATTACCAAGCTCGATCCGATCCGGGCCTATACGGTGGCGCTGTCGGCGGCGATTACCGTGATCATTGCGTCTGCGCTGGGGCTTCCGGTCAGCTCGACCCACATTGCGGTCGGTGCGGTGTTCGGGGTTGGTTTCCTGCGTGAAAGCCTGTCACATCGTCGTCGTAAGATTGCACCGCCGATGCTGGTGGATCGCACTGAGGACGAGCAGGCCGATGCCCATATCGAGGCACTGCGCCAGATCGATCCGAATGAAGCCAAAAAGGCAGAGAAGAAATTCCGCAAGCGCCTGCTGGTGCGCCGTCGCTATGCGGTGACGATTGCGACCGCATGGGTGGTGACGGTTCCGGCCGGTGCCTTCCTTGGTGCGCTGCTGTTCTTCACCATTCGCGGCATCATGCTGTAATCGCATACGAATATAGTTTCGCGGCGCGGCGCCCCACTTTCCCCGGGGCGACTTGCAGCGATCTGCAGCGGCGATCAGGGTTTCCTGATCGCCGTTTTTCCTTGACCGACCTTTGGTCTGCGCGTAAACAGCCGCACCAAAGTTACACAGAATCCGTTCGTGATCGTCGCCCAGTTCGGTGGGCCGCGAGATTTGTTATGCGTGGGTTCACTTGCTTAGAAGGGCTAAAACATGAAAGCGATCATTTTCGGGGTCCTCGCCATGGCGGTGACCGTTGTCGCATCGAACATTCTGGTTGAATACCCGCTGCCGGGCGTTCTGGCCGACTGGCTGACCTATGGCGCCTTTACCTATCCGGTCGCCTTCCTTGTTACCGACCTGACCAACCGTGCCCGTGGGGCGGCGGCGGCACGTGTTGTCGTGCTGGCCGGTTTTGCGTTGGCAGTTGTTTTGTCGCTGATCTTTGCAGATACCCGTATTGCCATCGCATCGGGATCGGCATTCCTGATTGCCCAGATGCTCGATGTCACCGTGTTTGACAAACTGCGCCGCGCAAGCTGGTGGAAAGCCCCGCTGGTGTCATCGGGGATCGGCTCGGCCGTGGATACTGCCTTGTTCTTCTCGATCGCCTTTGCTGGTACCGGCCTTCCGTGGGATACGTGGGCGATGGGCGATTTTGCCGCCAAGATGATCATGGCACTGACCTGCCTGGCACCGTTCCGTCTGCTGATGAGTGTGATCACCCCGCGCGTCAATGCGGAACCGGCCCGGGGCTGAGCCCAAACGGATACAGGGTCAGGGCGGATCAGATATGCCGTTCATGGCCTTGTGATTTATTCTGAAGGGGCGCATAAGACGCCCCTTCATTTGCTTTTTCAATTGACCCGGAATTGCCCTGATCCATGAAAGTCGATCTGTTCGATTTTGAATTGCCGCGCGAACGCATTGCCGAACATCCGGCCAATCCGCGGGATGCAGCCCGTATGCTTGATTTGTCAGGCGACGGGACACAGGACCGCATCGTGCGTGAGCTACCCGATATTCTGCGTCCCGGTGATTTTCTGATTTCCAATGATACGCGCGTTATTCCGGCCCGCCTTTTTGGCAAACGTGGGGATGCCAAAGTTGAAGTCACCCTGCACAAACAGGAAGGCCTTGGTACTTGGGTGGCGTTTGCCAAACCGGCCAAAAAACTGCGCATCGGGGAAACCTTCAAGGTCAATGACGCATTCGAAGCCGAAGTTCTTGCCAAGAAGGATGGCGGCGAAGTTACCTTGCGCTTTAATAAATCCGGTGCCGACCTGATCGCGGCCCTTGAAGAATTCGGTGTCATGCCACTGCCGCCCTATATCCGGCGTGATGCCGGTGGCGATGATCAGGACAAGTCCGATTATCAGACCATCTTTGCCCAAAAGGATGGCGCGGTGGCGGCCCCGACGGCGGGATTGCATTTTACCCCGGATCTTCTGGCCAATCTCGATGCGCGCGGGATCAATCGCCGCACGATCACGCTTCATGTCGGGGCGGGGACGTTCCTGCCGGTCAAGGTTGATGATACCGACGATCACAAGATGCATGCTGAATGGGGATCGATCAGCAAGGAAATCGCGGACCTGATCAACGAAACCCATGCCAATGGCGGACGGGTGATTGCGGTGGGGACTACGTCGCTGCGTTTGCTTGAAAGTGCGGCGCGCGAAGACGGGGTGGTTGAACCGTTTGAGGCAGAGACCGACATCTTTATCACGCCGGGCTACAAGTTCCGCGCGGTGGATATGCTTTTGACCAACTTCCATCTGCCGCGCTCGACCCTGTTTATGCTGGTCTCGGCCTTTGCCGGGTTTGAGCGGATGAAGGCGGCCTACAACCACGCCATCGAAAACGAATACCGCTTTTATTCCTATGGCGATTGCAGCCTGCTTGAATGCGCCAACAAAATTGATGCACGGACATAAGAACCGATGACCGAATTTCGCTATGAATTGCTTGCCCAGGATGGCAAGGCCCGTCTGGGACGCATTCACACCGCCCACGGCGTCATTGATACGCCGACTTTCATGCCGGTCGGCACGGCTGCGACAGTTAAGGGCATGCTGCCTGAAAACGTCGCCGATACAGGGGCGCAGATCCTTCTGGGCAATACCTATCACCTCATGCTGCGCCCGGGTGCGGAACGCATCGCGCGTTTGGGTGGTCTGCATAAATTCATGAACTGGGACAAACCGATCCTGACCGACAGTGGCGGGTATCAGGTCATGTCACTGGCAAAACTGCGCAAGATCACCGAAGACGGTGTGACCTTCAAAAGCCATATCGACGGGCGCAAGTTCAACCTGACGCCGGAACGCTCGATGGAAATCCAGCATCTGCTGGGCTCGACCATTACCATGGCGTTTGATGAATGCACCCCGTTCCCGGCGACCGAACAGCAGGCGCGCGAAAGCATGCAGATGTCGATGCGCTGGGCGAAACGGTCCAAGGATGCGTTTGTGAACCGCGAAGGGTACGCGCTTTATGGCATTCAGCAGGGCAGTGTTTTTGAAAACCTGCGGCGTGAAAGCTCCGAAAAGCTCGCTGAACTCGATCTTCCGGGCCATTCGGTGGGCGGTCTTGCGGTTGGCGAAGGCCAGCAGATCATGTTTGATACGCTTGATTTCTGCGTTGATATGCTGCCGAGCAACAAGCCGCGCTATCTGATGGGGGTTGGCAAACCGTCCGACCTTGTCGGTGCGGTGATGCGCGGGATTGACCAGTTTGATTGTGTGCTGCCGACGCGTTCCGGGCGTAATGCGCAGGCCTTTACCCATCGCGGGACATTGAACCTTAAAAACGGTCGTCATCGCGATGATGATCGTCCGCTCGATGATCAGTGCGGTTGCCCGGCCTGTACGAAGTATTCGCGTGCCTATCTACATCATCTTATCAAGGCGGGCGAAATCCTTGGTGCGGTTCTGCTGACCTGGCACAACCTTGCCTATTATCAGGACCTGATGCGTGGCATGCGCGAAGCCATTGCCGAGGGACGCATGGACGCCTTTGCGCGCGATTTCTATGCCGGACAGGAAGGCGGGGATATCGATCCCGTGCCGATTATCGAGGATTAAGCCATGGCCGATCAAACGATCTATGACAACCTGACCATGCTGGGCGGCGATACTCAGCAACCGGCATCGCCAGATGAAGCTGTTCTGGAGCGCGTTTCAAATCCGCAGGCCGGAACCGATTACTGCGTGCGGTTTGTTGCACCGGAATTTACATCGCTTTGCCCGATCACGGGCCAGCCGGATTTCGCCCATCTGGTGATTGATTATGTGCCCGGTGACTGGCTGGTGGAAAGCAAGTCGCTCAAGCTTTTCCTGACCTCGTTCCGCAACCACGGATCTTTCCATGAAGATTGCACGATCAAGGTCGGCAAACGCATTGTCGAGACCCTTGATCCGAAATGGCTGCGCATTGGCGGATACTGGTATCCGCGCGGCGGCATTCCGATTGATGTGTTTTATCAGACCGGCCCGGCCCCGGATGGTGTCTGGATCCCCGAACAGGGTGTGGCCCCGTATCGCGGACGCGGTTAAGCACCAGAACGGGTACCACAGCACGCATAAGCTAATGGAAAAGACCGCTACGGAATGCCGGGCGGTCTTTTTGTTTGTCGGCAATTAAGCGGTTTGAGTCGGCTGGTATTTTGCGAATTATTCTCATTGTCATAAGTTGAGTTTGCTGTTATTCGATTGCCATCAGGTATTTGCCTGTCTTTTGGCAACGAATGGTCGACATCAATGGCGCGCAGCAGCGCATCAATCTTGATTGCAAGTTTTCAGGAAAACTATGAACAGCTTCTGCGGTTTTTGACTCGGAAGCTTAATGGCGATTCTGAACGCGCAGCCGATGTGGTGCAGGATACCTATGTCCGGCTTGCCGGAACGTCCGACCTTGATGAAACCATCGATAATCCGCGTGCTTATATCTATCGCGTGGCGGGGAACCTTGCGATTGATCGCATTCGTCGTGAACGGCGGATGTCGGCGCATGTCGAAACGGATCAGGCGCAATCAGACATTCTTGATCCCAAGCCCGGTCCGGAAAAGATTGTCCTTTCGCGTGAACAGATCGCGATCATGGATAAAGCGCTTTCCGAGTTGCCCGATAAACCGCGCCAGGCACTTTTGCTGTTTCGTGTTGATGGGCTGTCACACACCGAAATCGCTGACCGGCTGGGTGTTTCAAACAGCATGGTCGCCAAATATATCGCGCGTGCTTTAAAGCATTGCCGTGATGCCCTTTTGGCGGAGGGCAAAAAATAATGATAAATTTTGTTGCGGATTTGATCGCGGTTATTCGTCTAATGAACAGGGGTTGCGTGTCAGGCGTGGCCGGAATGGATATTCGGGGATACAGGTTTTGACGTCCGGTATAAGCACAGACCAGGCCATAGTGCTGCAGGACTATGACGATGACATGATCGTACTCAGCGATCAGGCCATCGAACGTCTGGTGCGTCTGCATTCCGGGGATGCCGCGTCTGCCGAGTTTCATGAATTCGAAATCTGGCGCGCCCAAAGCGACGCCCATGAACGCGCCGCCCGCGATGCAGAAAGCCTGATTGGTGCCGTTGGCGAAACCCAAATCGCCCAGCATGCCGACTGGCGCGAGCCGGTTGCCCTGCAAGGCGCGTCGTTGACCTCGACTGTCTCCAACAACCCATCGGCTTCTGCGCGGTCGTACGGTTTTATGCGTCGACGCCCGGTTGTTTCTGCCGTGGCCGGTATCGCTGCGATGCTGATGCTGGTGTTTGCGGGCTTTGAAGCCGGGGACATATGGAACCGCTATAACGCGGACTATGTGACCGATACGGGGCAGTATCAGACCATCGAACTTCCCGACGGGTCTGTGGCGCATATGAATACGGCATCTGCCTTCTCGATTGATTTTTCCGGTGATGTGCGGCGTGTCAGTTTGGCGTTCGGTGAAGTCATCTTTGATGTTGCCAAGGATGCAAACCATCCCTTCATCGTTTCTGCGCTTGATGGGCAGGCAATGGCCGTTGGTACCGTGTATGGCGTGCGGATCACAGATGATTGCGCAAAGGTTACTGTGCAGGAAGGCATTGTTGAGGTGCGCAATGGAGGGGGTTCTGCCCTTCGACTGTCAGCGGGCGAACAGGCAACCTATCAAAACGGGCAGGTGCCTGAACTGAACGCCGGTGTCGATCTTGGTGGCTATGGCAGTTGGCAGCGCGGCAAACTGATCTTTAACAGCCGCCCGCTCGGAGATGTCATTGCCGAAGCACAGCGCCACAAGCCGGGACGAATTGTTATCGCCCGGGACGCGCTGCGCGATATGAAAGTGACCGGGGTTTTTGAAACAGCGGAACTTGATGATTTGTTGCAATCGATTGAGCAAACAGCGGGTGCCAGCATCCTTAAGTTGCCGCTGTTGACGGTGATCTACTAGTAAAAGGCATCTGTATTCCAGTGGTTTAGCCAAAAATCAAAAAAAATTGAAAAATCTGGTGCAAGTCTCGTTGGGTGAGATCGTCTTAAGGCCAAAAGCGAATGATTGTAGTTCTGAATATCATTCGCATTGGGAAATATAATCAGAAGGCCTTATGATGAGTTCAGTAAATGCGATGACGAAAACGACCACCGAAGCGTCGGTCAATCTTCGTCATGGGGGATCGCGCAGCCTTTGGGTGCGCAGGCTTGTTGCAACCACACTTATTTCCGGCTCGGCCATCCTGAGCCCGTGGCAGGCAGAAGCGGCCAATATGGAGCCGCAGGTTGGGCCGCGTATCGAAATCGCCCAATCGATGATTGTTACACTCGATATTCCGGCACAGGACCTTGACCGTGCATTGACTGCATTGGCAGATCAGGCTGATTTGAAACTGTTTTTTCCATCCGAGGGGCTTGGCGGACTTGAAGTGCCAGCACTTCAAGGGAAAATGTCGGTTGATGCTGCTCTTTCAAGGCTTCTGAGTGGATCTGGATTTACCTGGCGATTTACCGATGATGGAATCATCACCATCGAGAAGGTTGCTGCAGAAGGCGAAAACGTTCTTGATCCTGTTCGGGTTGAAGCGAATGCATTGGGCCCAAGAAAACCTCTTCCCGGAGTATACGCCGGTGGTTTAGTGGCAACAGGTGGCCGCGCCGGAGTCCTTGGAAACATGGACAATATGGATAGTCCGTTTTCGACGACTAGCTATACGAGTGAACTGATCCAAAGCCTTAACGCACAGGACATTGCGGATGTAGTGGATAGTGATCCATCGGTCACCAATTCGATTGGCAGCGGGACTTTCGCTAATCGATTTACCGTGCGAGGGTTTGATCTGGATGTCAGTGACGTATCCATGGACGGTATGTATGGGACAGTGCCGCGCCAGTTGCCTGCAATAGAAATGTTCGAGCGTGTTGAAGTATTGAAGGGGGGATCAACATTCCTGAACGGGGTGCCGCCGACATCGTCTGGGGTTGGTGGAACGATCAACCTTGTGCCGAAAAGGGCGACGAATGCCCCTGTTACAGATTTCACATCGAGTTACGGCGGAACCAGCCAAGTAGGTGGGCATCTTGATGTTGGTCGCCGGTTTGGTGCTGATAACCGGTTCGGTGCTCGGAGCAATATCCTTTACCGGAATGGTGGAACCGCGATTGACGATGAAAACCGGGAAACCAAACTAGCCGCACTCGCCCTTGATTATCTTGGAGAGAGACTGCGCGTGAATCTCGATGTCGCATTTAACGAGCAAAATATTGAGAATGGCCGTACTGGTATTCGTATTGATTCTGGTCTTACAGGTATACCAGATGCCCCTTCCTCAAGCTTCAATTATAATAGTGAATGGACATATAGTAACCTGCAAGACACGTTCGGGCAGCTTCGCACCGAATATGATGTGACTGACAGCGCAATGATTTATGCCGTAATTGGTGCTCGTCACATGGAGGAAGGTGGCGGTTATTCCACGCCAAAATTAAAAGATGTCGATGGTACGGCGGATTATGGAGCTTCAATAATCAATCGACAGGATGACAGTACCAGTACAATGGTCGGCATGCGTCACGAATTCGAGACAGCTACTATTAAGCATGAACTCAATTTTGGCGCATCAGGTATCTGGCAGAAAAATCATCAGGCCTATGAATTTTATTCAACGGCAGTGGATGGCGGGAACATTTTTGGTAGCCATCCCGCCGGTCACAGTTCGACCGTGACATTTGCGCGAGGTGATCTGGAAGATCTTGCCTTGCGCGACACCACCAGAATGACGAGCTATTTCTTGGCGGACACCTTGAGTTTCTGGGATGATAAAATTCACTTAACCGGGGGACTGCGCCAGCAGAAGATCAATGTGACAACTTTTGATCTGGCAACAGGCGCCGAGTCCGAAAACTACAATGAGACAGAACTGTCTCCCGTAGTTGGTATCGTTGGAAATATTGATGAACAATGGTCGGTTTATGCCAACTACACCGAGTCACTACAACAGGGTGAAACGGCGCCAAACTCTGCAGCAAATACTGGTGAAACGCTTGCACCCTACCAAACGGAACAGTACGAACTAGGCGTAAAGTTCGACTATGGTGTGTTAGGCGGGAGCCTCGCTCTTTTTGAGATTTCCAAACCATCAGCCTATACCAATGCGGATACCTCTATATTTGCTGCAGATGGGGAACAAAAATTACGCGGCGTGGAATTGACTGCTTTTGGAGAACCGGTCAGCGGAGTCCGTGTTCTAGGTGGATTTAGTCTTTATGATGCAGAACTCAGTGGCACGGCAGGGGGGACTAATGATGGAAATAAACCCTCTGGCGTTCCTGACTATGTTGCGAAACTGAATATGGAATATGATCTTCCATTTTTGGATGGTGCAACTGTTAATGCACGGGTGATCCATACCGCTTCGCAGTTCGTCAACGAATCCAATACGTTAGAAATTCCCTCATGGACACGGCTAGACATTGGTGGGCAGTACAAAACTGAGGTTTATGATTACCCGGTTACGTTCCGCGCCAATGTCGAAAACATTACCGATAACAATTATTGGTCGTCGGCAAATGGAGGTTATCTAACTATGGGGGACCCGTTAACTGCGAAGTTTTCATTAACAGCGAACTTCTGATTTCTGCTATCCTTATTTCGTGATGGCCGCAGCTTTGTGCTGCGGCCTTTTGCGTTTTGGGTGGATGATTATATAAGGCAGCAGAGAGAGGCCGTGAAACAAGACAAGCCCGACCCAAGTCATGACGACGAAAACGCGCCAAAACATCACGTTTGAGATGCTTCAGGCCAAAGCCCGTGAAATCGGCTTTGATGTCTGTGGTGTGGCGCGGCCAAAGATTGATGCGCGCAATCAGAAGCGGCTTGATGAATTTGTCGCCGCTGGTGAATACGGCTCCATGGGCTGGATGAATGATCCTGAACGACTGCCGCGTCGGCGTGATCCGGAAAAGCTGTGGGCCGATGTCAAATCGGTCATCGTCCTTGGCAGTAATTATGGCCCGGCGGAAAACCCGATGGCGCTGCTCGATCACCCCGACCGGGCGATGATTTCGGTCTATGCCAAGAACAAGGACTATCACGACCTGATCAAAAAGCGCCTGAAGCAGCTGGCGCGCTGGGTCGTTGAGCAGTCCGGCGGGACGGAGCAGGTCAAGGTGTTCGTCGATACCGCCCCGGTTCTCGAAAAGCCGCTTGGGCAGGCATCGGGCATTGGCTGGCAGGGAAAGCACACCAATCTTGTTTCGCGTGAATTTGGCAGCTGGCTGTTCCTAGGTGAGGTTTTTACAACCCTTGAATTGCCGGAAGCAGAACCGGAAATCGATCATTGCGGGTCCTGCTCGAAATGCCTGTCTGCCTGTCCGACAGATGCCTTTCCAGCCCCTTACAAGCTTGATGCGCGAAAGTGCATTTCCTATCTGACCATCGAACATGACGGACCGATCCCGTTCGAGTTCCGCAAACCCATGGGTAATCGTATCTATGGCTGTGATGATTGTCTTGCAGCTTGCCCATGGAACAAGTTTGCCAGCCGAACGGAAGAATTGGCCTTTATCCCGCGTGTTGAACTGACCGCGCCGCGACTGGCCGATTTTCTTGATCTTGATGATGCGGGCTTTCGCGCCTTCTTTACCGGATCGCCAATCAAGCGGATCGGCCGGACAAAGTTCCTGCGCAATGTTCTGATCGCTGCGGGCAATAGCGGGGCACCGCGTTTGATCCCGCGTATTGAACAGCTGCTGTCAGATGAAAGTGCCTTGATCCGTGCCAGTGCAGTCTGGGCCCTGTCGCAATTGATGGAGCCTGCGGCGTTTGCCCAAAAGCGCGACACATATGCGGCGGGCGAAGCGGACGCAACCGTTCGCGAGGAATGGGATCGGGCTGCAGAAGCAGCCTGATCCGACCTACATATCAAACTTCACGAAATTGAAGTGATAGCGAAGCCCGCCCGCGCTATCGGCAAAGGCAATGCCATAACCCGGTCCGAGCGGATTGGGATCCTGGAGCTCTTCTTCTTTCTCGTGACGGAAATCAAGCGGTTCACCTGATTGGGTGCTGTTGCCCAGAATAAATGGAACGCCAAGCCATGTGCCGGTCGACGGGCGATGCAGGTGACCAAAGAACAGATGTTTGATCTGCGGATTGGCTAAGACGATTTCACCAAGTGCGTCTTCGGCATCAAGGCGGATCGTATCCATGAAGGGCAAACCCATTTTCATCGGTGGGTGGTGCATGAACAGGAAGGTCGGCGTATCGCGATGGGCCGTCAGTTCATCACGCAACCAGTCCAAACGTTGTGCGCACAGCGTACCGTGATGGTGACCGGGCACGATACTGTCCATCATCACAAAGCGCACACCATTGAAGGTTCGCCCGAAATTGACAAAGCCATGAGTGTCGGTCTCGGCAGTCGGGAAGGCATCGCAAAATCCTTCGCGGATATCGTGATTGCCCGGGATAATCAGATAGGGAATGGCAAGGTCCGAGAGGATCTCGACCGCGTGTTCATACTGTTCCGGCGTGCCGCGATGGGTGATGTCACCTGTGATGATGCAGATTTCAGCATCCGCGTGATAGGTATTGACCTCTGCAATGACCTTGCGGAGCGTCGCGGCCGCATCGGGTTGGCGCGATACGTCATTTCGGGCCAGAATGTGAAGGTCGGAAAGATGTATGAATTTCATGTCGATGCCCTATCATGGCGGAAAGCTTTTGAAATCATGGCCGTTTTTACCCAAGAATCAAAGATTAAACGCCGATGGAAGATGCCGTTCGTAAAAGATCAGTGACAATTGCCGGCCACCGGACAAGCTTTTCCCTCGAAGATGCTTTCTGGGAAGCACTGCTCGGCATTGCGGAGCGGCGCGACATGACGCTGGCCGAACTGGTTGTCGAAATCGATACGGAGCGTGAAGGCAACCTTTCGAGTGCCCTGCGTCTGTTTGTCCTGCGCGATCTGCAAAACCGGTTGGCGGGCAGCGATGATGATGCCGAGGTTTCCGATCCTGAAAGCAGCAGCGACCGAATTTAGGCAGGGCATCCATGTGTGGCATCGCGGGCATAATCCAACCAGACGACCTGACTGCCATCAATGCCATGCTCGAAAACCTTGCCCATCGTGGGCCGGATGGTTCGGGCCGCTGGTCTGATCCAGATGGAAAGATCGTTCTTGGATGCACCCGCCTTGCCACAACCGATCTTAGCGATCAGGCCAACCAGCCGTTGATTACGTCAGACGGGCGATTTGTTCTGGTCTTTAACGGCTATATTGCCGGGCATCGGCGCCGGATGCAGGCGGCATGCGGCGATGGACCGGCATTTGAAACCCGAAATGAGGCGGAACTCGTTCTGCAATTGCTGGCCGATGCAATCCGACGTGGGGATGAGCCCGCTCACGTGCTTTCAACCCTGTCCGGGCAATATGCGCTTGCCCTGTGGGACGCAACGCAAGCTTGCCTGTGGTTGGCGCGTGATCCGTTGGGGATCAAACCACTTTATGTCTTTGATTGCCGGGACGGGGACATTGCCTTTGCCTCTGAGATAGCGGCGGTTTCTGCAATTGCGGAACTTGTGCCGGATGAGGCCATCAAGCCGAAATATCTCGCCCATCTTTTCGTGCCCGCACCGGAAACGGGCATAAAGGGGGTAACACTTCTTCCGCCCGGGACGGTCTTGCGGTGGCAGGCGGGTAGGGTTTCAAAAGAACGCATCGCCCACCCTGCAGATCGAGCAAATGGGGCGGGGCGGGTGGCCGGACTCGAAGCATTGCTATCTGTTGTTCGACAATCTGTTGCCGATGCGATGGATGCAGATTGCCCGGTCGGGTGTCTGGTTTCAGGCGGGCTGGACAGCGTCGGGGTTGCGGCACTGGCGTCAGATGTCGCCCGCGAGCGCGCTCAAAAGCCACCGATGGCTTTTGTCATGGGGTTTGATGACCCCGCGATTAACGAAACGGCTGCTGCCCAAAAACTGTGTCGGCATCTTGGACAAGAGTTGCATGTCGTTCCCGCCCCAACACGGCCCGAGGAAATCTATCAGGAACTTGTTGCCGGATTGCGCAGTGTCGGCGGGCCTTTTGCCAATCCGTCGATTGTTCTGATGCGGTGTCTTTCAAAGGCGGTCAGTGCGGATGTCAAAGTTTGCCTGTCTGGCGATGGCGGGGATGAGTGGTTTGGCGGCTATCCGCGCTATCGGGCGGCTCAGGTTTTCGAAAAACACTGGCGACACGTGCCCACGCCCGCGCGACGCTTGATGGCAAAATTGCCGGGGCTTGGCAAACACAGGGAAGTTCATCGCTTTCTTTCGGGGGCGTCAGGTGGCCCCGAGCATGCCTTTGCTGTCTGGAACAATCGATGTGCCATTCCGGAATGCGATGCCCGGATGGCTGTGCGGCCAGAGCTGAATGAGGGGCTGGTTGGTGCCATGATGGATTTCGATCGCGATGTAACCCTGCCCGGTAACCAGCTGCTGATGTCGGATCGGTGCGGGATGGCACATGGTCTGGAATATCGCCTACCGCTTTTGGGGCATGAAGTTGTGCGCATTGCCGCGTCAATTCCAGCATCGCACCACCTTGACGATGGCGCCAAAACACTGTGGCGTCGGGCCATTGCGCCTTATCTGCCAGCAGGGCATATCCAGAACCGCAAGATCGGGTTTAATCCGCCGGTGGCAAAGTGGCTTGATAACGTTGCGCGATATCTGTGGGGGGATGAACGCCTTATTCTTGATGTGGTCTTTGCCGATGTTGCGATCTCACACGCGGTCAAAGCCGCTTACTGGAAACGCGCGGTATCTGGCGATGATCTGGATATGGCGCTTGGTGTCTGGGCGCTGATGGTTTGGCAGATTTGGCAGGATCTGGAGAAATCAGGCGTGTGGGGCGCTGCTGATATTGCGTGACCGACGATACAGGTTGAGCGCGGTCAGGGCCGTCGGGGCCAGTTGCACCACCTGGCGTGACAGCGATAGCAGGCGGTTTTCATCGGGATCATCATCTTCAAAGACCGACTGGGTGGTTTCGCACAGCTCGGAAAGCTGGCGGAGACCAAAGGTGCCTGACGTGCTTTTAAGCGCATGGACTTCATTGCGCACCGTGGTCATGTCGTCTTCTGACAGGGCCTTGTCGATCTTGACCAGACGGGATTCCGTTTCATTGATGAAAATCTCGATCCCGCACCCGGCCCCTTCATCGCCAGCATCGGTATAAAGCTGTTCAAGAATGCGGACATCAAGAACGGGGCTTGTCAGGGATTCCGGACGCGACGGGCGGCCGATCCTGGCACCCTTGCTGCGTTTCTGAATGGCGTTTGGATCGCCGTTGGTGCCCGCACGCCGAATGATCAGTTCCTGCATGGTTTCAATCAGCTTTTGTCGCTGAATGGGTTTGTTGATGAAATCATCAACACCCGATTGGCGGGCAATCACATTCCAGTCGCGCGTTTGATGGGCCGAAAGCGCAATGATCGGCGTGCGTGACACCGGACCATTCATGTGGCGAATGCGTCGGGTCGTATGCAGCCCGTCCATATCGGGCATTTCGACATCCATCAGGATCAGGTCGGCATTCACCCCGCGTTTGAGCATATTCAAGACGGTCTGGCCGTTGCTGGCCTCGACAATGCCATATCCTTCGGCCTGCAGAATCCGCCGCGCGACCATACGGTTGCTTTCGCTGTCATCGGCAATGATCACGGTGCCGATTTTGGCATCGTTGGCAGAGCTTGCCAGGTCGGGGCGGTCGGAGTGCGGGACCTGTGGTTTGACAAAGCAGACAGAAATCATGCCGCCGTCAGCAAGTTCGGTTTCGTTGAAAATCAGGTCTTCTTCGGAAATGCCGGAAATCAATTGTTCCCACGCCGGATTGGCAAAGACAATCCGTTCGTCAGCATCAAAAAGCGCAATGCCAGCCTGCGCTTGTTTAAGGGATTCAATGATCTTCGTTTCCATGAAGCATCCACCGATTCGGTGTCTTGATCTCCACCAAGAAGCATATTTGCGTTTCCAGTATGAAACGCCTCAGTTTCATCTGTGAGTCCCGCTATTTTTACAGTTTTTTCTAATAAGTCCATGTTTTTCCGACCTCACGCAAAATGCGCAGGCGCTCTGAATGAAACAAAAGTCCGAAACATATGTTTCATATGATGGTGTGTTGAAACATTTGTTGAGTGTTGGCGTGACCTGTGTCGTAATCATGTCTTCCTTGGGAATTCACGGGTATCCGGGTCATGGGTGTGCAAACTGATTTGCGTGAAAAGCTGATATCGGACTACGCCAAGCTCAGTCCGCAAATGCAAAAGGCTGCGCGCTATATCCTTGATCATCCAAGTGACGTTGCCCTGCGTTCCATGCGTGCCCTTGCGCGCGCCGCAAACGTGCCGCCAAGTACCGTAACCCGCCTGATGAGTGCGATTGGTGTTAAAACCTGGCAGGAATTTCGCGACCATTATCAGAACCGTCTGCTTGATCAGCCAGCAAGCTACGCGCAGCGCGCACGGGAAACCCAGCGCACGGAAAATGATGCCAATCGGGACGAGCATCTTCTTGAAAGTATCTGCCGGACCGAGATCGATAATATCAGTGCTGCCTTTTCGCCCGAACTCGTTTCCGCGATGATCGAAGCCTGCGAGGCAATCGAAGATGCCCGTCAGGTCTTTATCGTTGGGCGCGGTGCGGCCAGTCCGTCGGCGTCGCAGTTTGCCTATGCCTATCGGCTGTTTTGCGACAATGGGGTTCTGGTCGATGGCCATTCCGGCACCTTTGGCGATGAACTGCGCGGCATCGGGCGACGTGACCTTTTGATTGCTGTCGGGGCGAAGCCCTATATCCGCGACACGGTACGGGCTGTCGAATTCGCCCGCTCCCAGCATTGTCCGGTGATTGCCGTAACAGATTCCGATGTGTCGCCGATTGCGATGGATGCGCTTTGCAAACTTGTCGTGCGCGATACATCACAGTCCTTTTTCCAAAGTTTTACCGCCGCCCTGTCGGTCATGCAGGCCCTTGTTGCCCTGCTGGTTGCACGTGGTGGCCCGAAGGCCCTGCAACGGATCGCTGTTGCAGAAGAACAACTCGCTGTCTTCGATACATACCTTGAAGACTAGGCATTTTACGGAACGTCCGAACATGACCAACGTGTCAAACTCTGCCAATTCCTCTGACCTGGCGCCCAATGCCGGAACCCGCGTGCTCCATCGTACGAGCACATCCACCCCGCCGCGCGCTGTCCGGGGCGAGGGGATTTATATCTTTGATCAGAACGGGAAGAGTTATCTGGATGCCTGCGGGGGGGCGGCGGTATCATGTCTTGGGCATTCCGATCCGGATGTCCGGGCGGCCATGCATGCCCAGATTGATCAGATCGCCTATGCCCATTCCGGGTTCTTTTCATCCGATGCGATGGAAGAACTGGCAGATCAACTTGTCGCATCAGCGCCCGAAGGCATCGACAAGGTCTATTTCGTATCCGGCGGGTCGGAGGCAACGGAAGCCGCCCTTAAAATGGCGCGTCAGTATTTTCTCGAAATCGGACAGCCGGACCGCAAATACGTCATCGCGCGTCGACAGTCCTATCACGGCAACACGCTTGGCGCGTTGTCGGTCGGGGGCAATATGTGGCGGCGCAAACAGTTTGAACCGCTTCTGATTACGGCAAGCCACATTGCACCTGTTTACCAGTATCGCGATCAGCGCGCGGATGAAACGCCAGAGGCCTATGGCCTTCGCGTTGCCAATGAACTGGAAACGGCGATCCTTGAACTGGGTTCCGAAAACGTTGCGGCATTCGTTGCCGAACCGGTTGTCGGGGCTACGGCAGGGGCGCTGGCACCGGTGCCGGGTTATTTCAAACGCGTGCGCGAGATTTGCGATCAATATGGCGTGTTGTTGATCCTCGATGAAGTCATGTGTGGCATGGGGCGCACAGGCACCCTGCACGCGATTGAGCAAGAAGGCATTTCGGGCGATTTGCAAACCATCGCCAAGGGGCTTGGTGCCGGTTATCAGCCGATTGGCGCGGTTCTGGTTTCCAGGAAAATCAACGATGCCATCGCCAATGGATCTGGTTTCTTCCAGCACGGCCATACCTATCAGGGGCACGCAACCGCCTGTGCCGCCGCCCTTGCGACCCAGCGTGCCATCAAGGAACGCAACCTTCTGGCCAATGTGGTCAAACAGGGGAAAAACCTTGTCGACGCGTTGCAGGCCAAGTTGGGGCAGCATCCGTTTGTCGGCGATATTCGTGGACGCGGTCTGTTTCGCGGGGTGGAGCTTGTCGCAAATCGCGAAACCAAGGATCCGTTCGACCCGGCCCTTAAAATCAATGCCAAGATCAAAAAGGCTGCCCTTGCCCGTGGGCTGATGGCCTATCCGATGGGCGGCACGATTGATGGCGTGCGCGGCGACCATGTGCTGTTCGCCCCGGCTTTTATCATCGATGAAACTGATGTCGCCAAGATCGTCGATCTGTTCGCCGGTGCGCTTGATGATGTCTTGAAGGCAGAGGGATTGGTGTAATGGCATATGGTGACAAGCCATTTCTGATCGCATCGGCCCCCAATGGGGCGCGCAAAACACAGGCTGATTGGCCAAATATTCCGATCACCCCGGCCGAAGTTGCCAAAACGGCGGCGGAATGCAAGGCGGCAGGGGCCGCGATGATGCACCTGCATGTTCGCGATGATGACCAGAAACATAGCCTTGATGTCGGTCGGTATCGTGAAATGCTTGCTGAAGTGAAATCCGCTGTCGGCGATGAGATGCTGTTGCAGGTCACGACCGAGGCGGTGGGCATTTACACCGCCCAGCAGCAGATGGAAATGATCAGAAACCTCGTGCCAGAGGCCGTGTCGATTGCCGTGCGCGAAATTGCGCCTGATGATGCCGACCTTAATGCGTTGAAATCATTTTTCGAATTCATGCGCGAAGCACAGGTTGCGCCGCAATTGATCCTGTATGCGCCCGAAGACGTCGCACGCTTTAACCAGCTTGTCGAAATCGGGGTGCTGCCCGGTGACAAGTTCCCGGTTTTGTTTGTGCTGGGGCGTTACACCGAAGGGCAGGTATCGCAGCCGTCTGATCTTTTGCCGTTTATTGGTGCCAGTCCGTATGTCTCGGAATGGATGCTATGTGCCTTTGGCGCTTATGAAAATGCCTGCATTCTGACCGGTGCCGGGCTGGGTGGGCATGCGCGTATCGGATTTGAAAACAATCACCTTAGGGTTGACGGCTCGCCCGCTTCGAATAATGCTGAGCTGATTGCCCAGGCACATGACGGTTCAATCTTGATGGGGCGGCAGATCGCCACAGGCGAACAAGCCCGCCAGATTATGCAACCCGTGTGGTAGGAGGGGCAAAACGAAACAGCTAATACGCAAAAATACGTAAATTCGTCAGGAGGTTTCGGGGTTATAGGCTTTTATTCCGCCATGTCGGACACTATAATCCCCATCGTCGAAACATCTGATTTATCTGATGTTTCCGTGTAATTCAGTCGTTCGATGTCGAACACTGAAATGCCTTATAACAGGGTGTATAAAGGGAGCGAATCCTTATGAAAAAACTTATTGCTGTAGCGGGTGCAGTCGCTGCAATCGCAGGCGCCTCGCTGTTTGCCGGTCAGGCATCGGCACAGGAAAACCGTTTCATCACCATCGGTACCGGTGGTGTGACCGGTGTGTACTACCCGACCGGTGGTGCAATCTGCCGTCTGGTCAACAAGGATCGCAAAGAGCACGGCATTCGTTGCTCGGTCGAATCCACTGGTGGTTCGGTCTACAACATCAACACCATTCGTACCGGCGAGCTGGACATGGGTGTTGCCCAGTCTGACTGGCAGTACCATGCCTATAACGGTACTTCGAAATTCGAAGACCAGGGTCCGTTCGAAGACCTGCGCGCCGTATTCTCCGTCCATCCGGAGCCGTTCACCGTTGTTGCCCGTGCTGATGCCGGCATCAAGACCTTTGACGATCTCAAAGGCAAGCGCGTGAACATCGGTAACCCGGGTTCGGGTCAGCGCGGCACCATGGACATCGTTCTGGCTGCCAAGGGCTGGACCCTTGATGACTTCTCGCTGGCATCCGAACTCAAGCCGGCCGAGCAGTCCCAGGCGCTTTGCGACAACAAGATCGACGCAATGATCTACACCGTTGGTCACCCGTCCGGTTCCATCCAGGAAGCAACTACTGCCTGTGATTCGGTTCTGGTTGAAGTTGCCGGCCCGGCCATCGACAAGCTGATCGCTGACAACCCGTACTACCGTGCTGCCACCATTCCGGGTGGCATGTATCGCGGTAACCCGGATGACGTCGTAACCTTCGGCGTTGGCGCGACCTTCGTGTCCTCGACCAACACCGATGCAGACGTTGTCTACAACGTTGTCAAAGCAGTCTTTGAAAACTTCGATGATTTCAAAAAACTGCATCCGGCATTCTCTGTCCTGAAGAAAGAAGAAATGATCAAGGACGGTCTGTCGGCTCCGCTGCATGACGGCGCAGCTCAGTACTACAAAGAAGCAGGCCTGATGTAATCAGCCTTGGGACGGAGGGCGTTTTTCGCCCTCCGTTTTTCTTTTGCGCCCAACGGGTTTGCTCACAAAAATTGAATAAACATGACACCGTGATTTAGGTGTTGGAGTACTCCGTGGGGGACCGGGTGTGTGTCGACGGAGGCTTTTTGTTTCTGGACCACCAGTTCAATTGGCTTTCGTAGTGACCGGGAGTTTGTGATGACTGACGATCAAAAAACGGAAAAACCGTCCGTCGATCAGGGGCTGCAGGACCTGATTGCGGAAAATGATACAGGGGCCCGTCAGCCAAGTGGTTTGACGGCGAAAATATTGTTGTGGCTTGCCGTTGCGTGGTCACTTTTCCAGCTATGGCTTGCGTCGCCATTGCCGTTTATCTTTAATTTTGGCGTTTTGAACTCGACCGAAGCACGGTCGATCCATCTCGCATTTGCGATTTTCCTGGCCTTCATGGCCTATCCGGCCTTCAAAAACTCCCCGCGCAGCTATATCCCGATCATGGATTGGGTGCTGGCCGCGGTTGGTGCGTTCTGTGCGGCCTATATTTACATTTTCTATCGCGACCTTTCCGATCGTCCGGGCCTGCCGATTACGGCCGACCTTGTTGCGGCCGGTGTTGGCCTTGTCATGTTGCTTGAAGCAACCCGTCGTGCCCTTGGCCCGCCCTTGATGATCGTTGCCATGGTGTTCCTGGCTTACGTCTTCTTTGGCAATGCCGCCTGGGTGCCGGACGTTCTGCAATGGAGTGGTGCAAGCTTCTCCAAGGCGATGTCGCATCAGTGGATCACGACAGAGGGCGTATTTGGGATCGCGCTTGGCGTTTCGACAAGCTTTGTGTTCCTGTTTGTCCTGTTTGGCTCGCTTCTCGACAAAGCCGGTGCAGGCAACTATTTCATCAAGGTGGCGTTTGCTGCCCTTGGTCACATGCGCGGTGGCCCGGCAAAGGCCGCCGTTCTGTCCTCGGCGATGACCGGTCTTATTTCCGGCTCCTCGATTGCCAACGTTGTGACGACGGGTACCTTTACCATTCCGCTGATGAAGCGCGTTGGCTTCCCCGGTGAAAAGGCCGGGGCGGTCGAAGTCGCATCCTCGGTCAATGGTCAGATCATGCCGCCGGTCATGGGGGCTGCGGCGTTCCTGATGGTGGAATATGTCGGCATCCCGTATCCGGAAGTCATCAAGCATGCCTTCCTGCCAGCAACGATTTCCTATATCGCGCTGATTTACATCGTTCACCTTGAGGCGCTTAAGGCGAACATGCAGGGCCTGCCGAAACGTGTGACCTCAACCCTTGGTCAGACCTTGATCAGATCACTTCTGTTTGTGCTGTCGCTCGTGGTTCTGTCGGGTATCGTCTATTACGCCATCGTCTTCCAGAAAGGCCTGTTTGGTGACGGTGTTGGCTGGATCGTCGCGGCAGAATGTGCGGTGATTTATCTGGCCGGTCTTTATTACGCGGCCAAATATCCTGATCTTGAAATGGATGACCCCAACCAGCCAGTTGTTGAACTGCCGGCATTGGGTGAAACCGCCAAGGCGGGCCTGCATTATCTGCTGCCGGTCGTGGTTCTGGTCTGGTTCCTGATGATCGAGCTGAAATCACCGGGGCTTTCGGCATTCTGGGCGACGGTTCTGATGATCTTCATCATGCTGACTCAGCATGCCGCCAAGGGCTTCTTCCGCAAGAAACCCGATTTTGCCAATGACCTGAAACTTGGTGTCATCGACGTCATTGACGGCTTTGCCACCGGTGCGCGCAACATGATCGGTATCGGTGTCGCAACGGCTGCTGCCGGGATCATTGTCGGCACGGTTTCACTGACCGGGATCGGTCAGGTGATGGTTGAGTTCGTCGAACTGATTTCGGGCGGCAATCTGATGCTGATCCTGATCTTTACGGCCATTATCAGCCTGATCCTTGGCATGGGGCTTCCGACAACGGCGAACTACATCGTGGTTTCAAGCCTGATGGCGCCGGTGATTGTCGAGCTGGGGGCTGCGAACGGGCTGATTGTGCCGCTGATCGCGGTTCACCTGTTCGTCTTCTATTTCGGCATCATGGCCGATGTGACGCCACCGGTTGGTTTGGCATCCTTTGCCGCAGCGGCCGTTTCGGGGTCTGATCCGATGAAGACGGGGCTGGTCGCATTCTTCTATTCGATGCGCACAGCGGTTCTGCCGTTCCTGTTCCTGTTTAACACCCAGCTTCTGATGATTGGTCTGGATCATCCGGTGGATGTGGTGGTCGTGGTGATGGTTTCGACAATCGCCATGCTGGTCTTTGCCGCAGCAACGCAAGGGTATTTCTTTGCCCGGTCCAAGCTGTGGGAAAGTGTGGCATTGCTGTTGATCGCCTTCACCCTGTTCCGTCCGGGCTTCTGGCTCGACATGATTGCGCCGCCTTATGAAAACCTGCCGGCGACAACGATTGTCGAGGATGCCGCCAACATGCCCCCGGAATCGAGCATCCTTCTGGATGTTGAAGGGATTAGCATCGAGGGTGATGAAGTTTCCAAATCCGTGATGCTGCCTTTGGGGCCAGCCGGATCGGGTGAGGATCGCCTGTATCATGCCGGTATCGGCATTCGTGACGAAGATGGTCGTATCTATATCGATGATCTGGTCTTTGCCGGCCCGGCCGAAAAAGCCGGTCTTGATTTCGACTTTGAAATCACCGCGGTCAAGGTCGAGGCAGATCGTCCGGCCAAGGAGGTCTTCTTTATTCCGGCCTTCCTGCTGCTGGGCGGGATCATTGTTCTTCAACGCCGACGCAAGCGCAGTGAAGACGCGCTTGGTACGGCCTGACAGGGAGCGTGAACATGTACAAGGATATTCTGGTCACAGTAGATCTTGATCATGAGTCTTCCTGGAAGAAGGCCATACCGGTGGCAATCAAGCAGGCGCAAAGCTTTGGCGCGCGTTTGCATGTTCTGACCGTGGTGCCCACAGTCGGGATGTCGATGGTCGGTCAGTTCTTCCCGAAGGGCTATGAAACCAAGATTCTAGAAGCCTATAACGAGCGCCTGCATGAATTTGTGTCCGAGCATATTCCCTCAGACATCAAGGTGCAGCACATCGTCGGCCAGGGAACGGTTTACGAGGTCATCTTGCAGATGGCCAAGAAAACTAATTGCGACCTGATTGTCATCGGGTCGCATCGCCCGGAACTCAAAGACTATCTTTTGGGCCCGAACGCAGCGCGCGTTGTGCGCCATGCGGAATGTTCGGTCATGGTCGTACGCGACTAGGGTTTGAGTGCCAATTGGCCTGAAAACAAGAACGGGGGCGATGCCATGGCATCGCCCCCGTTTGCGTTGGAACGGATCAAATGATCAGTTTGCCGCGCACGGGTTGGCGGCACACGGATTGGCCGCACAAGGGTTGGCTGCTGCGCACGGGTTTGCCGCACAGGGGTTCGCAGCACACGGGTTGCAGGGATTAACTTTCTTGGCAGCACACGGGTTTGCCGCACAAGGATTGGCGGCACACGGATTAGCTGCGCACGGGTTGCACGGCGCGCAGCTGGCAACTTCCGCAGCCGGCGTCGGAAGCGGGGCTGCCATCGCCATCGGGGTTGCCATGGCAAGGCTGGTGCCAATCGCCATTGCCGGGATCAGTGCCTTTTGGGTGAAAGTCAGGGATTTCTTGTTCATGTCGTGCCTCTCTGTAGGTCCGGTAAGATTAAGCCGGGGCGTTCCATCGCCCGTCGGTGGAGGCACTATGGTCCAATTCTTCCCTGGTGCGGCGTCACATGGTTTCACTGTTATGTGAGTCCACCGTGTTCACACGACCGGTGGTGGCGGCCGAACTAACAGCCTGTTTCATAAAGAGAATGTCAAAAATACTGTCGTGTAATGGTCAAAGCGATTGAAAGTGCGATGAAATTTCCTCATTTTGTGCTCAGGGAAAAGGACGGGTGAAAATGCAGGTCCGCTTGAAGAAAGCGTGAGACGCATCACCGATCAGGACGGAAGTTTGTATGAGAGTCGGGGACTGTATCGCAGATATCTGGAAATTCTGCGCTGTCGCATGTGTTGTTGGCCTCGCAGGAGTCTCCGATGGACAGGCTGCCGGTAACGGAATCCCGGACACGGTTCGTATCCCGTCCGGCTGGTTCTGGCAGGGATCCGATTCTATTGAACGCCAGTATGCCTATGAAATCGATGAACAGGTCCATGGCCATGACATCAGCCGTCGCAACAGATGGTATGATCTCGAAGCCGATAAATGGCGCGTTCATTTGCTGGCCTACGATATGGGTAAAACGCCCGTCACCAACGCCCAGTATGCCGCCTTCATTGAAGAAACCGGCCACCCGGCACCAGATATCAATCAGGAAGACTGGGAACGCCAGGGTCTGATCTATAATTACGATACCGTCTTGCCGTTCTTGTGGAACAATGGCAATCCTCCGCGTGGACGGGGTAATCACCCTGTGGTTCTGGTGTCCTGGCAGGATGCCAATGCCTATGCCACCTGGCTTAGCGAGAAGACCGGTGATAACTGGCGTCTGCCCGATGAATTATATTGGGAGAAAGCTACGCGTGGGCCGGACGGGACGTTTTATCCGTGGGGCAACATATTTGACGCAACCCGCTTGAACAGTGCCGATAAGGGGCCGTTTGATACCGTTCCGGTTGGTCAGTTCGAAGAAGGCCCCTATGGCCTGTATGACGGGGTCGGGCAGGTGTTTGAATGGACATCTTCATCATCCCAGCCGGGCTATCGCATCGTCAAAGGCGGGTCATGGGATGACCGGGGGTGTGGCGTTTGTCGCCCGGCAGCCCGACATGGTCGCCCGGAATTTCTCAAGCACATCCTGATCGGTTTTCGGGTCATGCGCGACCAATAGGTCTGTGGCCGCCCCCCTTATCTGTTACCGGTCGCATACACCAGTTTTGTGCGACGCCCCAAAGTTTGTTGCAAAGCTCCTTGAAATCACTAACTGTTGATAGGGGTTCATTGGCGCGATCAGGGAAAAACCACCTTAATCTGTCCATGCAGAATGATGGGTGGATCGCAACGATGTTGGTGAAGATATGACTGAAGATACACTTGATTTGGCGTCGATCCCGACAGACCAACTCGAAAAAATGTTGGCAGCCGGACGTGACGTCATGGAATGCCACCGGGTCCTGACCGCCACGGGCGATAACATCGTGGGCGAGTTGATCAAGGGCGGTGGGACGTTTTACGAATGGACGCATTACCCTCAGGGCGATGTCTATGACCGCCAGTCCCACGCACAATTCTATTACCACGCCCATCCCAAGGAAGAGCGCCGGGACTGGGACGAACACGGCCATTTCCACACATTCATGCGCCCGCGTGGCATGCCCGATGGCTGCAAGCCCAAAGAAATTGACGGATTTGACTATCCTGAGGGCCCGAATGATGCCCTTTCGCATCTGATTGCGTTTTCGATGGATGAGTTCGGTTTCTGTCAGCGCCTGTTTACGACCAACCGCTGGGTGACCGGTGAAGTCTGGTATGAGGCCGAAGACGTTATTGGCATGCTTGATGGCTTTGTCATTGATCACGCCCAGCCATCTTGGCCGGTCAACCGCTGGGTTTCGGGCATGATGGTGCTGTTCCGTCCGCAAATTGAACAGCTGATCCGTGAACGTGATCAGGCTGTGGCGGACTGGATGGACAAACATCCGGACCGGGATGTCTATGAGGACCGTGAGCTTGAAGTGACCTCGACCCTTGACGTGGCGACGGTCGAACAGATGCGCTCTGTTGGCGAGGAACTTCTGCGCCGGCGCGAGGCGGCCTGACGTTCCTGGTTTTATCGGGCTGTGCGGATCATGATCTGCAAAAAAAATGGCCGGGGCGATATGCTCCGGCCATTTTGCGTTTTCACAGGAAAACAGAATTTACTGGGTTTTCAGGAACTCGATGATGTCCGCGATATCGGACTCTTTTTTGAGTTTGAAGGCCATTTTGGAACGCTGCTTGGAACCGGCAATTTCGCTCAGCTTTGCGGACGGATCCTTCAGATAATCGGTCAGGAATGCTTCATCGGCGACAAAGCCTTTTTCGCAAGCGGCCTGATAGCCACGACCGTATTTGAAACCTTCAGCCGCGCCGCATTCACGACCGAATGCACCCGCAAGGCTCGGGCCGACCTTGTTTACACCGGCATCAAGGCTGTGGCAGGCAGCGCAGCGTTTGAAAAGTTTTTCACCCTTTGCCGCATCACCGGCAACCGCAGGTGCCGCCGACAGGAAAACGAGGGAGCTGGCAACGAGAACCAGTTTGCGCGAGAACGTCATTATGGAGCCTCTCTCTTATTTAGATGGTCCCGATGGCCGGGATAATGCACCGCGTTCTGGCGCATCTGTGGTAACCGCAAGGTCAAGGCGGCAGTTTTGCATGCATGAACATGGTGCATGACCGCTTGATCTTCAAAAACTGGTAACCAGATTTATCATATTGTGATGATGAAGAATTTGAGTTTAGTCAATTTTTCGTCGGTGCTGTCGGAATTTGCCAGATTTCTCGTCTTTTGATCGCTGGCAAATAATTTACGACTGAAATAGTGTGTTTCCGCCATGGCGGCAGGTGGTCAGATATCATCCATCCGGCATCGGGATAAAATTCCCGATCTTTACTGATCAACAGGATGGTTGAAAATCAGGACCTTGTGTCCCAACTAAGGAAAATATGTTTGTCGATTCCCTGCCGGAAGTATAATCTTGCGCAGTAATTTGGCAGCCATGTGAGAAGCGTGCCAGGAGATATCTATTGCCACGTATCACCAAAGAAGATCTGAGCAAGCTGGTTCAGGACCCGTCCGGGTCAAACCGTGCCGACACGGCTGAGAAAATCAGCCGTGAATTCACGACCGAAACCCTGACGGACAGCGAACGTGTTCTGGCCGAAGATATTTTCCGTCTGATGATCCGCGACGCGGAAGTGCGCGTTCGTAAGGCCCTTGCCAAGAACCTTGCCCAGACACCTCTGGTGCCCCATGACGTTGCTGCGACCTTGGCGCGCGATGTTGATGATGTTGCCCTGCCGGTTCTGGAATTTTCCGAAGTGCTCAATGATGACGATCTTGTCGATATCATTGGCGACAATGCAGACAGTGTTGAAAAGCAGCGCGCGATTGCCTCGCGTGCCCATGTGTCTGAAGTTGTTTCGGCAACGCTGGTTGATATCGGCCATGAAGACGTGATGGTCGATCTGATGTCAAACCAGGGTGCGGAAATCAGCGAGGTTTCCTTGCAAAAGGTCGTTGATGATTTCGGCGACAATGAACGCATCCAGAAACCGATGATCGAACGCAACCATTTGCCGATCACGATTGCCGAACGCATGGTGACCCTGGTGTCCGAACGGATGCGCTCACAACTGATTTCGCGCGGCCATATCCCAGAGGGCATCGTCAATGCCGTGATGACCCAGTCGCAGGAAAGCGCGACCATCGGGTTGCTTGGTGACGGGGTTGAAGAACGTGATGTCGAATTGCTTGTTGAGCACCTTTATACTAACAACCGTTTGACCAGCGGCCTGATCCTCCGCGCCCTTTGCATGGGGGATGTTTCGTTCTTTGAAGCGGCCTTGGCAAAACGGGCAGGCGTATCGCTGATCAATACCCGGATCCTGATCCATGACAGCGGACCGTTTGGTCTGGAAGCGATCTATAACAAGGCCGGCATGCCAGAGCATTTCTTCCCCGGTGTCCGTGCTGCCATCGAAGTGGCGCGCGAAACATCGTTTGACGGTGAAGAACATGACAAGGAACGCTATTCCCGCCGGATGATTGAACGGGTTCTGACCCAGTATGGTGACTTGGGTGTCGAGTTCGATTCAGATGATGTCGATTATCTCATGGGCCGCATGCTGCAGCTTCCCGGTGAACGGGCGATGCATCACTGATCAGCTGCGCGCTACAATGTAGTCAGATCAAAGCCGCCCGATCGTGGATCCGGGCGGTTTTCTTTTGGGGCCTTGTTGCCAAACGAAAAGGGCGCCGTCTTTTGACGGCGCCCTTTTAACGATTGTTTGTGCCTTACGCTATTCAAGAATAGTGTTGGGCATCCAGAGTGCCAGTTCCGGGAAGTACATCACCAGAAGCAGCCCGACAACCTGCAGCAGCACGAAGGGAATAATGCCCTTGTAGATCTGCTGGATGGAAATCGACTTTGGCGCCACGCCTTTGAGATAGAACAGGGCAAACCCGAAGGGCGGCGTTAAGAAACTTGTTTGCAGGTTCACCGCCACAAGGACCGCAAACCAAGTCAGAACCTGTGCTTCGCTTGCTTCCAGGCCACCGATATCCAGGTGATGACCGAAATCAAGCTGGGCAATAACCGGTGCAAAGATCGGCAGAACGATCAGGGTGATCTCGACCCAGTCAAAGAAGAAGCCAAGGATAAAGACAATCAGCATCAGCAACAGCAGAATGCCCCACGGTCCCAAACCGGCACTTTCGACAAGATCGATCACCAGATCATCGCCGCCAAGCGAACGGAACACATAGGAAAACACCGTTGCACCGGCAAACAGGAAGAACAACATCGCGCCGGTAAGGGCCGAACGTTCGCAAACATCCTTGAGGACCGGCCATTTCAGGCGTCCCTTGACCAATGCCAGGAAGGTCGCGCCAACCGCACCAACGCCTGCGGCCTCGGTCGGTGTGGCAAAACCGGCAAAGATCGATCCCAGAACCAGAACAATCAGGAAGACCGGCGGCAGGAAGCTGCGCACCACCATCATGACAAGGTCTTTGCCATGCACCGCTTCGCCTTCTGGCAGGGGCGGGGCAAGGGACGGGTTCATCTGACAGCGTACAAAGATATAGACGGTGTAAAGACCCGCCAGGATCAGGCCCGGAATGATGGCCGCCAGGAACAGGTTACCAACCGATACCGACAGAAGGTCGGACATCAGAACCAGCATGATCGATGGCGGGATCAGAATGCCCAGCGTCCCCGATGCGGCAATTGTCCCGGTGGCAAGCGACGGGTCATAGTTACGACGCATCATGACCGGCAGGGCCAGCAGGGTCATCATCACGACCGATGCGCCGATAATGCCGGTGGTTGCCGCCATGATGGTCCCCATCAGGGTCACCGACAGGGCAAGACCACCCGGGACCTTGCGCAGCAGCATGTTGAGGCATTCCAGAAGATCTTCTGCAACACCACTTTTTTCAAGCATCGTGCCCATATAGATAAACATCGGCACGGCGACCATCACCATATTTTCGGAGATGCCGCCCCAGATGCGAGAGACGATATTGAAAAATTCAATAAAGGAGAAAACGTCATAGGCCATACCCAGGAAGCCAAAGCCGATCCCGATGCCTGAAATGACGAATGCAACCGGAAGTCCCGTGAAGACAAGCATGCCCAGCGAGGCAAACATGAACAGCGGAAACCAGTCTTCGATATAGAAGTTACCCATTTGGAATTATCCCCGTTCCGCTCAGTCTTCGATCTTGGCGGTGCCAAGGTCTTCTAGATGGTGGGTGCCGACATAGTAGCCTGCGCGCTTGTGCAGGTTGGTCGGGCCAAAGACAAAGACGAAGCATTTCAGGAAGATTGAAAGCCCCGCCATGGCGAGAAGGCCAAAGCCGATGGGGATGGTCGATTTGATGATCCAGCGGTGGGTTAGGCCGGTTGTGGAAGCCGAAACCTCGTTGCTTTCAAAAGAGCGGGCAACAAAATCAAAACCGAAATACAGCACCAGTGCACAGAATGGCAAAACGCAAATGATACCGCCGATCATCTCGACGATCGCACGGGTGCGGGGGCGTAGGTTGTCACGGATCAGTTCGATACGGACGTGTGAGTCGCGAATATAGGCGAACCCGAAACACAACATAAACAGGCCGGTATGCAGATGCCATTCAAGCTCCTGAAGCTTGATGGAGCCCTGTCCGCCAAACTTACGTTGGATCACGTCGTACAGGATGACGATCATCAACGGTATCGCAAGCAGGCTTGCCCACTTGCCCACACGGGTCACGATGGCGTCGATGCCGTCACTAAATTTCAGTAGCGCTTCCATAGAAGGTCTCCCGGGTCTTCTTTTCGCGGTCAAGGCCGGGGCACGGAGCACCCGGCCTTGCCGAGACTTGTTTTTGTCGACTGCCTCAACAGTCGTTCAGACCTGTTGGATTATTCGAGATATCCGATGTCTTTCCAGATCTTGTAATCTTTGCGGAAGCTCTGGAGGCTTTCGTAAGCCATTTTGAAGTTCGCATCCTCAGCCGAAAGCTCGGTTGCAACTTCTTCCCAGGCACCACGCATGGTGTCGAGCATTTCCGGCGACCATTTTTTGATGTTCACACCTTTTTCCTGAAGTTCTTTCAGGGCGTTGAACTGGATCGCTTCACCTTCTGCAAAGCCATATGCAAGGTTGTCGTTACATACGGATTCGATCTGGGCGCGCTGGGTGTCGGAAAGGGCATCCCACTTTTCCTTGTTCATCATCAGATCGAACAGGGTCGACTGCTGATGCCAGCCCGGGAAGTAGTAGTATTTCGCGACCTGATGGAAGCCGAGTTTCAGGTCAATCGCCGGCATGGAGAATTCGGTGGCATCAATGGTGCCAAGCTCAAGTGCCGGATAGATGTCGCCGCCCGCCAGAAGCTGGGTGGAAACACCAAGTTTTTCCATCACTTTTGCGCCAAGACCGAAGAAGCGCATTTTCAGACCTTTAAGGTCTTCCGGCGAATTGATCTCCTTGGAGAACCAACCCGATGCTTCCGGTGCGATCAGGCCGCAGAACAGCGATTTGATGCCATGTTCGGCATACAGATCGTCAAAGATTTCCTGGCCGCCGCCAAACTTGACCCATGCCAGATATTCACCAGCCTGCGGGCCGAACGGAACGGCACCGAACAGTTGAAGGGCCGGTACTTTACCTGCCCAGTAACCCGGGGTGGAGAATGCGGCATCAATCGAGCCGGTCGAAACGGCATCGAAAACTTCCAGTGCTGGCACAAGGGCGCCTGGCTCGTAGAATTTGATGCGGACATTGCCGCCAGAAACTTCTTCGATTTTCTCTTCGACGCGTTTGCCAAGCGTACCGAGCTGGGTCAGGCTGCCCGGATAGGTGGAGCCCATTTTCCAGCGAACACGCTCCTGGGCGTCCGCATCAGACGGGGCCGCCGTGAACGCAGCCGCAGCAAGAACAGCAGCGCAAGTTGCTGATTTAAGCACTTTAGAAAAAGTCATTCGTCTTCCTCCCTAAGAAGTCCGAAATTGGTAATACCACGTGAGGCCGACCACCGCCTTTTGCTTTTATTATTGGGCGGTTTTCTCCCCGATTTTTATGTTGCAGGGCGAAGCATAAGCGTATTTCGCAAGGATGAGCAAGTTTGTTTCCTCGTTTGCGAAAGAAAATATCTTTATTGCGGTGCAAAAATGAAACTTGCTGTCGGGCGCAAAAGCAGGAAATCCGCACGGGATTGCGTATTTGGTGCTCTTTCATCTTGTTCGAAAGTTGAATGCCAAAAAGGCCTATGATCCTCGTCGTTTACGCAGGTGCGATCTCATGACCTTACTTTTCGTATGGTGATTCGCTATCCGTTAGGATCGTTTTGCCATGTTGTTCGTGGAAGTACGTGCTGGCCGTCTGATGCTGCCATGCCGAAGTGCAGATGCAGCAGATTTTGGCATCAACACGGGTTTTCATGTGCGAAAACGAAAACGGGCGGCCTTTCAATGAAAGACCGCCCGACTGATGGTCGGAGCGAGAGGATTCGAACCTCCGACCCCTGCCTCCCGAAGACAGTGCTCTACCAGGCTGAGCTACGCTCCGTCAGTGGGCGGAGGTTTATCCCTTCTTTCGGCGCGGATCAAGCATAAACCCGACGTTTTGGCGGAAAAAATGTCAGTTTGGTGTCGTGCGGGGATGGGGACGAAACAAGCGATTGAAATTCATGGGCGCGCGCATGTTCATAGGGCGATGGCTTGCCGTTTGAAACGCAAAAGGCCCTGAAACGGATAACCGTATCAGGGCCTTTGAATGATGGTCGGAGCGAGAGGATTCGAACCTCCGACCCCTGCCTCCCGAAGACAGTGCTCTACCAGGCTGAGCTACGCTCCGTCATTCTGCGAAGCCGGGTGATAATGGTTTATCGCAGGCGACGCAAGATATTTTTGTGCCGTCCGGGTGTGACCCCGGCATGCGCAACGGGAATATCGATTAATATGGGCGGGAAATGCAGAACTCGACAGCTTCGATCATGGCATCCTTGATCGCGCCATCTTCAAACCGGGTCAGGGTGTCGATCGCCTTCTGACCGAACTCGCGCGCCCGGTCCATGGATGCATCAAGCGCGTTATATTTGCGGATCAGTTCCTGTGCGCGGTCCAGATCGCCATCCTGGAAGTCCTGATCTTCCATGCAGCGCCGCCAGAAGGCTTTTTCGTCTTCATCACCATTGGCATAGGCAATAATCACCGGCAGTGTCACCTTGCCGTCGCGGAAATCATCGCCAACGGTTTTGCCAAGGGTCGACTGATGGGCGGAGTAATCCAGAACATCGTCAATTAGCTGGAAGGCCGTCCCAAGATAGATGCCGTAAAGACGAAGCGCTTCTTCATCCTCCGCCGAGCGATCGGCAATCACCGCACCAATCTGCGATGCCGCACCAAACAGGGCTGCGGTTTTGGCGGTGATCACTTCGAGATAGGCTTCCTCGGTGGTGCCCATGTCATTGGCGGTAGACAGCTGCAGGACTTCGCCTTCGGCGATAACGGCAGATGCCTGTGCCAGAATATCAAGAACGCGCAGCGACCCGGTTTTGACCATGACAACAAAGGCGCGCGCAAACAGGAAGTCGCCGACCAGAACGCTGGCTTCGTTGCCAAACAGGGCATTGGCCGATGCCTGACCACGGCGCAGCTGGCTTTCGTCAACTACGTCATCATGCAGAAGGGTCGCTGTGTGAATGAATTCAACGCAGGCTGCAAGATCAACGGCATGCGGGCCATCGCCGTAACCGCAAAGGCGGGCGGATGCCAATGTCAGCATCGGGCGCATACGTTTGCCGCCAGCAGCGACAAGGTGCGTTGCCAATTGCGGAATCAGGGCGACTTCGCTGTGCATGTTGTCGATGATCACCTGATTGACGCGCTTCATGTCGCCGTCGACGAGGTTGACCAGTGAATCAAGGCTCGGCTGAGTCTTTGGCTGCGGTGCGGTATTGGTCACGCTGTATTCCGACTTCTCAAATGGCATCTTCGCTGCCTGCTTGGGCGAAGATTGCAAATAACAGCAGGCGGCCTCAACATAGATAGGCCAAGCTGTTGTGGTCAAGTGGACAAATGCGGTTCCAGTCCTGCTTTAACCGCAGATAATTCAGGGTTTCTTGCAAAGGATTTTGTAAACCACGACTGCAAGCCCCTACATTATAGAGATATTATTGTTTTTTGGATTTCTTCAAAGTTCAAAACGTAAGACAAGCCTGATCACAGTTTGAGGGAAAATGCCGATGATCGAACTATTTCGCAGTAACGATCCGATCGAACTGAGCTGGGCACAGGCTGTTTTGGCCGATGAAGGCATCGACAGTCATATTTTTGACTATCATGCCAGCATCATCGAAGGATCCATCGGGGCGCTGCCAAGGCGATTGATGGTCGATGGCGAAGAGGAAAGTCGCGCGAAATACGTTCTTGATGTTGCCAGACGCGAGCTTGATGAGCATAACGCCAAAAGTGATGGTTCGGACGCGCTGGCGTCCGAATAACATTGCAAACAACCCGGAACGACAGATCAGGACCATTGATGGTGAGTGCAGCCACACGCATTGAAGTGCCCGATTTCCCCGAAGAGCGGATCAGTCATGATTACCTTCTTGGCGGGTCGGTTGTGCTCAAGCAACCCGTCGACGGCTACCGGGCGGCGGTCGATGCTGTATTGCTGGCGGCATCGGTTTCGATCAATTCCCGTCGTGATGAAAAGATCCTTGATGTCGGGGCGGCTGTTGGCAGTGCCGGACTGTGTGTTGCCCGACGCCTTGAAACCGCAAAGGTAACCGGTGTTGAGCTGCAAGATGATCTCTATGCGCTGTTTTGTCGCAATGTGATGGAAAATGATTTCGCCGGGCGGGTCACGCCGATCCACGGTGATATCAATGATGGTCGCTTGCCGCTGGTTGCTGAAAGCTTTGATCAGGTGATTTCCAACCCGCCCTATTATGCCGGTGGCACGCGGCCCAGCAACGAAAGCCGTGCCAGGGCCCATCAGGAAGGCACCGCCGATCTTAAGGGCTGGATCGGTTTTTGCCTTAAGATGGTCCGGCAAAAGGGGCGCATCACGCTGGTGCATCGTGCCGATCACCTTGACCGGATCATTGGTCTGTTGCACGGGAGGGCGGGAGACATGACGGTTTACCCGATCTGGAGCAAGGCCGACGCAGATGCGCCCTTGCGTGTGATTGTTTCGGCCCGCAAGGGCGTTGCATCGCCGCTGACCATGCGGCGCGGGATCGTTTTGCACGATGAAGGCGGGGTCTATTTGCCGGAAACGGATCGCCTTTTACGCAATCCGACGGCATTGCCCGGTTTCTAAATCGGTCGAACTTGAATATAAAGACGACATGGTTGCGATGAATGTCGCAGATAAATCCGTGCTTTGGGACCTGACATGCTGAGTTTTTCGAAAATCCTATTCACCGCGCTTGTCGTCGTTGTCGTCTGGCAGGGCTTCAAACTGTTTAATCGCGGCAAACAGGTTTCCAGCAAAGAGCAGCCCAAACAAACCAGCCACGAAAAGAAAAGCCAGTCCAAGCCGGTCGCCCACGAGCTTGAAAAATGCCCGAATTGCGGGGTTTACCATGCCGAGGGCAACGCGCATCGCTGCGAAGACTAGGGCTTCTACCTGCCTTTCTGATTTGCCTGTGACGAAAGCCGCCTGATGGCATTCGACTTTGGGGCAAGGCATGTGAATTTGTCTTGGATTTTTCCCGATAATCGCTGATCTATGTTGCTGCAATGCGGCATAATGGCGAAGGGCAGGATACAAGGGTTGCAAATTCGGCGTGTCTCAGGGCTTTTGCGTTCTTGACCGCGCCGGGGCAGGGCGGTAGCTTGCCGCCATAAATTTACAGAAACAGTAACAGAGAGTTCGCGCCATGGCGCTCGACGGGTCACAACGTCCCCCTTCATTCCAGGAAATCATTCTTCGACTGCAAAGCTATTGGGCCGATCAGGGTTGTGTCATCCTGCAGCCTTATGACTTGGAAGTCGGTGCCGGTACCTTCCACACCGCGACAACCTTGCGCGCGCTGGGCCCGGAAACCTGGAATGCAGCCTATGTGCAGCCGTCCCGTCGCCCGACCGATGGTCGTTATGGTGAGAACCCCAACCGTCTGCAGCACTATTACCAGTTCCAGGTTCTGATGAAGCCGTCACCGGCCAATTCGCAGGATCTGTATCTTGGCTCGCTCAAGCATCTGGGCATTGACCCGATGGCCCATGACATCCGCTTTGTCGAGGATGACTGGGAAAGCCCGACGCTGGGCGCCTGGGGTCTTGGCTGGGAAGTGTGGCTTGATGGCATGGAAGTCACCCAGTTTACCTATTTCCAGCAGGTTGGCGGTTTTGAATGTAACCCGGTCCCGGTAGAGCTGACCTATGGTCTGGAACGTCTGGCGATGTATATTCAGGGTGTCGAGAACGTTTACGATCTTGATTACAACGGCGCTGGTGTAAGTTACGGCGACGTGTTCCTGCAGAACGAACGCGAACAGTCGACCTATAACTTTGAAGTCGCAAACACCGACATGCTGTTCCAGCACTTCAAGGATGCGCAGGCCGAGTGTGCGGTGAATATTGAACGTGGTCTGGCGCTGCCGGCTTATGAGCAGGCCATGAAGGCATCCCATCTCTTTAACCTCCTTGATGCGCGCGGTGTGATTTCCGTGACCGAACGTGCGGCCTATATCGGCCGCGTTCGTGACATGTCGAAATCCTGCTGCGAAGCGTGGCTGCGGTCGCGTGGCCATCTGAACGAGGAGGCTTAAGTCATGGCCGAATTGCTGCTTGAACTGTTTTCCGAAGAAATCCCGGCCCGCATGCAGGCGCGTGCAGCCGAAGACCTGTCCAAACTGGTCACCGATGGCCTGAAGGCCACCGACCTTGGCTTTGATAAGGTCGAAGCGCTGGTTACCCCGCGTCGTCTGACCCTGATTGTTGATGGTCTGCCGGAAAAACAGCCTGACCTGCGCGAAGAGCGCCGTGGTCCGCGTGCCGATGCCCCGGAAAAGGCCATCAATGGCTTCCTGACCGGCAATGGTGTGACCCTTGATCAGTGCGAAAAGCGTGAAACGCCCAAGGGCGTCTTCCTGTTTGCGATTGTCGAACAGAAAGGCCGCGCGGCATCCGATGTCATCAAGGACATCATCGAAGATGCAATGAATAAACTGCCCTGGCCGAAATCCATGCGCTGGGCAGATCAGAAAATCCGCTGGGTGCGTCAGCTTGACCGCATTCTGTGCCTGTTTGATGGCAAGGTTATTCCGGTCACCTATGGTCCGGTCACCGCAGGCGATACCACCCGTGGCCATCGTTTCCTTGCCCCGGCCGAATTCAGTGTCACGAATGCCGCCGATTACAAGGAAAAGCTGCTTGCCGCCAAGGTCATGCTGGATCGCGAACAGCGCAAACAGGTCATCCTTGACGGTGCCAAGAAACTTGCAGCGTCCGAAGGCTTTGAACTTCTGGAAGACAACGGTCTTCTTGAAGAAGTTTGTGGTCTGGTTGAATGGCCGGTGCCGGTCATGGGCAAGGTTGATGACCAGTTCATGGACATCCCGCGCGAGGTTCTTGAAACCTCGATGCGTGAACATCAGAAATATTTCGTGGTCGAAGACAAGGCCGGCAAGCTTGCCGCGCGCTTCATCACGGTTTCGAACATGATCACCGCCGACAGCAACGCCAAGATCATCGCCGGGAACGAGCGGGTTCTGCGTGCGCGTCTGCATGATGCCAAGTTCTTCTGGGATCAGGATCGGAAAGTGACGCTGCAATCGCGTCTGCCGAAGCTTGATAACATCGTCTTCCACGCCAAGCTTGGCTCGCTGGCAGAGCGCGTTCTGCGCCTGCGGGGTCTGGCGCGTGAAGTTTCTGCAGATATTGATGGTTGTGATACCAAGCTGGCCGACCGCGCAGCAGAAATCGGCAAGGCCGATCTCGTGTCGCAGATGGTGTTTGAATTCACCGAACTTCAGGGGCTGATGGGTAAATATTACGCCGAGAATGACGGCGAAGCCCCGGAAGTCGCCAATGCAATTGCCGAGCATTATGCACCGGCCGGCCCGTCGGACATGTGCCCGACCGCCCCGGTTTCGGTTGCCCTCGCTCTGGCTGAGAAACTTGATACCCTTGCCGGGTTCTTTGCGATTGATGAAAAGCCGACCGGTTCAAAAGACCCGTTTGCTTTGCGTCGTGCGGCACTGGGTGTCATTCGTCTGGTTCTGGAAAACGGTTTGCGTTTGCCGCTGCGGCGCATCTTTGCTTTCGCGGTTTCCCAGTACCCGGCAACCATTCGTCGTGACGAGGCGGTCGAAGACCTTCTGGCCTTCTTTGCAGACCGTCTCAAAGTCCATCTGCGTGAACAGGGTGTGCGCCATGATCTGGTGTCGGCCGTGTTTGCACTCGATGGCGAGGACGATCTTGTCCGCCTGTTGGCCCGTGTTGAAGCGCTTTCCGATTTTGTCTCCGGTGAAAGCGGCGTCAACCTTATGGCCGGATACAAGCGTGCGTCCAACATCCTGCGCATCGAAGAGAAAAAGGACGATATGTCCTATGACGCGGACGTCTCCGCGGATCTTCTGAGCCTGGAAGAAGAACGCAAACTGTATGAGGCGCTCATTGATGTCCGGCACAAGGCCTTGCCACTTCTGCGTGACGAGGATTATGCCGCGGCTATGACCGAATTTGCGCGGTTGCGTGAACCGGTCGATACATTCTTCGAAAAGGTTACGGTCAATAGCGACAATGCTGATGAACGTGCCAACCGCTTGAAGCTGTTGGCGCAAATTCGCACGGCATTGCACGATATTGCCGACTTCTCGAAGATCGAATCATAAATACGGTCAAGGTTGCGGGGCTTTCCCCATCCGGGGAGGCCCATCGGGGCCTCGACCAGATGAGGAAAAGGCAAGATGACCAAATGGGTTTACGGTTTCGGTGGCGGTAGCGCCGAGGGCCGTTCGGATATGCGTGAACTTCTGGGCGGCAAGGGCGCAAACCTTGCCGAGATGTGCAATCTCGGACTTCCAGTCCCGCCCGGCTTTACCATTACAACCGAAGTCTGCACGGCGTTTTATGACAATGACCGCGCTTACCCGGATGGTCTGAATGCCGAAGTCGAAAGTGCCTTGGCCTCTGTTGAAAAACTTGTCGGCCGTACATTTGGCAATGCCAAGGACCCGCTTCTTGTTTCCGTGCGATCCGGTGCCAGGGCGTCCATGCCCGGCATGATGGATACGGTTCTGAACCTTGGTCTCAATGACGAAACGGTCGAAGGACTGGCAGCCGTATCTGGTGACCGTCGCTTTGCCTATGACAGTTACCGCCGCTTCATTCAGATGTATGGCGACGTCGTTCTGGGCGTTGATCACTATCACTTCGAAGACATCCTTGAGACCGTCAAGGAAGACAAGGGCGTTGCCCTTGATACCGACATGGGCGCAGATGACTGGGCCGAAGTCGTCGAAGCATTCAAGAAAAAAGTCAAAAGCGAATTGGGCGAACCTTTCCCGCAGGACCCGCGCGAACAGCTGTGGGGCGCGATTGGTGCCGTCTTTGGCAGCTGGATGAATGCACGTGCCAACACCTACCGCCGTTTGCACAATATCCCGGCCAGCTGGGGGACTGCGGTCAACGTTCAGGCGATGGTCTTTGGCAATATGGGCGATGACTGCGCGACCGGTGTGTGCTTCTCACGCAATCCCTCAACTGGCGAAGATCGCTTCTATGGCGAATACCTGATCAATGCGCAGGGCGAGGACGTTGTTGCCGGTATCCGTACTCCGGCGCCGCTGACCGAAATTGAAAAACAGGAATCCGGTTCCGACCTGATTTCGATGGAAGCCGCGATGCCCCGTGTCTTCAAGGAACTCTGTGATATCCGCGAAAAGCTTGAATCCCATTACCGCGACATGCAGGACATGGAATTCACCGTTGAGTCCGGCAAGCTTTACATGCTTCAGACCCGTGCGGGCAAACGCACGGCGAAGGCTGCACTGCGCATCGCGGTTGAAATGTGCCGTGACGGCGTGATTTCCCAGGAAGACGCCATCATGCGCGTCAATCCCGCGCAGCTTGACCAACTGCTGCACCCGACCCTTGATCCCGAAGCGGACCGCAAGGTGGTTGGTATGGGCCTTCCGGCATCACCCGGCGCGGCATCCGGCCAGATCGTCTTTTCCGCCGAGGTTGCCGAAGAATGGGCAGGCAAGGGTCGCAAGGTTATTCTAGTACGTATCGAAACAAGCCCCGAAGACATTGCCGGCATGCATGCGGCCCAAGGTATTCTGACATCACGCGGTGGCATGACCAGTCACGCGGCCGTGGTTGCGCGCGGTATGGGCACACCTTGCGTTTGTGGTGCCGGTGCGGTCAAAATTGACTATGCCAACAAAACCATGATGTCGGGCGGTGTGACCCTTAAGGAAGGGGACGTTATCACCCTTGATGGCGCAACCGGCGAAGTCATGCTGGGCGAAGTCGCAACCCTGAAGCCCGATCTTTCCGGTGATTTCTCGCAGCTGATGGAATGGGCGGATGCGCTGCGTCGTCTTACGATCCGCACCAACGCCGAAACCCCGGAAGAAGCCGAAACTGCACGTGGCTTCGGGGCAGAGGGCATAGGTCTTTGCCGCACGGAACACATGTTCTTTGATCCGGAACGGATTATCTCCATGCGCGAGATGATCTTGGCTGAAACCGAGCAGGGCCGTCGTTCCGCGCTGGCAAAACTTCTGCCCTATCAGCGTCAGGACTTTATCGACCTGTTCCGCATCATGAAGGGGCTGCCGGTCACCATTCGTTTGCTCGATCCGCCGCTGCATGAATTCCTGCCGCATGGCGATGCCGAAATCGCCGAGGTGGCCAAGGCTGCCGGTGTGTCCGAAGCCATCGTCAAGCGTCGCCTGCTGGATCTTGCCGAAGCCAACCCGATGCTGGGTCATCGCGGCTGCCGTCTGGGGATCAGCTATCCGGAAATCTACGAGATGCAGGCACGCGCCATCTTTGAAGCTGCGATCGAGGTGACCAAGGATGGTGGCGATCCGGTCATTCCGGAAATCATGATCCCGCTGATTGTTGGCAAGAAGGAACTTGAAATCCTCAAGGCCGCGATCATCAGGGTCGCAGCTGAGGTCGAAGACGAAAAGGGCGCCAAGCTGAAATATCTGGTTGGCACCATGATCGAACTGCCGCGTGCCGCGCTCCGGGCGGGTGAAATTGCCGAAGAAGCCGAATTCTTCAGCTTTGGCACGAACGACCTCACCCAGACGACCTTTGGTCTGTCACGTGATGACGCGGCGCGCTTCCTTGATACCTATATTGCCAAGGACATCTTCGCCGGTGATCCGTTCGTATCGCTGGATCAGGATGGCGTTGGCGAGTTGGTCAGCCTTGCGGCCGAGCGGGGCCGTGCAACGCGCGGTGACATCAAGCTTGGCATTTGTGGGGAGCATGGCGGTGATCCAGCATCCATCGCCTTCTGCGAGGCACAGGGGCTTGATTACGTTTCCTGTTCCCCGTACCGCGTACCGATTGCCCGCCTTGCTGCAGCACAGGCTGCACTTGGTAAATAATTTCAGCACGTAAATTTGAGACGTGAACAAAGATAAAAACGGCAACGGGGTAGCTCGTTGCCGTTCTTTTTTGTCTTACTGTTATGACGGGTCGTTGCGTTGGGTCCGGTGTTTCATCACCAGCATTCCGCCAACCGCGAGCCCTAGAAGCAACAGGATGATGCCGCCGATCTTGAACAGTTTCTCGAAAAGCAGCCGGTTGTGATATTCGGCCTCGCGAAGCTCCGTCAGGTGCGCAATCACGGCATCAAGCTGCGTGCGATAACGTTGGTCGGGGGCAAGCGTGCTTTCATAGCGGACGGCACGCAGCAACATGTTCAGACGTTCTACCGCATCGCGGTAGTTTTCCTCTGTCATGCGCGCCTGTTCGATGGTCGGCTTGAGTGCGGGCTTTTCATTCGGCCCCAGAAAATGCCCCGGATAGGTTTTAAGGTCCGGCCAGTAATTGTCCAGACAGTCACGAACGTTTGTGACAATCGCCCCACAGGGCACAATTTTTTGCGTGTAGAAGCGAAGCAACGTGCCAAGCGCCATCTGCTTGATCTGATAACCCTTGCGGTTATACGCCTCGGTGATTGTTGCCAGTTCCTTTTCGGCCTCAGTAATCGACATGTCGGATACCGGTACGTCACTTAAATCCGGCGCAGTTTGCTGAATTGCTGCCATGGCAGGTGTCATGGCAAGCGTGCAAAGCACGGCCATCAAGCCCCGGACATAAAGGACCCTGTTCCACAGTTTCATCGCAAATCCCGATTTTGCTTTTCTTTTAACATAGGGGCTGTTGGTGCGTTGCAACAGACTTTAACGAAAAACGGGCCCCGCATGGCGGAGCCCGTTTGATACATCAGTTTCGGGTTTTGGGCCGAATTCAGGCAGCATTTTCCGGCAACTGAACCCAATCGGGAACAGAAACCGTGATCTTTGCATCGCCTGCAGATAGCTCTGCATCGCCTTCAACCCGCTCAAGCCGGATCAGAGCCAGTCCGAAATCGCCATGGACAGAACGGATAATCCCAGCTTCCTTGTCGCCATTCATGATCTGTGTGCCAACGCTTGGTGCCGGGCCGTCAATTTTGACAGGCAACAGGCGTTTGCGGACAAGGCCACGATATTTGGTGCGGGCAGTAAGCTCCTGGCCCATGTAGCAGCCCTTTTTGAAATCGACGCCGCCCAGCTCCTCAAAGCCGCTTTCAAGCAGGATGGATTTCTCGACTTCCATTTCTTCGCTGCCATTGGGAATGCCCAGCGAAACACGCATCTGGTGATAGGCTTCGACATCGCTCTCCTCGGCACCGATCGCACCCATTTCCGCCAGCGCATTTTTTGGCAGAAGGACACGCGCGCCCATCTCGACCAGGCGCGGGTCAACCGCCTTGATACCATCGGCCATGTGGGCTGTCGCACCAGGTGTTGCTTCAAGCGAAAGGGACGTCAGGGCATCTTTGCCAAAGACTGCCATCACGTCGTAACTGTCGCTGACATCCGTCAGTTCGGCTTTTGCGCGCAGCTTGTACATGCGAAGTTTTTTGAACAGTTCGGCCGCACGTTCGCCATTTTCGCCGCGTTCACATTCAATCAGCAGGCTGTCTTCATCCTGATGATAGACAAAGAAATCAAACAGGAATTTGCCCTGTGGGGTTAAAAGCGCGCCATAGCCCGACTTCTCGGGTGAAATGGTTTCGATATTGTTTGATACCAGCCCTTGCAGAAAGCTGACCCGGTCCGGGCCGCTCACGCGGATCACCGCGCGATCCGGCAAAAGGGCATAAAAAGTCTCACTCATGATGATTTTGGCTCCGGTTCATCGGAATTGTTTGGGCAAAATGTGGGGCAATCACAGAATTTTCGCAAGACCTGTCTGTGCGGATAAGGGCCGGATAAGATATAAGAAAACCCTTCATAAAACGGCGTCGAACGGATAGAACCAAACTTATGAAAATCTTGATGCTTGATCAGTCTATCGGCTTTGATCCCAAGGATCGCGAAGCCCGTCCGCTCGGAACATGCCAGCGCGCTTTCATTGCCTTGGCAGAGTCCCTTGTTGCCCGCGGTCATAAGGTCGAAGCGCGCCGGAGTGGCGGCATCGACAAGGACATGCACGGTGTTGCCTGGCGCCAGCTTGATGCTGAACTGCCACCCTTTGGCGGTGATGCGGTCAATACCGTGATTGTCTGGCGCGATCCGGCGTTGCTCAGCCACGCATCTGTACCCGAAGGCGCAACCATTGCACTTTGGTTCGATGGCGATCCGGCGCGGTTGAATGCCGATGATGTGCGTCTGGTTCTGCAGGAAAAGAGAGTTCAGGTCATCTTTACCGATGATGCGCAGGCAAACGCCTTTGATGCGGAACTGGCCAAAAAGCCGGTGGTGATCAAGCCAGGGGCGACGACATCCTTTGTCATGGCATCGAACATGCACTGGGCGTTTGAATCGCGCGATGAACTGGCCGTGACCGTTGCCAACAGCTCGACCGGAATCGCCCAGATCATCCGCATTTGGGAAACCTACGTTGCGCCCAAGGCACCCGATGCGATCCTTGAAATCTATGCCTATGACCTGTTTAGCGCCATGGCCGGCGAAAACGACGCCGTATCTGAAGACCTGCTCGATATGGTGCGTTCGGCCATCGACAAGGGGGTAAGGGTTCATCATCCCAAACCCGAAGCCGATATGGCCGAAACCGTTGCCAATGCACGGGCATTCCTCCATCACGGCAAGTATGGCACGGATTATGTCGGGCAGTGGCTTGTTGATGCGCTAGGGGCTGCAACACCGGTTGTGTCCTATGGCGGGATTGCCAAAAGTCGGGTTGAGGATGGCAAGACCGGTTACATCGTCCCTGACGAGGCGGCATTTGGCAACATCACATCGCAGCTTCTGACAGACCGTTCCTTCTTTGCCAGCCAGTCCGAAGCCGCGCGCAATGATCGACGCGAATGGATCCATGTCGCTGGCGAGCTGGAGAAACTGTAAACCGTGCGCCTGCTGTTCATCACCTCAAACCGTCTGGGCGATGCGGTACTGTCGACATCGGTTCTGCGCCACTATGTCGAAACCTATCCCGGCATCCGCGTGACGGTTGCCTGCGGGCCGGTTGCAGCCCCAATTTTCGAAGGTGTCCCGAACCTTGAACGTATCATCAAAATGCCCAAGCAAAAGCGCGGCGGCCATTGGTGGAAGCTCTGGAAATCTGTCGTCCTGAACTGGTGGGATATCATCGTTGATTTGCGCGGCAGTGCGACGGCCTATGTGTTGCCGGGACGGAAACGGGTGGTGTTGCCGGGCAATGATAACAGCCTCCATCGACTGGAACAGTTGGGCAGAATGATCGGCGTAGAGCCGCCACCTTCGCCAAAAATCTGGATTGGTCAAAAGGAACGGGCTCGCGCGCAGCAGATATTGCCCAAGACGGATCGACCCCTGCTGGTCGTTGGGCCAACATCAAACTGGGTTGGCAAAACCTGGCATCCAGAACGGTTTATTGAAACAATTTCTCTGCTTACAGGTGAGGGCAGCGTTCTGGAAGGCGCGCATGTCTTGTTGATCGGCGCCCCGAACGAGCGTGAGATGGCCGCGCCGGTTATCCGGTCCCTTCCTGAAAACCGCAAGTCCGAGATATTCGGGACCGAGAGCCTCCTGACAGTAATGGCGTGTCTAGAAAGCGCAGATTTGTATCTTGGCAATGACTCAGGCCTCATGCATATGGCGGCGGCATCAGGATGCCCGACACTCGGACTTTTCGGGCCGTCACGCGACGAACATTACAGGCCTTATTCAAGATGGGGGCGGGCAGTTAGGACAGATTGGTCCTTTGACAAGATCATGGCAAACCGCGAAAGCTATCTGTCGAAAGAAAATTTGATGGAAACCCTGCCGGTTGCCAAAGTGGTCGCAGCGGCAATCCAATTGGTCACAGATCATCGTAAACAGGAACAGGTCCATGACTGATACAAAACCCAGTATTTCAGTGGTTATTTGTGCCCACAACGAAGAAAATCGTTTGGCCGCATGCTTGGAAAAGATCAGCTTCGCCGACGAGATTGTTGTTGTCTGTGACAAATGCACAGACCGGACCGAAGAGATCGCAAAAGAGTTTGGTGCAAAAACAGTTGTTGGTAGTTGGACCATTGAGGGGCATCGTCGGAACAAGGGGATCGAAGAGGCAACCTGTGAATGGATATTTGAATTAGATGCTGATGAGCATGTTAATGACGAACTTGCGCGGTCGATTCAGGAGGCGGTCAGCGTCGGTGGGTATGACCGCTATTTGATCGCTGTTGATAATTATGTCGGCAAACGATTGGTGCGTTATGGTTGGGGCGCGTCGTTCGGAACTTCGGCGGTATGGAGGTTGTTCAGGAAGGGATGCAAGGTCTGGGGCGGGCAACGTGTTCATCCGTCTATAAACTTTACAGGGAGTCAGGGGCCAAAGCTTGGCGGTGCGTTGGTGCATTTTGTTGACCGCAATATTTCAGACATGATCCGCCGTTTTGACAGCTATACAACAGCACGTGCAGCTGACCTGCGCGCTTCAGGAAAAATTGGCAGTTTTGCACATAACTTCCGACGTATTATTTCACGCTTCTGGCGCTGCTTTGTATCGCGCAAGGGATACAAGGAAGGCGGTATGGGGTTCCTGATCGCCTTGCTGGCTGCTTTGTTCCCGATGGTATCCTATCTTAAGGCGCGCTATGACGACGAGTAATCTGGGTGCATCGGAGAACCGCCAATGACCATGTTGATGCAAACCATGGCCGGAAGCCCTTTCGGAGGTGCAGAGGAGTTCTTTGTGCGTCTGGCATCTGGCTTTGAGCGTGCCGGGGTTGATCAGCATTGCGTTGTCCGGCCGAACGAAGGCCGTAACGCCGTTCTTGCCGAAAATGGTGTTTCATTTGAAGAGTTGCCTTTTGGCGGGCGCCTTGATTTCCGAACGCCTTGGGCATTGCGCAAGCAGATCAAAGAGCACAAGCCGAAGATCGTTCTGAGCTGGATGAACCGTGCCAGCCGTATGACGCCATCGGGCAATTTTACCAAAGTCGCCCGACTTGGTGGCTATTACAAGCTGAAGAATTTCCGTGATTGTGACCACCTGATCGGCAACACGCGCGACATTTGTGATTATCTGGTACGTGAAGGTTGGCCGGCTGATCGGACCCATTATCTCCCGAACTTTGTCGACGCAAAACCCGGTACCCCAATTGATCGATCCGAATTCAACACGCCGAACGACGCACCGTTGATTTTGGGTTTGGGCCGTCTGCATGAGAACAAGGGATTCGATACGCTAATCCGCGCTTTGGTTGATGTGCCTGATGCCTATCTGTGGATTGCCGGGGCAGGCGGCCTTAAGGATGAGCTGCTGAGACTGGCTGGCGAATGTGGTGTGGCTGATCGTATCCGGTTGTTGGGCTGGCGCCGGGATGTAGCCAATCTTTTTGCTACCTGTGATGTCTTTTGCGCATCTTCGCGCCACGAGCCGCTTGGCAACATGGTGATTGAGGCTTGGGCGCACCGCAAACCTGTCGTTGCGCAAGCCAGTCAGGGACCCGTGCAGTTGATCAAGCCGGGGGAAAGCGGATTACTCTCGCCTCTTGAAGATATTGCTGCGCTGGCGAATGATTTGCGCACAGTGGTTGATGATAAAGCTCTTTCCCAAACATTGTCGGCAAACGGTCTCGCTGCGTTTGAAGCAGACTTTACTGAGGATGTCGTGGTCAGTCGATACAAGGCCTTCTTTGATGAGGTAACACCTTAATGTGCGGGATTGCCGGTTATATCGCAAAGGACAAGCAAACCCTTGATCCTGAGGTGCTGGATCGTTTGCGTGATGCCCTGGCACACCGTGGGCCGGATGGAGACGGGCGTTACGTTAAAGGGCCTGTCGGCTTTGTTCAGACCCGACTTGCGATCATTGATCTGAATACAGGCGATCAGCCGCTATATCATGAAAATGGCAATGCCCTGATCGCCAATGGCGAGATTTATAACTATCTCGAACTCAGAAAAGAGTTGGGCGAAGACGGATTTAAAACCCATTCGGATTGCGAAACAGCCCTTCGCATATTTGCACGCGATGGTGTTGGCGGGTTTGATCAACTGCGTGGTATGTATGCCTTTGCCATTCACGATGTGATCGACAATCAGGTTGTTCTGTGTCGCGACCCGTTTGGCATCAAGCAGGTCTATTACGTCGAAACACCCGAATATTTTGCCTTTGCATCCGAAGCGCAGGCATTGGTTGCCGCGGGCCTTGTGAGACGTCAAGTGCGTGAGGACGCGCGCGCGGAACTGCTGCAGGTTCAATTTACAACCGGGACAGAGATCATCCTGGACGGGATCAAGCGCCTGCAACCTGGCGAAACCATCGTTTTGAAAAACGGACGCATCGTCGAGCGTCGCCGTCGTCAGGTTTTGAGTGACACGGGTGCCGTTGGTAACAATCTTGACCGTGCGCTTTATGAATGGGACGGGGTATTTGAGGAAACGGTCCGTCTGCATCAAAGGTCCGATGTCGACTATGCCATGTTCCTGTCGGGTGGGGTGGATAGCGCATCCTTGCTTGGCATGATGCATCGCCTGAATGAACGGCCGGTAACGGCCTATACGGCGGCGTTTGAAGCCGGTAGCGTCCATGACGAGCGCGAGCTTGCGCGTAATGTCGCCAAGGCCTGCAATGCAAATCATGTCGAGGTAATGTTTTCCGAGAAGGACTTCTGGACGCTGTTGCCCGAGGTGGCCGCATGTATGGATGATCCGGCGGCAGATTATGCGATTTTGCCGACTTATAAACTTGCCAAGGAAGCTGCGCGCGATTTCAAGGTTGTGCTGTCGGGCGAAGGCGGTGACGAATTGTTTGGCGGCTATGGCCGGTATCGTTCGGTCATGCGTCCCTTTTTGCTTGGGGGACGCGTCATGCGATCCAAGGGGACTTTTGACAAGGTTGACGTCTTGCGCCCAGGTATTCTTGACGGCTGGCGCGATGGAATTGCTGCCTCGGAAAGTCGTGAAAACCGAGGGAAACGCTCTCGTCTTTCGATCGCACAGGCTGTTGACTGTTCTGACTGGCTGCCAAATGACCTGTTGTTGAAGCTGGATCGCATGTTGATGGCCAATGGCCTCGAGGGGCGTGCCCCCTTCCTCGATCCGGTTGTCGCAGAGTTTGCCTATCAGCTGCCGGACCGTCTCAAGGTTCGCAAAGGTGTCGGCAAGTTTCTGTTGCGTAAATGGTTGGAGCGTTGCTTGCCAATGGCGGAGCCATTTGCCAAAAAACGTGGGTTTACTGTGCCGGTATCTGAGTGGATTGCAGGGCGCGGCAAGGAACTTGGTCCCCTGGTTGCACGTCAGGCAGGTATTGCCGAAATTGCCGATGCTGAGCGGGTCGAGAAACTCTTTGAGACACCGGGCAAACGCGAAGGGGCCGCCTGTTGGCATTTGCTGTTTTATGCCCTTTGGCATCAGGCGAACGTGCTTGGTCATGCACCGGGTGCGGATGTCTTTGAAACGCTCGAAAATTCGGTAAGAAGTTAATGTCTCTTAACTTTTGAGGGAACAAGTACGTCGCTACGGCATTTATCAATTGCGAATAACAATTAACAGAAATGCTGTTGGGACGTAGAGATGCTGTATCTTGATAAACTAGCAATGCTGGCTGTTCTTGGTTTTGCATTGGGACTGGCATGGATGACTGTGCCGCCGAGTGATCTGCACGCGGAATCGATCGAAGCGATGCCCTTGAAGGGGACTGCCGCGTCGGGTGCGACATACGAATTCAAACTGCCGACCACCGTTCTCGCGGAATGCACCGCGGATTGCCTGTCAGCTGAGAATGACATTGCGAAGTCGCGCTATACAGAGAAAGAGCGTGATCAGTTTGCACAAGCGATGCGAGTTGCCTACTCTGCCTATGTCACACCATTGCATCGCTAGGATGGGTTAGGTCTTGTGAAAAAGGCATCGACTTGGATGGTCATCCCGAACCTTTTGCGCACTTTGCTGCGCAAGGATGTCGCGTTGAAATCCAAGCTGCTTTTATTGGCCGGACTCGTCTATTTGATCAGTCCGGTCGATTTGTTGCCCGATGTCCTGCTGGGACTTGGCTGGTTAGATGACCTCGTTATTGTTCCGTTGCTGAGCTGGCTATCCTACCGCAGTCTGCCGGGGGAAGTGCAGGATGAGGTTGTTCCAGCAAGTCCTGAAAACAGGAATGCTTCCCGACGGTTACTCATTTATCTGGGCATTCTGGTGGGTGTCGTGATCCTTATTGCCCTAGTGGGCGATGTGGACCCCGCGTTCGATCCGGCGCGCAGTCCTGTCCTTGAGTGAGCCCCTGACTTAGCCTGAAAGCCATGTCCAGGTTTGACGTAAGGAACCCGGCCCCATACTCTTGATCTGTAAACCGAACAGATCGGGAGGACCCCATGACTGAGCCATTCCGTGCACTGGTACTTAACCAGAAAGAAAAAGGCGTCTCGGCAGAATTCAAGGATCTGAGCACAGATGACTTGCCTGAAGGCGAGGTTCTGGTTCACGTCAAATGGTCGACCTTGAACTACAAGGATGGCATGGTCCTGAACGGTTTGGGGCGGCTTGTTCGAAATTATCCACATGTCCCCGGAATCGATTTTTCGGGCGAAGTCGTTTCATCGACTGATGATCGCTACAAGACCGGTGACGAAGTTATCCTGACCGGTTGGCGCGTTGGTGAGGCCCACTGGGGCGGATATGGCCAACTTGCCAGGGTCAAAGCGGATTGGCTGGTGCCACTGCCCGGCGGGCTTGACGCTTCGCAGGCGATGGCGATTGGTACAGCCGGCTTTACCGCAATGCTGGCTGTCATGGCGCTTGAAGAGCAGGGCGTCTCAAAAGATCACGATGGCGAAGTTCTGGTGACTGGCGCCGCAGGCGGGGTCGGGTCGGTTGCTGTTTCCATTCTGTCTTCGCTGGGCTACCTGGTGGCCGCATCAACCGGGCGTGCGGAAACGCATCAATATCTTCGTGACCTTGGGGCGAGCACGATTGTTGATCGCAATGAACTGACCGACACCAGCAAGCCGCTTTTGGCCGAGCGCTGGGTGGGGGCCATTGATAGTGTCGGCAGCACGACCCTTGCGCATGTGCTGTCTGAAATGAAGTATCATGGTGTTGTTTCCGCCTGCGGACTTGCCGGTGGTCCGGACTTGCCGGCAACCGTTATTCCGTTCCTGCTGCGTGGTGTGAAATTGATCGGCATTGATTCAGTCATGTGCCCGTATGAAACGCGTGTTCGTGCCTGGAAACGCCTTGCCAAGGAACTGCCCAAGGACCAGTTGGCAGCGGCAACTACCAAGGTTGCGCTTGCTGACATTATTCCATGGGGTGAGAAGATCCTCAAAGGTCAGGTCAAGGGACGGCTGCTTGTTGATGTTCAGGATTGCTAGGGACGGCGAAACCATGCAGAATCAACAGGTTTTCGATCCTTTCAATACAGGACGAGAACCCGTTTCTCTGATAGTTGGATGCGACTGCAATGCCTGAACAACGGTTTCGAATTCTTCTTGTCGAAGATAATCCTGGGGATGCGTTTCTGGTGCGCACCCTGTTGGAAGAAACCGGTGAACCATTTGATATCGAACATTGCAGTGATCTTGCTTCTGCGATGGCGGTTCTTAATGGAGAAGGGGCAGAAGCGCAGTTTGACGTTGTCCTGCTTGATCTGACATTGCCGGATTCGTCAGGGGTCGCGACCATCAGTCGTGTTCGCAGTTGTGCCAATGTTGCGCCTGTGGTTGTTCTGACCGGTCACAAGGACGAGGAACTGGCGTTTGATGCACTTCAGCACGGTGCAGAAGACTATCTGACCAAGGAATTCCCGGATGGTCGCACCATTCGCCGCTCGATCCGCTACGCGATTGAGCGTTCACGGGCCGAGCGGGCGCTGAAGGAAAGTGAAGAACGATACCGCAAGCTGGTTGAACTGGCACCGGAACTTATCTCTGTCTTGAGCGGGGAAGAAATCGTCTATATGAACCAGCAGGGGGTGACCATTTTGGGCGCAAGCGACAGCGACAAGCTTGTTGGGCGATCCTTTATGGAGATGGTGCATCCTTCAAGCCGCGAAACACTTGAAGAATATATCTCGCGCTATCGCAATGGTTATCCCGGCCGGGCGGATTTCACGATCATCTGTCAGCGCCCGGAAGGCGAGAATGTCGAACTTGAAGTCTCGGCCATTGCCTTTACCCATGAAGGCGCGCCCGCGATGCTGATGCTGGCCGAAGATGTCACCGAAAAGCGCAAGGTCGAACGCCAGCTGGTTCAGACTTCCAAACTCGCCACACTCGGCGAGATGGCGGCATCCGTGGCCCATGAAATGAACCAGCCGCTCAATGTAATCCGCATGGCTGCTGATACCTGTGCCCTGCAATATGATCTGGATGCGGTAAAGCCAGCTTTCCAGCGCGAAAGATTGTCCCTGATCAGTGCACAGACAGAGCGCATGTCCGAGATCATCAAACACCTTCAGATTTACAGCCGACCAGACGATGACGATTTCGCACCGTTTGATGTGATGAAGGCGGTCGAGCGTGCCGTAGATATGGTTGAGCATGACTGCCGACTTTCAGGCATCGTCATTGATGTCGTGTCTCCCCGGCAGCGCTGCTTTGTGAATGGTCGTCAGGTCCAACTGGAACAGGTACTGGTCAATTTACTGAGCAATGCCCGGGATGCGATTAACGAAAACGGCGATGACGCCGGAAGCATTGGTGGCCTGATCCGGGTTTGTGCCATGATTGATGAAACGCGCAAGACATTGAAGCTTGCGGTCAATGATAACGGTGGTGGCGTGCCGGAAGCGGCGATTGATCTGTTGTTCCACCCGTTCTTTACCACCAAGGATGTGGGCAAGGGCACCGGACTTGGCCTTTCTGTCAGCTTTGGCATTGTTGAAGCCATGGGCGGCAGGATCGATGTTCGAAACGAGGGCGACGGGGCCTGTTTTGAAATTTCCCTGCCGCTTGCCGATATCGAGGTCACTGAGGCAGACGATTTGGCCGATGAAGAACTCGAGGACGGGTGGCTGTCGCAGGTGCCAAAGAATGCGGAAGCACGCGGTAATATTCGTATCCTTGTGGTCGATGACGAACTTGACGCGATGGAGATTATCTCGGGCTATCTGGAAGCACAGGGCTTTAATGTGTCCGCAGCAAGCGACGGTGAAGATGCTCTGGCGATCGCAGGCATAGTCCAGCCCGATATCCTGATTACCGATATTCGCATGCCACAAATGGATGGCAATACGCTGGTCAAGGAGCTCCGCGAACGCAATCCTGCACTGCCGGTTATTGTGATGACCGGCCATCCCGGTGATGCCGAGAAGCCAGTTGAAGACGAGGACGGGACAGATGCACCGGTCATGGTGATGTCCAAGCCGCTGAACCTTAAAGAGCTTCTGGCGACACTTGACGAGCTTTGTGAAGTGTTCGCCGCATAATGTTCGTCACTGGTTTTAGGCAGAGATGTTGGTGTGCAAAAGAAAAAGCAGCGGTGTTAAGTGTCAAGGACCGCTGCATGATATATGCGCATCCTTGCGTTTGCCCTTACAATGATTTTGCGCATGAC